>DATDKX010000155.1:0-2582 GCA_036519615.1 Propionibacteriaceae bacterium
CCTCGGGAAGAGCAAGACCTCGATAGATGCCTCCAGATCCTCGATAGTGATCACTGCCCAGATATCTCCGCGTCGAGTGGTCTTGCGGGTGATGTTGGTGATCATTCCCGCGATAGTCACCGTGCTCTCGCGGGGGCCGTCGTCGGAAAGCAACTCCCCAATGCCGATGTCTCGTTCGGCAGCGAGGATGTGCTCGAGGCCCTGTAGTGGATGGTCGCTGACGTAGAGACCAAGCATCTCGCGCTCGAACGCGAGCTTGGTGCGCTTGTCCCAGTCGGGCAGGTCGGGAACGCTCCCGGTAAGCACCGGATCGGTTTCTGCTAGCTCGCCGAACAGATCATCCTGGCCGTTCGCCTCGTTGCGCTTCAGGTCGAGTACCGCATCCACCGCAGCCTCGTAGATGCTCATTAGCGCCCTTCGCGAGTGACCCATTGACTCGAAGGCTCCCGCCTTGATCAACGACTCGATCACGCGCTTGTTGCACACCACTAGGGGGACCTGGTCCAAGAAGCCGTGGAAGTTCACGGCCTTGCCATGCGCCTCGCGGGCGGCGACGATGCCGTCCACGACGTTATGTCCGACGTTGCGGACCGCGGTGAGGCCAAAGCGGATGTCGGCGCCGACCGGCGTGAAGTTCGCTGCCGATTCGTTGACGTCAGGCGGCAGCACCTGGATGCCCATCCGGCGGCACTCACTGAGGTAAATGGCCATCTTGTCTTTATCGTCGGCCACCGAGGTCAACAGGGCCGCCATGAACTCCGCCGGATAGTTGGCCTTCAGAGAGGCGGTCCAGTACGAGACCATGCCGTACGCCGCCGTGTGGGCCTTGTTGAAGGCGTAATCGGAGAAGGGAACCAGGATGTCCCAGAGGGCCTTGATCGCCCCGTCTGAGTAACCGTTCGCGTGCATCCCTTTGGAGAACGGCACGAATTCCGCGTCGAGAATTTCCTTCTTCTTCTTGCCCATCGCCCGCCGCATGTTGTCGGCTTGGCTGAGCGTGAAGCCGGCAACCTTCTGGGCGATCGCCATCACCTGCTCCTGATAGACGATCAGCCCGTGAGTCGTGTCGAGGATCTCCGCGAGTGGCTCGGCCAGCTCGGGATGGATCGGGGTTATCTCCTGGCGGCCATTTTTGCGCAGCGCATAGTTCGTGTGGCTATCCGCGCCCATCGGACCTGGCCGGTACAGCGCGAGCACTGCGGAGATGTCCTCGAAGTTGTCCGGGCGCATGAGCCGCAGCAGCGAACGCATTGGCCCGCCGTCGAGCTGAAACACCCCCAGGGTGTCCCCTCGGCTGAGCAGGGCGTAGGTTGGCGCGTCGTCTAAGGGAAGGTCTTCCAGTACTAGCTCGAAGCCGCGGTTGAGGGCGATGTTGGCTATCGCATCGTCGAGCACGGTGAGATTCCGCAGGCCAAGGAAGTCCATCTTGATCAGGCCCAGCGCTTCGCACGTCGGGTAGTCGAATTGGGTGATGATCGCGCCGTCCTGCTCTCGACGCATGATCGGGATGATGTCGATCAACGGATCGCTCGACATGATCACCCCGGCGGCATGCACACCCCACTGCCGCTTCAGGCCTTCCAAGTCCTTCGCCGTATCAACAACGGTTTTGACGTCGGGATCGATCTCATAGAGCGAGCGAAACTCTCCGCCCTCGCCGTAACGGGGATGATCACGGTCGAAGAGCTTGGCAAGCGGCACGTCCTTGCCCATGACCGGCGGCGGCATCGCTTTGGTGATCTTCTCTCCGACACCGAAGGGATAACCCAGCACCCGGGATGCATCCTTGACAGCCTGCTTGGCCTTGATCGTCCCGTACGTGACGATCTGGCTGACCCGGTCGTCGCCGTATCTCTCAGTGACATAGCGGATTACCTCGCCGCGCCGACGCTCGTCGAAGTCGATGTCGAAGTCAGGCATCGAGACGCGGTCGGGATTGAGGAACCTCTCGAAGATCAGTCCGTGCATCAGCGGATCAAGATCAGTAATCCGCATCGCATACGCCGCGATCGAGCCCGGACCCGAGCCACGGCCGGGCCCGACGCGGATGCCATGCTCCTTGGCCCAGTTGATGAAGTCGGCAACGACGAGGAAGTAGCCGGCGAAGCCCATGGAGATGATCACGCTGGTCTCAAAGTCGGCCTGCCTGCGTACTTCATCGGGAATGCCGCCTGGATAGCGCCGATGCAGGCCGGCCTCGACCTCATGGAGGAACCAGGAGTCCTCGGTCTCTCCTTGGGGGCATGGGAACCGCGGCATGTAGGTGCCGTTGCCTTCGGTGAAGGAGATGTTGCAGCGCTCGGCAATCGCCAGCGTGCTGTCACAGGCCTCTGGAAGTTCAGCGAAAAGCGCCCGCATCTCGGCCGGTGACTTGAGGTAGTGCTGATCGCCCTCGAACTTGAACCGGTTGCCGTCGGCCATGGTTGAGCCGGTCTGGACGCAGAGCAACACCTCATGCGCAGCGGCGTCGGATTGCTGGGTGTAGTGCAGGTCGTTAGTCGCCACCAGCGGCAGCTTCAGGTCGTTTGCGATCTTGAGCAGGTCGGCGCGTACCCGATTCTCGATTGTCAGGCCGTGGTCCA
>DATDKX010000156.1:0-3648 GCA_036519615.1 Propionibacteriaceae bacterium
ACCGGCGTTGTGGTCCGTGCGTTGCCCCGGGCCGCGAGCGATGCCGCTGATCTGGCAACAGATCTAGGATCTGCCTGGCATGAGGCGATGTCCCGACTGACGGCAGCCGATCCGATGAAACACCGTGGCCGATGAAGTACGCACTCATTGGTCTGCTGAAGCTGTACCGGCTGGTGGTCAGCCCGCTCTATGGCAACGTATGCCGCTACTACCCGAGCTGCTCGGCGTACGCGCTTCGAGCGGTTGAGGTACATGGAGCCGCTCGGGGCAGTTGGCTTGCGCTGCGACGGCTGCTGCGCTGCCATCCATGGGCGGCGGGTGGGTACGACCCCGTACCGGGAACCCCTGAATTCGACGAAGAGATGCGGGAGCAGGCGCAACGAGCAGGAAGAATGGGTGACGCTGCCGAGCTGGCGTCGCAACGAGGTGTGAGCTGATGGAACTACTGCTGATTCCGATGTCGATTTGGGATCCCTTCATCGCCATCGGCAGTGCGATCATGCAGCCGCTCTACTGGGTGGTTTCAGGCATTCTCGTGCTAGCCCACTCGCTGTTTTCGCCGCTATTCGGGGCCGACAGCGGCTGGACCTGGGCCTTCTCCATCATGTTCTTGACAGTGGTCATCCGGGTTGCCTTGATTCCACTATTTGTTAAGCAGATCAAGTCCTCGCGCAACATGCAGCTGCTGCAACCCAAGGTTCGTGAGCTGCAAAAGAAGCATGGTCACGATCGAGAGAAGCTCGGTCAAGAGACGATGAAGCTTTACCGGGAGAACAACGCCAATCCACTGGCATCTTGCCTCCCGCTGTTGCTGCAGCTTCCCATCTTCCTGGCGTTGTTCCGGGTGCTCGATGGTGCCGCCCGCGGCATCCCCCGTGGCCACTGGCTGGTGGTCAACCCTGAGCTGCTGAATTCGCTCAACCAGGCCACGATCTTCGGCGCTCGCATCTCCGACACCTTCTTGAAGGTCGGCTTCGCGAACGGCATTACCAGCGTGCACATTGTCACGCTGGTGCTGATCCTCGCCATGACGATCACCTTGTTCATCACGCAGTTGCAGCTGATGCGCAAGAACATGCCGCCCGATGCGCTGACCGGACCGTTCGCGCAGCAGCAGAAGATCATGCTGTATGTCTTCCCGCTGATTTTCGCCGTTGGTGGCATCAACTTCCCGGTCGGTGTCTTGATCTACTGGTTTACCTCCAACCTGTGGACGATGGGGCAGCAGTTCTATGTGATTCGCCGTAACCCGGCACCCGGCACCCCGGCGTACGACGCTTGGGAGGCGCGTCGCAAGGCCAAGGGCAAGACCGATGTGGCCTTGGCTGCGGTTGCCGAGCCGGAGCCGGCGCCTGAGGCGGCTGATCCGAATACTAACGGTCAGAAGGCGAGCAAGGTGGCCCGGCAACAGCCGCGGCCGCAGCCAAAGAAACAAACTCGGTCACAACGCAAACGCTGAAGTTTGAACAGAGTGCTGAAATTTGCTCAGAGTATGGGGGGATCAGGTGGCCGACGAGCCGCAGGCTGATCGTGATTCAGGTGACGATGCCGAGCTAGTGGAATCCAGCGATGTCAGCGCTGGGGCGGAAGGTCCGCTCGAAGTCGAAGCTGAGGTCGCTGCGGATTATCTCGAGGAATTGCTCGACATTGCCGACCTGGACGGAGATATCGACACCTACATTGAGGGCGACCGAGCCCATGTATCGATCGTCAGCGACTCGCACATTCTGGTCGGTGCCCAGGGTGAGGTCCTCGATGCGCTCCAGGAGCTGACCCGGCTGGCCGTGATGAGCGAGACCGGCGAGCGCAGTCGGCTGATGCTGGACATTGCCGGATACCGGGAGCAGCGCCGTAAGGAGTTGATGGCGCTAGCCGCCGATGCCGTAGGCGAGGCCAAGGAGTCTCATGAGCCGGTGCCCCTGGCGCCGATGAACCCGTTCGAGCGCAAGGTCGTACACGATGCTGTTGCGGCTGCTGGGCTGACGAGTGAGTCTGAAGGCGAGGAGCCGGACCGCCACGTGGTTGTCCTGCCAGCCTGACGGAACGTTTTAGAACGCGGGTCCTTGGAGGCGGGCTCCTTGCTTGTTCCTGGTGAGGTCCAGTCGCGGCCGCAGGTCATTTACGCGAAAGAACGCCAAGATCACAACGCACAACAGCAAGGTCAGGACGATCTGGACAACGCCTTGATCAGACAAGGAAAGGCTGTTGTTCGCGACGCTGAGCGACGCATGGCCGAGTACGGCGATCAACAAGCTGCGAGTGTTGACGTACAGCCAGCCCAGGAAGAACCCGTGCATGGTGATCAGGCTCAGTGAGACCGCGAGGTTCTCGTCTTGGGCAAGGTAGAGCGGCAGGTGCCAGAGTCCCCAGATTGCCGCCACCAGCAGTGCAGCCCACGCCGCCGGCATCCGTTTCCGCATCTGCGGTAAGGCGAAACCACGCCAGCCGGGCTCCTCAAGCAACGGGCTGCCGAAGCATGCAACAAACAGCCAGAGTGGAAATGTCACCGCAATGCCGATCCAGCCAATGTCGGCGATTTTCCCAGCCAGGACGGAGCCTTCCGGAACCGCAAGATCGATACCCAGCGCGGCTCGGATACCTATGCCAAGCACTGTTAGGGCCGGGATCAGCAGACAAGCCGCCGCGTACCACCACGGCCCCACACGCCAACGCCTCAGACTGCTGAACAGCCTTCGGACACCCGTCTTGCCTCGAGTGAGGCCGGTGACGACGATGGCGGCGATTACCGCCCCCGTCACGCCGAGGGTCTGCAGCGCGGTGACCAGTGGGGAGCGGCTTGGTGTTTGAAGGTCAGAGTCTCCGTGGTACAGCACGGCCAACGGCACCCAAAACAACCAGGCGATGAGGAAGGCCAGCAGCACATAGCCGAGAAGTGCGTGCCGCATGATCCAGGAGTCGGTGCGCTGGGCGGTCAACGGCATCACGCCGCAGTCTAAGGCGGATTTGCTGCGGTCGAGCCCAAAGGCCAGTTGGGTGCAAACTTTCTCCATGGCTGAACTGGAGCAGCGCCGCATCCTCAAGACCGCAATCCCGGGACCCAGTTCCCTGGAATTGATGGTGCGCAAGACCGGCGCCGTCGCTAGGGGCGTGGGTACCACGATGCCGGTTTTCGCGATCAAGGCTGGCGGCGGCGTGGTCGTCGATATCGACGGCAACAGCCTTATCGATTTCGGATCCGGAATTGCCGTGACGACGATCGGCAATAGTGCGCCTCGGGTGGTGGCGGCCGTCCAAGATCAGGTGCAGCAGTTCACCCATACCTGCTTCATGATCACTCCGTACGAGGGTTATGTCGCAGTTGCCGAACAGCTCAATCAGCTCACACCGGGCGACTACGAGAAACGGAGCGCGCTGTTCAACTCCGGCGCGGAAGCGGTGGAGAACGCGGTGAAGATCGCCCGCGCGTACACCAAGAAGCAGGCGGTGGTCGCTTTTGACCACGCATACCACGGTCGAACCAACCTCGCCATGGCACTGACGGCAAAAAACATGCCGTATAAGCACAGCTTCGGGCCATTCGCTCCCGAGGTTTACCGTGCCCCGCTGTCGTATCCCTACCGCGACGACAAGTTGATCGACGGCGAACTGGCTGCTCGCCGTGCCACAGACCTGATCGAGTCGCAGATC
>DATDKX010000157.1:0-4949 GCA_036519615.1 Propionibacteriaceae bacterium
GTAGGAGATATCGGTCACGATGTCCCGTGCGCGTTCCAGCGTCATGCCCTTGTGCGCTCGGGCTTCGGCGTACGCGGCCGCGAATTTCTCAACCAGTTCGGGATCCAGCGGCGACACGATCGATGCCTGGTCAAGATCAAGACCGAGCGCCGATTCCTGAGCCCGTACCTTGGTCTCGTCGCCGAGCAAGATCAGGTTCGCGACACCGCGCCGGAGCAAGATCGCCGCAGCCTCGAGAATCCGATCATCCTCGCTTTCCGGCAATACGATCCGTTGCCGATCAGCGCGGGCGCGCTCCACGAGCTGATACTCAAACATCAGCGGAGTACGGACATCGGAGGCCGAAACATTGATCGCCGCAAGCAAAGCCGCTTGATCAACCTGCTCGGCAAAGACCCGACGGGCAGTCTCAATCTTCCGACTCGACTCCGTCGTAATGGGCCCACGGACCCGCATCAACCGCTCGGCCGTCGTAAAAGTGCCGAGGTTGGTCATGGCGATCGGCAAGTCCTGCTGGACGCCTTCAGACAGCCGCCGGATGCTCTCGGGGATCTCATATCCGCCGGTGAGCAAGATGCCAGAGAGTGTCGGGAACGTGCCCGACTGGTGGGCAAGCATCAGGCCGGGAAGCAGATCGGTACGGTCGCTGGGAGCGATCACCGTGACATCCGGGAGAAGTCGATCAAGGACGTGGGGCAGGCTCATCGCCGCCACGATCACACTCAGAGCCTCGCGATCCATCCAGGCCTCGCTACCTAGCGCGAGCTCACCATCGGCAGCCTTAACCAGCGCCCGGAAAGTCGGCGCCGAAAGCAATGGGCTTTCGGGAATGGCAGCAGTCACAACATCGCCAAGCTTGGCGAGCTCGTTACGAATCGCCTCTACCGCAACATGATCGACACGATTCGCGATCACAGCCACGGTCCGCGCATGATTGGCCCTCAGCTCCGCGATTCCGCTGGCAGCGGCGGCGCGAATCTGTTGTGGAGTCCGCTCCCGGCCATGCACGACCAGTACCACAGGTGAACCAAGATTGGCTGCGACCTTGGCATTGAAGGACAGCTCGGTTCCGGTCGTCACGTCGGAGTAGTCCGAGCCCACGACCAAGATCACATCGAAACGATCAGTGAGCTGGCCGAAACGTTCGACGATTACGTGCAAGGCCTCGTCTGCGTCCTGGCGGGCGGCGTCGTAGGTAACGCCGATCGCCTCTTCATAGGACTGTGAGATGCCGGGCTGGTTCACCAGAAGATCAACAGTGAGATCAACGTCCGCACTGCTGGAGCTTGTGGTGGTCAGTGGTCGGAACACGCCAACCGAACCCACTTCACGGGTCAGCGCGTCTAGTAATCCAAGCGCTACGGCCGACTTGCCGGTGAGGCCTTCAGGCGATGCGACGTAAACGCTGCGACTCACACTTCTGACGTTATCGGCAAGACGCGTGGTATAAGCGCCGAGGCAGCGGGAGTCGGAACTATCTTGGTTCGCGTGGCTGCCCCCATTCCACCGGAAATTCCAGGGATGGCGGATTGGCGCGCCATCGCACGGGGCGGCTTCGCAATCGTTTGGGAAGCGCGCCAAGAGTCCCTGAACCGGCTGGTTGCGGTCAAGGTCGACGAGCGCAAGCTGGACAGTGAGGCCGAGCAGCGACGCTTTCTGCGCGAGGCCGGCGCAGCAGGCAGGATGTCGGGCCACCCGGGCATTGTTACGGTGCACGACGCCGGGCTGCTCCGCGATGACCGGCCCTTCCTTGTTATGGAGCTTTGTCCCGGCGGCTCATTGACGCGGTGGCTGACCAAGGATCCCCGGCCCAGCCAACGCCGGGTCCGGGAGGTCGGCGTACGGATCGCGGACGCGTTGGCTGCCGCCCATCTGTTAGGTGTGCTGCATAGGGACGTCAAGCCGGCCAACATCTTGATCGACGCGTACAACAATGCCGGCTTGGCTGACTTCGGGCTTGCCGCGCTTATCGATCCGGACATGCCGCTGAGCGAGACCGTCGAAGCGATCACACCTGCGTACGCGCCGCCCGAGGTCTTCGCCAAGAAGCCGGTCACCGAGTACGCCGACGTCTATTCCCTGGCAGCCACGCTGTATGCCGTGCTCAGTGGTCACGCCCCACGCTGGTCGGAGACGATGGAGATGCCGAGCATCCCGGAGATGATCAAGCGGCAGAGGGCGCCGATCAAGCGCATTCCGGGAGTCGACAAGGCGTTCATGGATGTGCTGCTGAACGCCATGGCGGACAATCCCGAGGACCGACCAACGGCCGCGCAATTCCGTGATCAACTTCAGGCTCTCAATCTGTCCCCGGCGCTAGCGCCGAAGCCGTTGCCTGCGCCGGAGACAGATCAAGATCAGGAGTCGGCGGCGCCGCCGCGTACGGAGAAGCCAGTCGCCGCCAAGGCCGAAGCGCCCCCGCCCCCGCTCAGCCCACCAAGCAGATGGAGGCGCCGCGGCCTGGTGACCTTAGCGACCGTCACTGTGCTGATTGTGGTGGCATCGGTGATTGCCGTGGTGAATCTGGCGACGCGTACGCCCGCTGTCGAGCCGACTCCTTCCGTGGCCTCGAGTCCGCCCGTGAGCCCGACCAGCACGCCGGTTGTTGTGCCAGCCGGCTTCGTGGACTGCTCCGAACAGCTCGGCATGGACACCTACTGCGCTATTCGCCCGGAATGCTGGGGGAGCATCCAAGGGATCACCGACGTCCCGTCGCTCGGAACCCAGGCGGACTGCGATAAGCAGCACATTTACCAGACCTTTATTGCGGGCCGGGTCACCTACGACGTCCGCCGGCAGTCCCAGCTGGATTCGGATGCGCATATCCGCCGCGTGTGTACCAATGAGATCGCAAACTCGATGCTGCGCTCTAGAGATCGCCGCTCGGACTGGGAGATCTGGTACTTAGGACCCCAGCAGCCGAATGAGTACTTCTTCCGCTGCATCGTCGGCCGTGGTTATCGGTATCAGCCGTTCGAGCTTCACCCGCCTAGCTGACAGCCGCCAACTGTTGGACACCGGTCAGCAGCCGGTCGAGCATGCGGTCGAAATCCCAGCCGGCCGGATCGTCGAACCCACCTGCCTCCCAGATGGCGGCCATGGTGGGGTATCGATTCCAATCGAAATAGGTACCCCAAAAGCTGGCCCGGGAATCCCAATAGGCCTCAGCCGATACACCGGTATGTCGCGCCTCGTCGGCGTCGCTGATCATGGAGCGCGCCGCACCCAGAAGCTGCCATTGGATGAGGTTGGACATTGCAACGTTTTCCGAGCCATCGAATCCAGCGTCACCCAGCGCGGCGTAGAGCGCCTCGGAGACATCCAGGACATGGGGGCCGATGGGAAGTCGCGCCATGTTGTAGTCCAGCAGCCATGGGTGTGCGCTGTAGATCCGCCAGGTTTCGCGAGCCCACTGCTCAATCCGCTGCCGCCACGGCAGCTTCGCGTCAGGTATCTGGTGCTCATCGTAAACCCGATCGATCATGAGCTCGATTAGCTCGGAGCGACCGGGCACGTAGGTGTAGATCGACATGGCGCCCACGCGGAGGCGGCTCGCTACCTTTCGCATCGACAGGGCGGCCAGTCCCTCTTCGTCAGCGATGGCCACCCCGGCAGCGACGACGTCGGCGAGGCTAAGGCGGGGCTTGGGGCCGCGTCCGGGGGTTTGCTGGGTGGGCGCCCAGAGCAACTCGACCACTCGACGGCCCTCGGGCGTACCCGGCTGCTGCTCAGTCACGGTCGCATCCTCGGCAAACTGTCAGTGGTGAGTGCTTGTCTTTTCTCCGTACAGTGTATGTTATTCTAATCCAGTACAGCGTACGGAGTTCACGTCGGGAAGGGCGCGTGTCAGGGATGATCGACCCAATGATCCACACAGAGAAGCTGACTAGGCACTTTGTCAGCAAAAAGGAGACCGTGGAAGCCGTCAAGGGAGTCGACATCGACGTCGCCCCCGGGGAGTTGGTGGCCTTCCTGGGGCCCAACGGTGCGGGAAAGTCCACCACATTGCGAATGCTGACCACGTTGCTGCCGCCAACCTCGGGCAAGGCCTGGGTGGCCGGAGCCAGCATCACCACCGAGCCTGCTGTAGTGCGATCCCGAATTGGCTATATCGGCCAGGGTGATGGTGCCGGGCACAGCTTTCGAGTCATGGATGAGCTGGTCTATCAAGGCCGGTTCTACGGGATGAACTCCTTAGACTCCCTGGCTCGGGCCCAGGAGCTGACCAAGAGCCTCGACCTCACCTCGCTCGAGAGGCGAAAGGTCAGCACTCTATCCGGCGGGCAGCGGCGCAGACTCTACATCGCCCTTGGTCTAATGCACAGCCCGCGGCTGATCTTTCTCGACGAGCCGTCGACTGGGATGGATCCGCACAACCGGGCCAACCTCTGGGACCACATCAACGGACTGCGGGAGCGGCAAGAGACCACCATTGTGTTGACCACGCACTACCTCGAGGAGGCGGACGCCTACGCGGAGCGCGTGCTGGTTATTGATCATGGCGAAATCATCGCCAACGACACAGCGGACAATCTCAAGGCGACATTGGCGGGCGACCGAATCATGATCACCGTCGATGGTGCGAGTGCTCCCACCGCGTCGGCTTTGGTGGCTGAGCGGGGCAGCGAGCTGACCACATCGAATGGATCTCGGGAGGTGACGATTGCTGGGCGATTTGATCAAGGTACCCGCGCACTGCCGTGGCTATTGCGCGAACTTGATCATGCGGGAGTCGAAGTACGTGCGGCTGATGTACGTGTTCCGACGCTAGACGATGTCTTTCTGAGTCTGACCGGTCGAAGTCTGCGCGAGGAAAGTGAGGTGGTGACCCCATGAGCACGCTCGTCGCCGATACCAGAGCGGTGTTTCAGCGCGAGATGTCGCTGGTGCTTCGCGATCCGTTCTCGGTGATCTTCTCTCTCGTCCAGCCACTGGTATTTCTTGGCCTG
>DATDKX010000158.1:0-4929 GCA_036519615.1 Propionibacteriaceae bacterium
CAGGTAGCTGACGCGCTCACCGCCGGCTTGCCCTGCCTGCGTCGGGACAGCGACTGAGTTGGCAACCACAGCATGCGAACGACGGAATCGGCCCTGATAGGAGTGCTCGGCCAACAACAGGTGATGTTGTCGTTCGACTACCCGCTCGGCTCGGCGCCATGCGGCGGCCACGGGACGCCGCAGGACCTTAGGCATCCACGATTTGACCTGCAGCGCGGCCGCCGGATCTTCGTGAACATCCCAGATCAGGTTCTTCATTCGGAGCCCGGCAGCAGCCAGGACCAATTCCGGATCATGAACCAGCACTACGTCGTGATCTTGCGCTAGCGCCCGCATCATCGTACGGGCTGCCCGCCAGGCTCGGAGGCGGCGCCGGCCCACTCTCTTGACACTTTCCGTTCACCCGAACGTAGAAGTGCCCGCGCTATGAAACTTCGAGGTCTCTCTAACTCGGACAACCTGGTGCAAATTTGAGGTGAATCGGAGGCAAATGACAATGCTGTAATTCTCCACATGTGGGGATAACCCTGTGGAGAAAGATGCTTTCGATCGGCCAGTGCGCAAGTTAGGGCTGAACGATCTCAGGCTTTTCCCAGAACCACGTGTTGACCAGCCGCGCACGAGCCAGACGGGCACCAACGACCATGATCAGCCCCGCCAACAGGGTGGGAACCCAGGCGTAGCCGAGCAATGTCGGTACGCCGACATGGGTCAGCAATTCGTACCCGAGCACCACGGTTGAGGCACTTAATAGCAGGCATACACCCGACACCATGACCAGCCGACGCGTCCATTTTCCGACGTCTTCGGCAATGAGCACCCAGAACGATCCCAGGCCAGTGATCAGACCGACCTGGTGGAACGCCAGGCCGAGGTAGGTAAGGCTGATCCCCATCCCGGCATCGGCCACGCTCCTGGCACCCGAGAAGGCCTCCGCATTCGGGTTAGCGATAAGGAAAAAGTGGCTGGCCGGGATAAGAGAACGACCTGGCAATACGGTCGCCGCCGCCACCATGATGTGCGGGACGACGGCACTCATGATCATCAGCAGCAAGGCGGAAACACCCATAGCGGTGCGGCCTAATTGGGCGCGGCGACGACGCCCGAGGTCTTCGGGTGTCAGCCGGTACATCCATGCCCTCCTCGCCAAGCTGATCGAGACGGCCTGTGACCAGTCTGGACCTCAGATCAAGCGGCTTTACGAGGCCTGTACCACCACGATCCGTACGTGGGCAGTCACCGCGTCGTGCAGCTTGATGCCAACGGTGTGCAAACCGACCGTCTTGATGGGCTTAGCGATTTGCACGGCGCGCTTATCGATCGACGGTCCACCGGCCCTCTTGATTGCGGCGGCGACATCGCCAGCGGTCACCGCGCCAAACAACTTGCCGGTGTCACCGGCCCGGGCGGGCAGATCGATAGCCATATCCTCCAGCAGACCACGCACTTCCTCGGCGTGATCCAGCCCGCGAATCTCCCGGGCGGCACGGCTGCGCTTGATGCCATCAATCTGCTTTTCCGCACCGCGCGTCCAGCGGATCGCGAACCCGCGGGGAACAAGGAAGTTGCGGCCGTAACCATCCTTGACCTCAACGACGTCACCCGGGCCACCGAGCTTGTCGACGGGGGCAGTGAGTATGAGTTTCATCCCAGCCCCTCTCAGCGGGCCGTCGAGGCGTACGGCAGCAGCGCCACCTCACGAGCGTTCTTGATGGCGATGGCGACTCGACGTTGCTCCTGAACCGAGAGCCCAGTCACTCGACGGGCCCGGATCTTTCCCCGCTCAGAGATGAACTTCCGCAGGGTTGCAACGTCCTTGTAATCAATGTTCTGGCCGGCGCGCAGCGGGTTGGCCTTTTTCTTCGGCTTGCGCTGTGCAGGAGGTGTCGTGGCCATTGTGGTGCTCTCCTTTCGAGCCCGGCGCGGCTGCCCTCTGAGTCGCGCAGCCGATGGCCGGAATGTGCCGTGGTGGTTTGTGCTGAATTCTGTTGTCGATGAGATTCGGGATTAAAACGGTGGCTCGTCGCTCTGTTGCGTTGCCCAGGGATCGGAGCCTTGCTGGGACCGAGCGCCCGCCGGAGCGGGTGTCCCGCTCGCCCACGGGTCATCGCCGTAGCTGCCGGCCGACGGCCGGGTGGAACCGCCTTGGTTACTGCCGCTCGCATTGCGTGTCACCTTTGCCGTGGCATAACGCAGCGCCGGGCCGATCTCGTCAACATCGACCTCGAACACCGTACGCCGCTCCCCGTCCCGGGTCTCGTAGCTGCGCGACCGCAGCCGACCCTGGACGATGACCCGCATCCCCTTCTGTAGTGACTCAGCGACGTTTTCAGCGGCCTGGCGCCAGACCGCGCAGTTGAGGAACATCGCCTCGCCGTCTCGCCACTCATTGGTCTGCCGATCGAACGTGCGAGGCGTCGATGCGACGGTGAAGTTTGCGACTGCTGCCCCCGAGGGCGTAAAACGCAGTTCCGGGTCGGCCGTGAGATTGCCGACCAAGGTGATTGTGGTTTCGCCTGCCATGAAACTCTCCGTTGTGATGAGCGATGTGGTCTTTGACTAGTCAGCCTGCCAGCCACCACTGACGCTACGCGTTGGCGCGCGACAATCTGTGGATAATCTCGCCCATCTCAGCGCAGATCGGGCCGGATGACCTTGGTCCGCATGATTGACTCATTGATGGTGAACTGGCGGTCCAGTTCCTTGACGTCCTTCGGCTCCGCGGTGACGTTGATCACCGCGTAGATGCCCTCGGACTTCTTACGGATTTCGTACGCCAGACGCCGCCGGCCCCAAATGTCGACGTTGTCGACGGTGCCGCCACCTTTGGTGATCACCTTTAGGTGTTTGTCGAGCTCGGGCTGAACCGTACGCTCCTCGGTGTCCGGGTCGAAGATGACCATGACCTCGTACTCACGCATGCGCTACCCCACCTCCTCTGGTCTGAGCGGCTATGAGACGGCCCCATAGCAGGAGGGCGAATGCTTCGGCGCGGCGAACTTCTCGCCGGGCCAACGGTGAACTCTACCCGGTGACCAGCACGTCGCACGAATTCATAACCTGTAGGCCATGACCGACGTCCGTGACGAACCTCCTCGATCACTCGAGGATCCAAAGGAGATCCTGCTGCAGCAGCTGAGCTACTACCGAGCCACGCTGTTGGCCAAGCTCGAAGGGCTGAGCGATGACCAGCTAAGGAACAGCATCGTGCCCTCGGGTTGGTCGCCACTAGGGCTGCTCAAGCACCTCGTGTTCGTCGAGCGGCGCTGGATGCAATGGGGCTTCGAGGCCGAGCAGATGTCGGATCCCCGAGGTGATGAGGACCCGAGCGGCAAGGGTTGGCTCGTGACCCCTGACGACAATGTCTCCGATTTGAGTGCACGGCTGGCCGGGATCGCTGCGCGTACCGAGGCGGTTGCCAAAAACGCGGAGCTGACAGATCGGGGCAAGCTAGGCGGCCGGTTCTCTAGCGATCCGCCCACACTTGGCTGGATCCTCGCCCACTTGCTGCAGGAGTACGCGCGCCATGTCGGACACTTGGACGTCGTACGGGAGCTGATCGACGGGTCCGTCGGCGAATAGGACGCTACTGTGCAAGATCACCAGGAAAGAGCCAGCACAGACCAGGACCAAGTGCATCCCGCCAGGATTCCCATGAGTGTCCGCCACGCGTCTGGATATAGTTGATCTTCATTCCGGTGCTACGAAAGATCGGCAGCATGCCACGGTTCGCTTCCACGAGGTCTTCGTAGGCCCCGCAGGAGATGTACGCCCGCTCGGCGGCGCGTACCGGGGCCGCACGGTAGTGATCAATCAAGCGCTCTCGAGCCCTACTGACGATAGGCTCGCTGAACCGAACACGCTCGCAGGAGGAGTGCACTATGGCCGATTACCAGGCCACCCCACAGCCGGCGGCAGATCCCGGCAATACGCTGGGCATCGTCGGCCTCATCTTGGCCATCATTCCCTGTACGTCGACCATTGGGCTCGTGCTGAGCATCGTGGCTTACATCATTTCGCGGCGCGCAGGCTTTCAGAACGGCAAAGCATTGGCTGGCATCATCGTCGGCGCCGCCTGGCTCGTCCTCGGATTCATCCTCCAGTTGACTATGGGACTCATCAGCGGCATTTTCCAGATGAGCTGATCCGGCTCGCCTAACCTCTCCCACGTACGCTGCTGGGCATGACCACGGAACCCCTGCCAGCGCTTCGCGGGCGCATCCGATTTCCCGATATCAGCTCCCGCGCGTACGAGCATCCCGCTGATCGCGGCGCCTTGGTCGCGCTGCGTGCCATTCCCGGGTTCGACTCCGTCCTGAAGACACTCTCCGGAGCCATCGGAGAGCGCAGCATACGGTGGCTCTATCTCGCCACCGCGATCCGCGTCTCGCCGGGCCAATATCCGCAACTCCACCAGATGTTGAACGAGTGTGCGACGACGCTGGACGTGCAGCCTGTTCCGGAGCTGTACATCGAGCAGGATCCCATTCCGCAGGCGATGGCGATTGGCCTGGACAAGCCGATCATCGTGATCAGCACCGGGATGCTCGAGCTGGTCGATGCCGAGGGGCTGCGCTTCATCGTCGGCCACGAGGTCGGACATGTGCTCTCCGGGCACGCCGTCTATCGCACGATGCTGCTTGCCTTGATCAATCTCGCGGCTGCCATGGAGTGGCTGCCGATCGGTGCCTGGAGTATCCGGGCGATCATCCTCGGCCTCAATGAGTGGTTCCGCAAGTCGGAATTGTCATGTGATCGCGCTGGCCTGCTGTGCTCCCAAGATCCCAGCGCGGCCTTGCGGGTACACGCCAGCCTGGCTGGTGCTCGCAACCCCAACGACATAGATGTGGCCGGGTTCCTGGACCAGGCGCAGGAGTATGAGACGCGGGGCGACGTACGCGACAGCGTGCTCAAACTGCTGCAGCTGAG
>DATDKX010000159.1:0-3226 GCA_036519615.1 Propionibacteriaceae bacterium
CCGTTGGCGATCGGGTTGTCGCCGAACAGATCGTGCCCTGTTGGAAGTGTCGCTACTGCGTGGACGGCAAATACTGGATGTGCGCCCCGCATGACATGTTCGGCTTCAAGCGTCGTACGCCGGGCGGCATGGCGGAGTACATGGTCTACAACAAAGACGCTCTGGTGTACAAGGTGTCGTCGGGGCTGCCACCCGCACACGCCGCCTTCACTGAGCCACTCTCATGTGCTCTGCATGCCGTAGAGCGGGCCGAGATCAAATTCGAAGATCTCGTCGTGGTGGCCGGCTGCGGGCCCATCGGCCTGGGCATGATCGCTGGTGCCAAGGCCAAGAATCCTAAAGCGGTTGTCGCGCTCGACATGGCGCAGGACAAGCTGGACATCGCCAAAGAGTGTGGTGCCGATGTGATCATCAACATTGGTCAAGAGGACGCGCTCTCGGTGATCAAGGACATGACCGACGGATACGGTGCTGATGTCTATATCGAGGGGACCGGCCACCCATCTGCAGTCAGCCAAGGCCTGAACCTGCTACGCAAGCTTGGCACGTACGTCGAATACAGCGTGTTTGGGAGCGACGTGACCGTTGACTGGTCGATCATTAGCGACGACAAGGAGCTGGATGTACGCGGCGCCCACCTGGGCCCGGACTGCTGGCCTGCGGCCATTCGGATGATCGAGTCTGGGAAGCTGCCCATGGACAGAATTTGCACTCACCAGCTGCCACTGGCCGAGTTCCAAAAGGGTCTCGACATGGTGGCCAGCGGCAAGGAATCGATCAAGGTCTCGCTGATCCCGTAGTCAGCGGCCCTCGGCGGAGCCAGTCATCCGATCTGCGGCCCGCAGCATGTGGTCTTGGAGGACTCTGACCGCCTGGGTCGTGTTGCCGGCCTCGACGGCATCCACGATCGGGGCGTGGTTACCGCCCGACATGAGGTGATCGTCGCCGACGCTGAGCATCGTGATGCGTACCCGACCCTCAAGGTGCCGCCAGGCGTCGATCAGTACGGAATTCTCGGACAACTCGCAAAGCAACAGATGGAAGCCAAGATCGGCGTCCATGTGGGCGCCGAAGTCGGCGTTCGAGTCGTCGAGATCGGATAGCGCCTTGCGCAGTCTCGCCACCCCGGCATCCCGCTCAGGCGAGGCGATGAGCAGCGTGACCGCCAGTCCTTCCAGTGCTCCACGTACCTGGAAGAGCTCCCGGATTTCAGTCGGCGAGAGGCTGTTCACCCGTAGCATGCCGCGCGCCCCAGCTGTGACTAACCCCTCCTGCTGTAGGTGCCGGAGCGCCTCGCGGACCGTGCCGCGACTCACTCCAAGCCGGCCGGCCAGTTCCTCTTCACCAAGGTGACTCCCTGGACGGTACTCGCCTGAGGTGATCGCAGTACGAAGTGCCTCGAGCGACCGCTCGCGTAAGGTACTGCGGTCCAGGCTGGTCAGTGGCTGTGAAGCCATCGTCGGTTCCTCCCACGTATGCGACGACCTTACCGCATGTCGTCAACAGCTAACGGTTAACTACCACAGTGTTGATTGTGACCAGTTGACAGCGCAGCCTTGGAGTAATTAAGCTTCTGCCAACAGGTAACTGTTAACAATCGACTACCAACAAGTTACACTGGGACACCGATGACTATGACTGACTTCAACGATCCAGGCCAACGCTACCGACGTATGTCGCAGGAGAAGAGTCTGCAGTCACCGTCGGCTAACCGGCCGGAGCCAATGCCGACTTATATGCGCGGCAGAGCGCACGCGCTGAACGGAGACAGTTGCGAGCCAACACCGGCCGAGCTCATCGCCCACCTGGTCATCGCGTTGTCTCGGTATCACCGCCAGCTGCGCGCAGAAGGTGGGCGAGTACCAGGCCAGATCGAGGATCTCGTTGCTTTTCTAGCCGATCGCGTTAGGGCTGGCCAGGTTGTGCCAACGCTCGGCGTCGCGTCCGCTCCGTCGACCGTGCCTAGACGATTACTCATAACCAAAAGAGACGCCGCCGAGCAGCTCGGTGTCTCCTTGCGCACCATCGAGCGGCTGATCTCCGCCGGTCGGCTGCCATTGGTGCATGTGGAGGGTGCTGCCCGGGTGCGTGTGGGGGACCTAGAGGCGTATGTGGAGGGTCTTGAGGCGAATGGTGGGCTTGAAAACGATCAGCAGCTGCGAACCGCGACTACAACACATCCTTAGTGGATGTGTGAGCCGCCGTTGACGTCGTAGGTGACGCCCGTGATGTAGCCGGACTCCTCGCGGCAGAGGAAAGTGATGAGGTCGGCGACATCGTTAACGTTGCCACCGCGGCCGACCGGGATCTGCGCGACAAGCTGCGCCTTACGTTCGCCGGTGAGCGCTCCGCCGCTGATGTCGGTTTCAATGAAGCCGGGGGCGACGGAGTTGACGGTCACACCGTTCGGCCCCAGCTCTCGGGCCAGCGCGCGGGCGAATCCGAGCTCCGCGGCCTTCGCGGCCGAGTACGCCACAGCACCGAATACCCCGCCACCCCGCTCGGCTGAGACTGAGGACAGAAAGACGATGCGACCGAAACCGCGGTCCACCATGGCTGGCGCGACCCGCCGGGTGATGTTGTAGGAGCCGCGGACGTTGACAGCGAAGATGCGGTCCCACTCTTCCCCGGTAACGTCAAGGAACTGGGTTGGGGAGGTGATGCCGGCGTTGTTGATCAATGCTCCGACGGGAGGCATCGATCCGTCGAGAGCACCGAGCGCTGCCTCCACCGACGCCTCGTCGGTCACATCGCAGCCGATGCCAGCTGTCTGCACTCGGCCCCGCTCGGCAACCTCGTCAGCAGCCTCCTTTGCGCTGGGCTCGTCAAGGTCGAGGATGGCGACGTTCCAGCCGGCCGCGGCCATGGCATGCGCGGTGGCGCGGCCGATGCCGCGCTTCGAGCCGGCTCCAGTGATGATGGCGGTCTTGTCGGACACGGGCATGGCTTCCTCCAAGGTGTCTGGTCAGCGCTGTAGTAGGGATGTGATGTAGCGGCCGGCGCGGCCGGCTTCGGCCGGGCGGTCGGCGTCTTCGATGTCGTGGGTTTCCAGCTCCAGGCTGTAGTGGCCCTGGTATCCGCTGGCGGTGAGCGCATCGATGGCGGCGGGGAAGTTCACCTTGCCACGTCCGATGCTCAAGTTGATGTCGCCGAGGACGGCATCGCGGAGATGCACATGCCCGATTCGGCCGTCGAGGCGGCGTACCACCTCGACCTCGTCGTCACC
>DATDKX010000160.1:0-14313 GCA_036519615.1 Propionibacteriaceae bacterium
GACAGCCGCAGGCCGCTGGGATGCTTTGGTGGTACGCGCGCGGTGTGCTGGAGTGACGTCACCGCGATGACGTCATGGCCCCGCTCTTTGGCCAGCAGTGCCATGCCGACCACTGACCCGTTGACGCCTGAGTTCGAGGCGATGACGAAGACATCACCGGCTTGGATCGGCGAGACTTTCCATAACTCAGAAACGACGTCCGGGTTGCGTTCGAGGCTGGATCCGGCGAGGGCGTCCACTGGTAGGCCGCCGTGCAGCACAAGATCGCGGAGCGCGATCTTGTTCGTCGGAATGAGGCCCCCGGCCCGGCCCGCGATCTCCATTGCGAACGCTTCCGAATGGCCCGTGCCAAAGGCCTGAATAACCGCACCGGCCTCAATTGCCCGAGTCATCAGACCGATCGCTGCATCAAGGCCTCCGTCGGCGGCCAGGGTGGCCAGGCGTTCGAGCCGCTGGCTCACCTCGCTCACAAAGTCGTTCACCACGGGTGCAATGGCGCTCTTCGTCACCGGTCGGCCTCCTCTCGTTCAGAGGGGCCGCTGCCATCGCGCAATGCGCTGGTCACGGTTGCCCGGGGCGGTGTACGACGGGGCCGGCGGTGCGAGGACACGGCAAGAGCGGACGCAGCCAGCTTGGCGCTCGACCGATCGAAGTTTTCCTGGGCAACGAGCAGGTAGAGCAGATCAAGCACGAGGAGCTGGCCATGCTTGGCCGACAGGTCGTCGGGCTGCCGGAATTGCTCATAGATCGACGTCACGATGCTGCGATCGGCAAGCTCGGCCAGCGGAGACATGGGGTCGTTGGTAATAGCCACTGTGAATGCGCCAGCTCGACCGGCTTCGGCAAGCATTTCGATCGTCTCGTCAGTTCGGCCAGTGGTTGAAATGCCGATCGCGACCGTGGCGGGGTCCTGGATAGCCGCACTAGTCAGACCGCTGTGTACTTCCGACCAGGCGTACGCCGGAACCCCAATGCGATAGAGGCGGCCCTGCAACTCCTCGGCAAGCATCGCGCTGCCGACCACGCCGTAGATGTCGACATGCGCACTCAGCGCTATACGCCGCGACACCTCGGTTATGACGGCTAGATCGATGGCCGACGTGGCCTCGCGCAACGCCTTGGTATGGCTGCTGATCAGCAGCCGCAGCAGGTCCTCCGGAGAGTCCTCCGGGCCGAACTCGCCTCCGATCTCTGCCGTCCAGGAATCGAACGAGGCGCTGCGTCCGACATCGGTTGCAATGCCGACTCGTAGCTCGACGTACCCGGGATAGCCGATGGTCCGGCAGAAACGCGTAACGGTCGCCGGCGAAGCTCCAGCCTGCTCGGCAAGCTCACCAATGGACAGCGACAGCGGCGCCTGCGGGTGCTCGAGTAAGTACGCTGCCACTCGGGCCACCGCGGAAGGCATGTCAGGCATCAAAGACCGGATGCGGTCTTGCACTGCAGGGTTCTGTTCGCGAGTACGAGCAGCGCGCGCGGGTGTAAGAATCACTCTCACTCTGATTCAAAGATGCTGAAATTCGCTCTTACACTAGTGTCTAGCTTCCTTCTGCACAACCGATGAAACCGAACTGAAACCCTTCCAATGTTTCTCGCCGTTGACGCCGGTGGCACCAGCACCCGCGCGGTCGTACTCGACGCTTCTGGACGCGCGTACGGTCACGGTCGTGCCGGTGGCGGGAATCCGACAGCGGTGGGCATCCGCCAGGCGGTGACCGGCATTGGCTCAGCGGCCGAGCAGGCGATGGCGGGCTTGACTGGCCCAGAGGGACCGATATTGGCCCTGATTGCCATGGCCGGCGAGAAAACCCCGGCCTTTAGAGAGCAAGTGGAGAGCCGGTTGGCTCCGCTGGGGGTTCGCGAAGTCGTCCTCGGACACGACCTACTCGGCATCTTCCACTCTGGAACTGCTGCGCTAGACGGGTACGCCCTGATCGCCGGGACGGGGACTGTAGCGGCCAGGATCCGGGGAGGGCAGCTGGATCGGGTGGTAGGCGGCAAAGGCTGGCTTCTCGGCGACGCGGGCGGCGGCTTCTGGATCGGACATGCGGTAGCTCGAGCAGTGGTCGCGTCACTGGACGGCCAGAGCCAGGCCACTGCGCTGACTGACCTGGTACTGGACGCGATCGGGATTACGGCCAATATGACTACGGTCGTTGGACGGGCAGAGGCGGTCCGGAAGTTGGTTTCGGCCTTGTATGCCCGGCCGCCCATCTCGTTGGCCGAACTCGCGCCGCTCGCCTTCGCTGCTCATACGGATGGTGTAGCTCGCACGATCCTCGTTGGCGCGTCAGCGGCGCTCGCGGACTTGTTTTCTGCCGTGCGGGCGCCGGATCTGCAGGGCCCGGTCGTGGTAGGCGGCAGCATCATCGTCCGCGGCATGCTGGCTGCGCCACCGAGCCTCCAAGCCGAGCTCGCCCCTCCGGCGGGCGGCCATCCCGTAATTCCTGTTTCGGACGGCCTGGTAGGTGCGGCTGTGCTGGTTTTGCGGCATGCCGGGATCGATGTCGACGAGCCCCTCTTCCACACCATCCAGGCGGAAGTGACTCTTGCCGGCCGCAAAGGATCGCCGGACTGAACGACTTCGCCGACAAGGCACAATCCCTGCAGCCGACGCTTCTCCGCACAACTGGTGGGAAAAGCACGCTCAGATCCGGATCAGGCGTACGTTTCCGCGCTGTTGGTGGGAAACGTGCGACCGGAGCCGTCGAGGCTACTCCGCAGCATCGCTTCCCTCCGCCAGCCAGTTCAACAGCACATCACCCATAAGGCGAGATGCACCAAACGTCGCAACGTCGGCGTACCGGCGGTCAGCTGATGGCCAACCCAGGTCGACGACCAGCACATCAGCATGCTGGGAGCGCAGCCGGTCAACGGCTTCTCTCGCAAATGGATGCCGATGAATATCGCGCCCGATGACGAGTACGGATGCCTCAGGTTGAAGGGGCGGCAGCACCGATCGCTCGGGAGTGATCAAGAAAACCGGCTGCGCCGCGAAAGCTGAATGCGCCCTGAGCTTGTCGAAGGGCTCAGGGCGCAGGGCGGCGAACGGCCCCCATGGTGTCGTCCCCACAGCGATATTGGGATCGGCCTCAAGCCATACCACGGTGTAGTGGCCCGCTGCCCTCCCCCGCCACTTGGAGACTCCGGGTTGGACGTCCAAAGTGTGAATGAGCTCCGCCTCGTCCTCGGGCCAACCTGGCTCGAAACCGGGAGGCTGCCTGGCTGCTTCGCGCGCAGCTTTTAGGTCCTCTGCGAGCCCGCGCACCCGGCCGATTGCTTCCGACAACCTGGTGGATGCGAGGGCATTGTCCGCAACCGCGTCGTTCACTGCTTGCTCGATGTCATCCAGCTGGGCATCGGTGTTCTCGGTTCCGAGACAGAGCAAATCGCAGCCGGCTCGTAACGCAGCGACAGCCGCCCCGGCCATCCCAAGCGAGCCAGAGGCACCCACCATGTCCAGGGCGTCGCTAACGATCACTCCCGAGAAGCCCAGCTCCCCCCGCAACAGATCGTGAAGGACAAATCGACTCATTGTCGCGGGATGCTTCGAGTCCAGCTGGGGCAGCATGATGTGGGACGTCATGATCACCCGGCACCCGGCATCGACGGCCGCGACAAAGGGCACAAGCTCCCGGCGGCGCAGCTCGTCGAGGGAACGATCGACAACTGGTAGCGAGACGTGCGAGTCCTGCGCCGTGTCGCCATGCCCCGGGAAGTGCTTGGCGGTTGCCGCTACGCCGGTCGATTGCAGGCCAGCGACCCAGGCCCGGCCATGCCGCGCCACCAATTCGGCGTCACTTCCAAAGCTGCGGACGCCGATCACTGGGTTGTCGGATCGGGAGTTGACGTCGACACACGGAGCGAAGTTGACAGTGCATCCGGCCTGACGCAGCGACCAGCCGATGGCGGCCGCGGTCTGGCGTGTGATGTCGAGGTCGTCGAGCCGGCCGAGCACAGCATTGCCTGGGAATGGCGCGCCGGTAGCCGCGAAGAGCCGCGTGACGTCACCGCCTTCCTCGTCGATAGCGATGATCGCGTACGGATTTTCGGCGATGATTGCGTCGGTCAGCATCCGCAGCTGTTCGACCGACAAAATGTTCTGCGCGTAAAGGCAGACACCTCCGAGACCTGCCCGGAGCCGGTCCCGCAGCCACGTTGGTAGTTCGGTTCCGGCAAAGCCCGGCAGCAGGGTGGGCAGCACGACTAGAACCCCTGCCAACTCGGTTTAGCTTGATAGGTCTCGATGTAGTACGAGGCGAGCTGAAGGCGGGAAGCCGCAGCGGTGTCCAGAAAGACGGTGACGTGTGGGTGCAGCTGCAAAGCTGTAGCCGGCCACATCGCTGACACAGACCCTTCGACGAGCTGGTGAACAGCTTCGGCCTTTCCGCGCCCCGCGGCGACGAGGACGACATGGCGAGCCTCAAGGATGGTGCCGATGCCTTGAGTCAGGCAGTGCTGGGGGACGGCCTCCACGTCTCCGCCGAAAAATCGAGCATTATCCCTGCGGGTCTGGCTGGTTAACGTCTTGATCCGGGTTCGGGAGGCGAGCGAGGAGCCGGGTTCGTTGAACGCAATGTGGCCGTCGGTACCGATTCCAACAATCTGTAGGTCAATGCCACCGGCGTCAGCTATGGCCAGCTCGTACGCCTCACAAGCGCCCGCGAGGTCGTCGGCCAGCCCGTCCGGGCCATAGACGTGAACCGGATCGATATCGACCTTGTCGACGAACTCGTCCCGGATGACGTTCCGGTAACGCTGCGGATGGTCTACCGGCAGTCCGACGTACTCGTCGAGCATGAACGCGCGAACCTGCGCTAGCGACAAGGAACCCTGTGCGACTCGGCGGCCCAGTTCGTCATAGATGATCAGCGGACTGGAACCCGTTGCAACGCCCAGGACGGCGGCTGGCCGGCGTCGTAGGAGTTCCTCGATGGCGTCAGCTGCCAATTTCCCGGCTTCGTCCGGGGTCGTGCTGATGACAACTTCCATGGTGTGCGGATCCTCTCCCCACTTTGACTCAGGGGATTTGACCGTGCTCTGGTGCCGAACTGGGAACGGAGTGAAGCTCATGCTCCCACTCTCGGATCGGTCGGCCGTCAATCCAGACATCCCGGACTTGCCAGTTCTTGTCGAAGAGGACAGCGTCGGCCACGTATCCCAGCTCCAGGCGGCCAAACCGGTCCTCCACTCCGAGGATCTGAGCCGGGACGACTGTGGCTGCTTCGACCGCCGCGAGGGGACTCAGACCTACATCTTTTACAGCACGGGACACCGCGACGTCCAACGTGAGTGTCGAGCCGGCGATCGCGTTTCCTGCGGTTAGCCGTGCGACGCCATCGGCCACATCAACGTCCAGGTCGCCGATCCGGTACCTCCCATCCCCGGCACCAGCAGCCGCCATGGCATCGCTGACCAAGGCGACCCTTCCCGGCGCCAGCCGGCAGAGCATCCGAATAATCTCCGGGCGTACATGGACACCGTCATTGACAATCTCCAGCCAAGTACCGAGGTCCTCAACGAACGCCAACACTGGCCCGGGCGCACGATGATGCACGCCAGGCATCCCGTTGAAGGCATGGGTCAGCAAGGTCGCCCCTGCCTCAATCGCGGCCCTAGTTTGTTCAAAAGTCGCGGCAGTGTGACCGACCGCTACGACGACACCTGCCTTCCGCAGGATCCGCGCCGACTCGGCGAAGTGCGCCAGCTCCGGAGCCATCGTGACCTGACGCACCGTGACATCGGCCGCACCCAAGAGCCGTTCGACGAGGTCGGGATCGGGGTCGCGAAGAAGGTCGGGGTCGTGTGCTCCGCAGTACTCGCGGGACAGGAACGGGCCCTCGAGGTGGATCCCCAGAATTGTGGGGTCTCGCCGGGTCTCCGCCGCAGCGACATGAAGTTGGGAGGCCAAAACGTCGGGCGAAGCCGTGACCAGAGAAAGCAGCTGACGAGTAATGCCATGCTGGCGGTGGAGTCGCCGGGCCGTACGGATGGCATCAGCGCCTTCGCCGTACGAGGCGCCGCCACCGCCGTGGTTGTGGATATCGATCAACCCTGGGGTGAGGATGTGACCCGCGCCATCGACAACATCGGTCTCGTTTCCGACGAACTCCCGCCAGCCGCTGCCGCTCCCGGTGGCGAGGACCTGCTCGTCCTCGAACGCAACGAAGGCGTCGGCGCTGTCGAGACCTGAGCTGATCAACCGGATGGAGTGGATGACGGCGGAGGCGGCGCTGGTCACCGGGCCTCAACTCCCGTACTCGTGTGGCCCATGGCCCTGGACAATACGCTGCTGGCAACCGAGGTCATCTGTGAACAACGCGAGGATGGCCGAACTCTGCCCAGGTTGCTGTTGGTCTGCACAGGCTGCGGAGCCCGTGTCAGACTCCACTTGTGACGCACGGGCCAGGAGCAGATCCGAGCGAGGGGCCTGCTCGACCCTCGAGGTACGTGTCCAGCGAAATTGCTGACCAGCCGTCGGCGTGGGCGCGGGCCGCGAAGCTCGGGCCGACCGACGGTATTCGTCAGGCCCTTCCAGAGCGGGGTCAACGAGCGGCCATCATTGGGTGCGGTACCTCGTTTTTCATGGCACAGAGCTTCGCCGACCTCCGGGAACGCTCAGGGCATGGAGAAACCGATGCTTTTCCCGCGTCAGAATTCCCGACCCGCCGCTCCTATGACGCCGTCGTCGCGCTGACCCGCAGCGGTACGACGACCGAGGTGCTTCGGCTGCTGGCAACGCTGCGGAACGCGACCAGGCCGCGTACGGTCGTGATCACTGCCGACCCGGATGCTCCGGTCATTGAGCTGGTCGATCATCACGTGCTTTTGGATTTCGCGGACGAGAAGTCAGTTGTTCAGACACGCTTCGCCACCACGTCCCTGGCATTGTGGCGGGCCTGGTTGGGTGAGGACCTGACTGCGGTTATCGGGCAGGGGCGCTCGGCGTTGACCGATCCGTTGCTGCCACGCGCGCTCGACTCTGCCCAGTTCACTTTCCTGGGTAGCGGCATGTCCGTTGGCATCGCGAACGAGGCTGCGTTGAAACTGCGCGAGGCGTCCCAGTCGTGGACGGAGTCCTACCCCGCGATGGAATTTCGTCATGGTCCCATCAGTGTGGTCGGCGGAAGCTCGACGGTCTGGGTCTTCGGCCCGCCTCCCGCGCGGCTGCTGGAGGATCTCCAGGTGACCGGTGCACACGTGGAGAACAGTGATCTTGACCCGATGGCGGATTTGATCAGGGCGCAGCGACTCGGCGTCGCGCTTGCCGAGGCCAAGGGGCTCAACCCCGACGAGCCGCGGCACCTGTCACGATCAGTCGTGCTTTCCTGAGGATGTCCGCCATGCGCTGGAGCGACGGTCACCATCCCGCGCGGCGCGATCTTGTCGCTGGAGTCGACGTCGGCGGCACCACCATTAAGGCCGCCCTCTTCGACTCTGACGGACTCGAGTACGCATCAAGCAAGCGGCCAACGCCCAGACACCTCGGCCCAGACGCCGTTGTCGCAACAACGATTGAAGCCGTCGTCGAGCTGCGAGCGCAGATACCGGGTGCGGCACGGCTGCAGGCGGTGGGCCTTGTGGTCCCGGGGATTGTCGACGCGGAGCAAGGGATCGCCGTCTACGCCGCGAACATTGGCTGGGATGCGCTGCCCTTGCGCCAGATCGTGGCAGAGGCAATCGGTCTGCCGGTAGCTCTGGACCACGATGTACGCGCCGCAGGGCTGGCCGAGCTCGAGTTGGGTGCCGGTCGAGGCTTGCAAGACGTTCTCTACGTGGCGTTGGGCACCGGTGTGGCGGCGGCCGTGATCACCCGAGGTCAAGTGTTGACCGGTGCTACCGGCCGGGCCGGTGAGCTTGGCCATCTCCCGGTATTTCCGGAAGGAGAATGGTGCGCCTGCGGGCAACGAGGATGTACTGAGACCTATGCCAGCGCGGCCTCGGTGTCACGCCGATATTCCGCCGCCAGTGGCAGCAGTGAGGTTCCCGCTGAAGAGGTCCTGAGCCGAGCTGCAGCCGGCGACCCGATGGCCGACAGAATCTTTCACGATGCCGTTACTGCCCTGGGTCGCGCCCTCGTGCATTGCGTACTCCTCATGGACCCTGAACTGATTCTCATAGGTGGTGGCATGGCGGCCTCCGGAGGGATGCTTCTCCATCCGCTCACCCGGGAGGTACAAGCCGGTCTCGCCTGGCGGCCCGCCCCGACGATCTCGATTGGACGGTTTGCTGGTGACGCAGGACGCCGAGGAGCTGGGTTGTTGGCTTGGCGCCTCCTAAGGGAGTCGAGCTTGCGACCTTGATTGGAATCTAGGAGCTCCAAAGGCCGCGCGCTGGCGCTCACTTCGAACCTGATCCCGTCTACTCGCCAAGACCGCCACTGGTTCACTGTTGATCTTGGTGGATCGAAGGCAACCCTCACTCGGTCTCGACGGGAAGCGGCCTCGGCCGCACCGGAGTGCTGACCACGATGGATGTCACGGTCTGCCCATAGGTCAGGAATTGATCAAGCAGTGTCTCAAGTTCTTCCATACCTGCGGCGTGGATCTTGATCAAGAAACAGTCCTCGCCGGTAATGCGGTGGCACTCGGTGACCTGCGCCAGTGACCGGGCGAGATCGGCAACCTTGCTGAGTTGGCCGGCGGCCGGCCGGATGCGAGCGAATGCGGTGACTGGGAGACCAAGGGCAGCAGGATTAACATCCAGCCGGTAGCCCGTAATCACTCCGGCGCGCTCGAGCCGCTGCACGCGCTCGGTGACCGCCGGGGCGCTCATCTTGACCCGGCGCGCCAGGGCCGACATGCCGATGCGAGGGTCGTCGCTGAGCTCGGCCAACAAGCGGCGGTTGATGTCATCGAGCAAACCATTACTTGAAGCAGTCCAGGTTGACGAGCCGATTGAGTTGGATTCTTTAGGCAATTCGAGACACCAGCCTTCAATGCACTATGTACGAATGGCAATTAGCTGGTGAGCATAGTCCGGTGAAGTCATCGGGCTCCGATCGCGGCCCAGATGTGCCCGCTCGGTCGCAGGTTGTTGTGGCGGCAGCCAACCGGCCGCACGGTAGCTTCGCGAGCGCGGGCCGCCGGATTGCGGCGCTGCCACCGGCCTCGTTCTTCGTCGTTAGCGCGATCTTCCACTACCTCGGCCCGTCGTTCGCGGTGCTGCTCTTCGCGCATGTCAGTGTCCTGGGCGTCGCATGGCTGCGGATCGCGAGCGCTGCGGTGCTGTTCGCGGCGTGGCGACGGCCGTGGCGGCTGATCGCACGCTGGACCCCCAGCCAGCGGTGGGTATTGCTTGCTCTCGGTGTTGTGCTGGCTGCGATGAATTCCTTGTTCTACTTGGCGATCGATCGGCTGCCACTATCGACGGTGGGCGCCATCGAGTTCCTCGGCGTTGTGATCTTGGCCGCCGTTGGAACACGCACTCGGCGTAACGTGGTCGCCTTGGTGCTCGCGGTCGCTGGGGTAGCAGCGCTGACCAACATTCGCATTGTCTACGAACCGCTGGGGTTCGTGTTCGCCTTCGCAAACTGCGGCCTATTCATGCTCTATGTCGTCTTGGGTCACAAGATCGCCAACACCAAGATCAACTTTGAGAGCCATGACACCACAAGCACGGCGTTAAGCGGCATTGACCAGCTTGGCGCGGCCATGCTGATCGCTGCGGTAGTGGCCACGCCCTTTGGCATCGGCGGCGCCATGCCTGCCTTCATTCAGCCGAGCTGGCTGCTGTGGGGCATTGCGGTTGGGTTGTGCTCTTCGGTGATTCCCTATGTCGCAGATCAGCTGGCGATGGCCCGCCTGCGGCGCTCAACATTTGCTCTCATGCTGGCCATCCTGCCCGCTACCGCAACAGTGATCGGTCTGCTCGTGCTCGGGCAGGTTCCCACCGTCCAAGACCTCCTCGGGATCGCGCTGGTCATCGTCGGCGTCGCCTTGCATCAAGATCTTGAGGAGTCCAGCAGCACTGGCTGAGTCATATCGTCAATCTGCGGGCGCCCGCCGTGCGGTCCGGTAAAGCTCGACGAGCTGCTGGGTCGTGGTGGCGTCCTGTGGCTCCTTGTCGTCACGCCAGCGCCCGGTGAACCGGGGAAACCGCATTGACAGGCCAGCGTCCTCTTTCAGCTCATTCCAGCCTGCGGTGTGGTTGGGCGACAACGTGAGCTCGGCGCTAAGGACCTCCACGACCAGACTGGGCTCGAACCAGACATCGGCGTTAACACGCGAGTCGATCCGGGCAGGCCGCGGAGCCCGGATCAGCGGTGCCAGCTTGGCCGGCAGCGCGGCCAGCTCGGTGTCGGAGAACCCAGTGCCGCACTTGCCGACCGTCTGATAGAGCTCTGTCTCCGGGTTGTACGCGGCCAGCAGTACCGCGCCGTACGTGCCTCGCCGCCGACCCCGCCCGCTGTATGCCCCGACGACGACAAGGTCAATGGTGTCGGCCAGCTCCGTGCGGTAGTCGCGCTTGAGCTTGATCCAGAGCCAGCCGCGGGCCCCAGCCTGATAGATGGCGTCGGAACCAGTCGACTTACACACCAAACCCTCCGAGCCGTCTGCCACGGCCTGCTCAAACGCGGCATCCAGCGCCGGCGCCGTCGCCACCTCCAGTGCCGTGGTCAGCCGAAGCCGATCTGACAACGTAACCGCCTCGGCGAGCCGTGCGCGACGGTCGAGGTAGGACGACTCGGTGAGATCTTGGCCGTCGGCGTAGAGCAACTCGAAGCAGAACAGCCCGACCGGTACATCACGCGCGGCTTCGGCGATTCCGTGCTTGCGGCGACGGAACATGACTTCCTGGAACGGCCGCAGCTCACCGGCTGCAGCGTCATAGGCCACTATCTCGCCCTCAAGGATTGCCTCACGCGGACCTAGCCCCACCTGCAGCAGTTCGACCACATCCGGGAATTGGCCGCTGACGCGTTCCTGCCGGCGGGTGAACAACTCAATGTGGCCATCACCGGTGCGGTGTGCCTGTACGCGCATGCCGTCGTACTTGTACTCCGCCATGCACCGCCCGCGAAGCCTCGCGAGAATCTCCTCCGCATCCGAAAGTCGCTGGGCGAGCATGACCCGCACCGGGTTGCCGGGCCGCACCTGCAGCTCCTTCACCGCGACCAAGCCACCTGAGGCCAACGTCGCGGCAACCAGGCCAAGATCGCAGCAGACGTTGTACGCCCGCTCCAGTACTGGCCGATCCTTCCGGTTGCCGGTGTACACCTGCGCCAACGCGTCCAGAATCGTCGGCGTGCCGATGCCGAGTCGAAGGTTGCCAGTTACCAAGCGGAGCAGGTACCGCGCCTCCAGCGGCGTAGCCAGCGCGAGAAGGCCGGCCAGTAGGTCGAGCTTGCGGCCCTGCGACCCCGCGCCTTCGGCGCTGGCGATCTGGTGGAGCGTGTCAACGACGACGGCTACCTCAAGGCTGGGTGCTCGATCCGCGGCCCCGACGGCCAATAAATGCTCGGCAGCCTGACCGAGGTCGCCAGCCTCGCGCACAGCTGCGACCACTTCCTCCGACTCGACGCCTGTCGCCGCAGCGACCGCGCGTAGTGCCAGCTTCTCAGCCAGGCCTAGGTCCACACCGGCGAATTCCGGCGCTATCAGTCCTTGACACAAGTAACAGACGGTAGGCAGCAGCTCCTGCGGAGTCTGGGCTAGCAGGGCCGCGAGCCGATCAATCAACATCAGCCGGCCAGAAGCCTGCTCCAAATCCCGATACGCCTCGGCGACGACCTCGTACTCCACCCCGCTATCCTCCTGCTCCCCCTATTGGATCCTGAGGGGCCCTATTGGATCCTGAGGGAGCGAGCGGAGCCATCAAGCCCCGCTGACCCAGCGACGCGCCAGTTGAATGAATGGCTCCAGCGACTCCGGGTTTGCCAACGCGTCCCGACTCAGCGCCTGGTGAGGATCGGCACCCGCAAGAATCCGCTTTACCGGGACCTCGCACTTCTTGCCATTGAGGGTGTGTGGGATTGCGTCAACGGTGAGGAACCGATCCGGCACATGCCGGGGCGATAGCTCGGTGCGCAGGGCCTGCCGCAGCCGCGGCTCAACATCATCGAGTTTGGTGTTGGGGGCGAGTACGACGAAGCAGAGCAGCTCACCTTCATCGCCGGCGCCAAGTTCCGTAGTGTCCACGACCAGGGAGTCGGCGATCTCCTCGAAGCCCTCGACCACCGCGTAGAACTCGGCCGTCCCCATCCGCACGCCCCCGCGGTTGAGGGTCGAGTCGCTGCGTCCATAGATGACAAACGATCCGCGCGGTGTCTTGCGAACCCAGTCGCCATGTCGCCACACGCCAGGGAAGTCCTCGAAGTACGCAGTGCGGAGCCGTGAGCCGTCCGGGTCATTCCAGAACGACACCGGCATCGAGGGCATTGGCTTCGTCAGCACCAGCTCGCCCACCTGGTCAACGACTTCGGCACCTCGGGCGTCGTACGCGGCGACGGAGGCACCCAGTGCGGCACACGAGAGCTCCCCCAGCCAGACGGGAACCGTAGGCGCCGATTCCAGGAACGCAGTGCACAGGTCCGTTCCACCGGACATAGAGCAGATCTGTACGTGGTTACCGACCGCGTCGGCAATCCAGCGGAAACCGTCCACCGACAGCGGCGCTCCGGTGGAGCCCAACGCTCGGACCGTGGACATGTCGAGCTCGTCGGCCGGGCGCAGCCCCGCCTTCAAACACGCGTGGATGTAGGGCGCCGAGACCCCGAAATAGTTGACGCGATGCCTCTCAGCGAGCCGCCACAACGTGCCGAGATCTGGATATCCCGGGCTGCCGTCGTACATCACAATCGTCGAGCCCACCATTAGACCGGAGATCAGCAGGTTCCACATCATCCAGCCCGTCGTCGTGAACCAGAAGAACCGCTTGCCCGGCCCGAGGTCGTGATGGAGAGCATGAGTCTTGAGGTGCTCGACGACGATGCCGCCGTGGCTGTGCACAATGCCCTTCGGCAATCCGGTGGTGCCTGACGAATACAGCACCCATAGCGGGTGGTCGAACGGCACGGGTTCGAACTCCAGCGAACCGCGCTCAGCGGTCAGCTCAGACCACGGCAGCGTCCCAGCCGATGTTCCAGCCAATGTCCCAGCTGATGTCGCAGTGTCGTCAAGGTACGGCAGCAAAACGGTGCTAGTGAGCGTAGGCAGCTGCTCTCGCAGCGCTTGCACACGCTCCGTGATGTCGAACGCCTTTCCGCCGTACCGGTATCCGCTCACCGCGATGAACACCGACGGCTCCAACTGCGCAAAACGATCATGCACTGCGCGGGTTCCGAAGTCGGGTGAGCAGGACGACCAGATCGCGCCGATGCTGGCGGCCGCCAGGAACGCGGCGAGTGTCTCCACGCAGTTCGGCATCAGCGCCACGACTCGGTCGCCGCGGCCTACGCCTAGCCGAAGCATGCCGGCCCGCACGCTGGCTACGAGATCGCGCAGCTCGCCATGGCTGACTAGCCGTTCTAACCCATCTTCTCGGACGAACACCACGGCGAGGTCGTCACTGGCACGGCCCGGGCCGTCGCTCAGTGAGTGCTCGGCGTAGTTGAGGGTTGCTCCGGGGAACCACTCGGTGCCCGGCATCGCCAGCGAAGCGTACGTGGCTTCAGGAGCACTGTGGAACCGTACGCCGAGGAAATCCGCGACCGCCGCCCAAAATCCTTCAAGATCGTCTACCGACCAGGCGTGCAGGGAGGAGTAGTCCAACTCGTCGACGTCTGCCAGGCGCTGCCCCGCTACGAAGCGAGCGAACTGCGCCATCGCGCGAGTGCCGGCAGTCGCGGGATCCGGCGTCCAGAGCATGTCGGGGGCGTCTGATTCCATCTCAACCATCTTTGCGCACCCAAGTCGCGGGCTTTGTCGGGCTCAGCGAACGTTAGGTTCAGCCTCCTCGTTCAGCGGCGGCACGGCGTCGGTACCGACCAACCCGCGTGTTCGAGGAGTACTCCGCCAGGTGCCCAGCACCGAACCGACAATGATCAGCGGGAATCCGATGGCAAGGCCGATGGTGACTGGCTCGCCCAAAACGGTTGCCCCGAGAAGTATGGCGACGGCCGGGTTGACGTAAGTGATCAGAGTCATCCTGGCCGGTCCAGCTTCCGCAATCAGAGCGAACATCACCAGAAACGCCGTGGCGGTGCAGATCACCGCGAGTACTACGACCGAACCAAGCGCCGGCGCCGTCCAGTGGTCCGGCCAAACCATCGGAGTAAATGGCGCGTACGCCGCGGCCGCGATCAACAATGACGCAGTAACCACTCCGAGGGAAGGCAGGTGGGCCAACTTGCGACTGATGATGATGGGCCCG
>DATDKX010000161.1:0-11230 GCA_036519615.1 Propionibacteriaceae bacterium
GCCGGCTTGTCACGACGTATTGAGTGTGGTGATCTCGGGGATTCCGCGAGGCTCTCAACTGGTCGCGGCGAGTCGTTCCGAGCAGCCCCACCTGCCGCGGCTGCGCGCTTCGGGTGAGCTGGTTGAGTTCCTGGGGAGCGATCTGGCCCTCGACGCGGCGGGCGCCGAGCAGATCTTCGCCGCGGCACACGTTAGCCTCACCCCTGAGCTGGCAGCCGCCGTGACCGCCCAAACCGAAGGGTGGCCGGTCGGCGTTTATCTCGCTGCGTTGATTGCCCACGACAGCCACGGCGAGGCACCGATGGTCTTTGGTGACGATCGGTACGTGGCCGACTACTTGTACCGCGAGTCGTTGATGAAGCTGCCCGAGAACCTCCAACGGTTCCTGCGGCGGACGGCAGTTCTTGATCAACTTTCTGCAACGCTGTGTGATGCCGTCCTCGAAGAAACAGGCGGGCAGGAGCGGTTGCGCGGCCTTGAGGCAACAAACTTGTTTTTAATCCCGCTTGATCGTCGGCGCGAGTGGTATCGCTACCACGCAATGTTCCAAGAGTTCTTGCTGGGTGAGCTTCGTCGGGTCGAGCCCGAGATCATCATGACACTGCACGGGCGAGCCGCCGACTGGTACGAGTCCAATGGATCTCCGGCGATGGCCATCGAGCACTTGTTGAAGACGACCGAGCGGGAACGATGCGTCGAATTGGTGACGAAGATGGCTTTGCGGACTTATAGTGCCGGCCAGATATCGACTGTGCAACGTTGGCTTTCGGCCCTCGGCGATACCGCTATCGAACAATATCCCCCGCTCGCCGTGCTAGCCGGCTGGATCACGGCCTTGACAGCGCAGACCGCCGAAGCGCAACGGTGGGCGGCGATCATCGACACCGCTTCGTTTGATGGAATACCCGCAGATGGCACGGCGTCGTTCGCCTCTGCACGGGCGATGCTGCGGGCCATCATGTGTCCCGCTGGTGTGGAGCAGGCAATGGCCGACGCAAGCTTCGCGGTCACCCAGGAGCCGGCATGGAGTCCATGGCGCGACCAGGCGCTCTGCGTGTGCGGCCTGGTGGATCTGCTCACCGGCGACCTCGACCAGGCACGCGCCTTGTTCGCAGAGGCGTCCACCTTGGGGGCCACACTGGGCAACACCGATACGATCGTGGTCAGCGAGTCCGAGCTCGCTGTGTTGGCGATGGATCGTGGGGAATGGGTTGAGGCTGCCGGGCACCTGGAAGTGGCACTCGCCACGGTCGATGAGCATCGGATGCACGATTACGCCCTTTGCGTGCTCGCGTTCGCTGCCGCGGCCCGGCTCGCTGTGCACCGCGGCGACCTGAAGGAGTCCGACCGGCGGCTCACCCAGGCCATGCGCGCCCGTCCATCATGCACGTTTGTGCTGCCCTTCATCGCCGTTCGCGTACGCCTGCAACTTGCGAAGGTGTACTGGGCCCGGGGTGATCATGCCACCGCCCGACATCTGCTCCGTGAGATCGATGACGTCTTGCTTCAGCGGCCAGCTCTTGGTGTTCTGGTCGACGAGGTCGCGGAGTTTCGCCGGATCGTCACATCGAGCGCACAGCGGGGATCGGCTGGTGAGTCGCCCTTATCCCCAGCAGAGCTCCGGTTGATCCCGTACCTGCAGACGCACCTCACTTTTGGCGAGATTGGGGCACGGCTGTTCATCTCCCGCAACACCGTCAGCACCGAGGTCGCCTCGATCTATCGAAAACTAGGCGTCTCTTCACGCAGGGACGCTGTGCAGCATGCGACGGCTGTTGGTCTGCTCGGCGGCTAGCCAAGGATCGTCCACCGAACCGGTGTTCTCACTCATCGTCGGTGTCATACCCCAGCGCCAGCGCCAGCTTCGGGGCCGCCGCGACAGCGCAGGGCAGCCCGACGATGGGAACCACGCCAACCAGCACATCGACAATCTCCGCGGCCGTCGCGCCCGCATTTACCGCGGCATCGGCCTGGGCTCCGTAGGAGGGCACAGCCCCCCCGACCGCGACCAACGCGGCGAGCCGTACCAGCTCCAGTGTCTTCGCATCCAACCCTGAGGGATCGAGGCTGTCGCCGCCGAGGCAGTCTTCGGCAACGCGTGCGTCATTGACGGCCATACGGCGAAGCATTTCCCTGTAGTCCAAGACAAGCCTGTCCCTTCCACGCCAATTCGCCGATGAGATCACCGGGACGCTAATCGGCGCCGATCTGACTGAACCGCGTGCTCAATCCATTCAGCATCCGAGCAGACACCACCGGCATCACGCAGATCAGGTGAAAAGCCAACCGCGTCAACATCTACGATGCGCACGGCAGTGCGCCGGCTTCGGCGGACGCAACAACAATCGACGATCTCGGAGCCGGTAGCCGATCCCGGGGCCCGCGCACCTCACCCAAAGAGCGTGATGACCGCGGCGCTGGCTATCCCTATCGTTTCGGTTAATCGCGATCAGCTGAAGGAGAAGCGGATGCGGGGCTGGTTCCCCGCGCCGGCCGGCGCGGGGGTCGGGTGCGGGCATCATGAGCGTGATTGACATCTCTGCGCACGGAGGTCCGATGGTATGAGACGAGTGACGGCGATCTTCGCCCTGGTGGTGGCCGCGGCCACGCTCGCGCTCGCCATCGCGGTTGCGATAAACCAGTTCCCGCGTGGCCTGGCTCTGTTGGGCTGTGTGCTGATCGCCAGCGCCTCCGCCTGGTACGGCTTGCGCCGGCGGGGCATCGCGCGCGTAATAGGGGTGATCGTCGCTGGCATCGCGCTCGTCGGCGCGGTCGCCTTGATTGTTGTGGGCGGCGCGCGGTTTGTCGATCTGTTGATCGTGGCAGGCCTCCTCGTGTCACTGGCAGCAGCGAGTGCCGCCTTTACCATCCACGTGGATCTGCCGAGCGCCACGGCGCCGCGACAACCGGTGCTCTTCTTCAATCCGCGCTCCGGTGGCGGGAAGGCGGAACGCTTCCAGCTCGCCAAGGAGGCTCGGGAACGTGGGATCGAGCCGATCGAGCTGAAGCCCGGCGATGACCTTGAGGTGCTCGTACGCGGCGCGGTCGAGCGTGGCGCGGACGGGCTCGCAATGGCTGGCGGGGACGGCTCGCAGGCGATCGTTGCCAAGGTCGCCGCCGAGCGCGGGCTGCCCTACGCATGCGTGCCCGCCGGCACCCGCAACCACTTCGCGCTCGATCTCGGCGTTGACCGCGACGACGTCGTCGGTGCGCTCGAGGCGTTCGTTGATGGCGGTGAGCGCCGGGTGGACCTCGCCGAGGTCAACGGTCGCGTATTCGTCAACAACGTCGCTCTCGGCCTCTACGCCGAGGCGGTTCAGCGCGCTGGCTACCGCGACGCCAAGATTCGCACCGTGCTCGACACCGTGCCCGATGTGATCGGCCCCGGCGGCAGCGAAATCGATATGCGCTGGACCGGGCCAGGCGGACACGAACACCACGCCGGCGCTGTAGTGCTCGTCTCCAACAACCAATACCGGCTAGGCCGCGCGGTCGGCTCGGGCACGCGCCCGCGCATCGACGATGGCTTGCTCGGGATCATTGTCGTTGGTGCGCCCTCCGGGCGGGGCCAGAACGGCAGTTCGCCGCAGCGCCCGTTGCGCGAATGGTCCGCCCCAACTTTCGAGATCGATGCGGACCGGCCCGTCCCCGCCGGCATCGACGGCGAGGCACTCGTCTTGGATGCGCCGCTGCGCTTTCGCATTCGGCCCGGAGTCTTATGGGTGCGCGTCGCCCGCAAGCACCCGGGCGCGTCGCCCTCGGCATTAGCTCCCGAAGGCATGTGGGCCAGCATTGTCGTGTTGGCGCGTATCGCCTTCGGCCGAGACACGAAGCCGGCAAGCTCAACACCAGAGAGGACAGCATGAACAATCAAATGGAGATCACCGAGAAGGAGCGGCTGAGCCGCGAGGACGCCGCAGCTCGCCTGCACGCTCTCGCCGACGCTCTCGCGCGGCACAACGACATCGAGTTCGACCGCGGCGGCGTGCACTTCAAGGTGCACGTGCCCGACGAGGTCGACTTCAAGCTCGAGATCGAGTTCGAGGACGACGAACGCGAACTCGAGGTCGAGCTCAAATGGTGACGAAACCGCTGCCCTCCGTGCCTGAATTCTCATTTCGGCGGGCGGCCGTGGGCACGTGTCGACGCGGACTGCGTGACGGCACATGCCGATAGCCGGCGCGCCTGGACGCGCGGTCGCTCGGCGTTCGACCACCAATATCACGTAGGTGCGTACCGACGTTTCGTCGAAGTGGCCACCGCGTCAGCGATGCAACGCATGACAGCGCCTGGATTGCGCTGCGAGGCCGCCGTCACGAGCTGAGAGCAATCCGCCCCACCGCACTTTCACTCAATCTCGGGGATGCGGCGGTTTCGCTTCGTGAGATTGGAGCACGACGAAGCAGCAGGTGGACAACGCGGTCGAGTCGTTTGGCGTCGATCCGCCGTCGGTGGAGGCCGCTTGGTGGGCGACCTCACCATAACTAGCGGGTTGTCAGCCAATTCACACATTCCGCGTGATCCGTCGTCGGGCGCTTGCTGCATAGCATGCCATGCGGAGCATTGACAGCTCGACGATTCGGAAGGCGGGCCCGCAATGGCGCAGATCCAAAGTGGTGGGAGCCCTTTTGCTCACGGCGTTGCCGTTTTCGCCGGTGTGATGTTGATCATCGGCGGCGGATTCCAGGCGATCCAGGCACTCGCGGCGATCGTTCATGATCAGTACCTCGTCGTTTACCGAACTACATCTACGCCTTCGACCTGACCGCGTGGGGCTGGATACACCTCCTGATCGGTGTGGGGTTGGTGGTGACCGGCATCTTCGTGCTGCGGGGCCAGCCTTGGGCCCGGGTTGTTGGCATGGTCATCGCGGGGGATCTCGGCGCTCCTCAACTTCTTCTGGCTGCCCCAAGCGCCGTTGTGGGCACTCTTGCTCATCGCCATCGACATTCTTGTCATTTGGGCTCTTGCGTCCTGGCGGCCGGTGACACTGCCGGAGGCAACTCAGCAGGACGCGGCCTAGCTCGGGCCTGAAGCTCCGCAACCGACTTGTCGGCAAGAAGAGGTGCGGATGGGGTTGTTGGCGTAGGACGGCACCAAACTGCAGGCGGATGTCTCCTCCAACTCGGCCATCGCCTGCTCCAGCCGATCCCGATCATGGTTTTGCAACGAGGAGGTCGGTCTGGGTGCGAATGATCAAGGAGCAAGAGGACAAGTTCGAGGTCGACTCGGATTGGGTGCTGCCCCAGCTTACGGATCTTCTCCGGGACGGCGGCCGTCTTGATCAAGAGGTGCGCAAGCTCGACAACACCTATTTCGACACACCAGGCGCTGCTCTGCGGTTGTTCGGAATCACGCTGCGGCGTCGGGTTGGGGGCTCAGAGACTGGCTGGCAGTTGAAAGTGCCCAGTGGCACCGCACGGACCGAACTGCAGAGCGGCTCGCGAGCGAAGACGATGCCGCCCGCCTTGGCGAAGGGCGTGGAGGGTTTGCTGGCCGGCGAGAGTGTAGACCCGGTCGCAAGGATCGTGACAACTCGAAGGGCGTACCGGCTGCTCAATGCCGACGGTGAACTGGTGTTGGAGATAGCCGATGACCAGGTGCAGTCGGGTCCGCCCGGTGGTGAGTCGGCGCTGCATTTGTGGCGTGAGGTGGAAGTCGAGTTGGGGCCCGCCGGCGAGAAGAAAGATCTGAAGCGGGCATGGAAGGTGCTGCAGGATGCCGGCGCCGCCCCGAGCACCACCCCGAACAAGCTCGACCGGGCTCTCGGCCCTTTGCCGAACGGGCAGGCATCCACGGTCGAGTTGGGCACGGTCGGTGAGCTGGTGGCCGCATACCTGGCGACCCAGTGCGATGTGCTCGCCAGCAACGACATCGGAATGCGCACAGGTACGCCAGACGTGCACAAGACGCGGGTGGCGGCGCGTCGGCTACGCAGCACGCTGCGGATCTTCGACGATGTCGTCGACGCCGCATCGGCTGAGGAGCTGGACAACGAGTTGAAGTGGTACGCCGATCTGCTTGGCGAGGTGCGCGACCGGGACATTCTCAGCAGCCGATTGGTCAAGCAGATCGCCGACCTGCCGCCGGAGCATGTGCGGGGGCCGGTTGAAGCCGAGCTCTCGAAGACTCTCGATGCGGAACGGGAGGACGCCGTACGCCGGTTGGACAGGGCAATGCGTACCCGGCGCTATAAGCACCTCATGCAGTTGTTGCGCGGCTGGCGGGCCGCACCTCCGCTCACGGACGCGGCCAGTCAGGACGGCGCGGCAGCGGTCAAGTATGTGGAGAAGGCCCAGCGAAAAGCGGACAAACGACTACGGAAGGCCGACGACGACATCGAGCAACTGCATCGGGCCCGGAAGGCGTTCAAACGGGCGCGGTACGCCGCTGAACTCGTCGAACCGGCCGACAGTCAGATGAAATCCATCGCGCGGGACGCCCAGGAGATACAAACCCTCCTTGGCGAGCATCAAGATGCCGTCGTCGCCGCCACGTTCCTCGCCACGAGGAGTGCAGATGAGGACATTGAGGCCGGGAGCGCGTTCACCTATGGGGTCTTGATGGCCAATGAGCTGAATCGCGCGGCGGAGATTCGTGCATCAGTGAGGAACTAACAAACCGCTCTGTATCGGGGCCGTCGATGCCCGTGGCCCCTGAGCCTCGCCAACGTCCCCAACGCGTGCCTCATGTCTAGGACGGGCGGCCCTGACCGTCGCCCGGATCCGCAGCCGTTCGGCGCGTCCCGTGGCGCAGTTGTGCGATCGCTCGGCGTTCGACCAGCAACATTCGTAGGTGCGTACCGGCGCTTGGTCGAAGTGGTCGATGGCCTCAGCTATGCAACGCGTTACCACGTCGGGCCCCAAGGATGGGCCGGACTCAGCCATCAGCCGGCCCTTGAGCCGTCCGAGCTCCGCGGCCTCGCGCTCGTCCATAGCCGCGCTCTCACCCTTATCGCGACTCCACCGGCGCTGCGGGCTTGATCCGGCCGCCAACGGACTTGAGCCCATCTCGGGCTGCCCGTCGGGATCGCTGCTCTTCGGGGCCCACGGTGATTGGAATGCTGGCGTCCATTAGGCACACAATCTCTTGGCATTGAGTGATGGCGTGGCCGTCGCGTCCCCGAGACAGTCATCATCCCGACCTGGCACTGCGGAGTCGTCACATGAAGCGCGTGAAACCCAATCCGCATGCCTGGCGGGCCCAGGTGGGTGCGTCGCCGCTCAACCCTGAATGCGGGTCTCGCTGCGAGGCCGCCCAAATGGCCGAGCGCGGCCCACGCCCACCGCAGTTTCACTCAATCTGTGCGATGCGGCGGTTTCGCCTTCTGGGATTGGATCAATCGAAGGAGGGCCTGAGACGTGGCGGTCGTCGCGCGGGTCATTCGAGAGAGGCTCGACGATGGTAGATCGTCTGGGGACCGAGCAGAAGGTCGAGACCGAATCCGCTGGACCAGCCACCGTGGCTGACCGGTCAGCCGGAAGTCCTCACCGCGACTTGAGAGTCGGGCGCTCTGCGGGGCCGCGTGGCGGACCGGCACTTCTGGGCTGGGTTCCCAAACTTGGCGTCTGGGCCTGGAGCTTTGTTGGGGCTGTGGCGGCGACGATCATCCTTGTCCTTGCGCTGGGTGCGGTGAGCGAGATCGTGCTTCCGCTGACGTTCGCCGCTGTGTTGGCGGTGATCTTCAAACCAGTGGTCGGGACCCTCCGCCGCCGGAGGTTAAAACCCACCCTCGCCGCCGGGGTCGTCGTCCTCGGTCTGCTTGCTTTGATGACTGGCGTCGTGGCCGCAACTGTCCAGGGTGTGACCCAGCAGACGGATCAACCACTCGTGTTCACGATCATCTTGGCCGTCCCCTTCTTCCCTGATCGCTCGCAGCGGTATCGCCCGGCTTCGGTCGGGATGCTTCTTCGGCCAGATGACCGACCCCCCCAAACCGGCCCTGCAACGCATGCTCGACTGAGATGGGCCAATTGATCATGCAGACCCAGATGCACCGGCGCACAACGTGACGACGGCACATGTCCCAGTGCTATCCGCGGCGGAGCGCCGGCGGCGCTTGGCCGTCGGACTGCTGCGGGCCGTAGCCATAACCGTGATTCTCGGCGCCGGGTACTACCTCGCACCGCTTGACCGTCTTTCCTCCGTCCCGATGTGGCTTACCCTCGCGATTGGACTGCTCGCGTTGGCCGTCGTCGCGGCCATCCAGGTGAGAGCGGTCATTAGATCGCGATATCCGGCCCTGAAGGCGATCGAAGCGCTCGCTGCCACCGCACCGCTGTTCCTCCTGCTCTTCGCGGCCGCGTACTTCCTGATGGCTCAGGCCGATCCCAGCAACTTCACCGTGGATACCCTCACCCGTACCGATGCGCTGTACTTCACCGTCACCATCTTTGCCACCGTCGGCTTTGGGGACATCTCGGCAGCCAGCGAAGCAGCCCGCATCCTGGTCACGGCCCAGATGATCCTAGACCTGATCGTGCTCGGCCTCGGGATCCGCATTTTCGTCGGAGCAATCGATGTCGGCCGCCAGAAAACCAGCAATGGACCACAAACAGCTGCCGGCCGCTAGCGGCCCGACAACTTCCTGGGAACTGATCTGGTCCGCCGCGAAGACGGCGCCACATGCTCACCCTCGAAAGCCAGGACAAAAGCACATCCAACGCATCCACGCACTTCGACAAGCTCAAGGCAGACCTGTCGAGCCGGCCAATTAGACGCAATCCGCGTGGCCCTCCCTTTCCGCAGTTCTGGCGGGAAACCGCACGCCCCCGTCAGCCCACAAGTCATGCCCCAGCCTTGACGCCTGAGCATCCGGTGACGCGCGTCTGACAAGCGCGTACGCGGCGCGACCCAGGTCGCGCAACTCAAGTGCGAGATGCGTCCTGCCGACACCCCAGATGTCGAAAAGGCCACGGTGATCCACAGACAACGGTGCGGGACTCACGCCCTTTTCACATGATCTAGATGATGCGCCGGCTTCCTTCTCCGAGTGGAATCAGAACAAGAAGAGCGGGAAGGGTCGTAGCGATCGAGCCAGGTCGAGGTCGCGGTCTAGTACAACCCGGCGTCCGCCTGCTCCTGAGAACAACGTCCAACGAAAGGAAGAACCATGGCCGAACAGACCACTGAGACCCCGGTCCTCGATCTGCTCAAGAGCATGACCGCGGAGTCGGCTGCCGCGTCGAGTCTTGATCTAGGGACACTCGTACTCGTTCGCATCGCGGCACTTGCCGCAGTCGATGCGCCGCCGGTTTCGTATCTGCTGAACCTCGCAGCGGCAAGCGAGGTCGGGGTGGACGCCGAGCAGGTCCGCGGTGTGCTCGCCGCGATCGCACCGATCGTCGGCACAGCCCGAGTCGCGTCCGCGACAGGCAAGATCGTCGATGCCCTCGACGTCGCGATCGAGGTCGCAGAACTCGAGGCGCAAAGCGAGGAGTAAACCTGCCGCCGGGAGCCGTCCAACTGCGCCCCCGGCGCGCAGTCCGCCCCATCCGTCAACCGGACCCTGGCGGACGCCCGCAATCGGTTGATCAACGACGATCTGCTGCACGTGGGGGATAGTTTGCTTGGGTCCGGCCGCCTCTTAGGAGAACACCCAGATGCGACTCCACCATGACCGCCGATCCGCATCCGCCGCGGTTGCGGCCGTGGCCCTGCTTTGCGTACTGACGAGTTGCGGCACAAGCTCCGCGCCGACCCAGACCAGCCCACCCGAGGCGAGCGCTGCACCGACGAGTGCCGCGCAAACCTCCGCCGAGCCGACGGCGGCTTGTGCGGACGTCGTGGCGCTCAAGTCGTCGCTCCAGGCCCTCACAAATGTGAAGCCTGCCGAGGACGGCCTCACGGCGCTGACCACCGCGATCGCCGACGTCAAGACCAACCTCGACAAAGCGGAGGCCTCGGCCTCGCCCGCCCTCCAGCTCAGCGTGCAGCAGGTGAAAACGGCGTTCGCCGAGTTGCAGACGGCGGCAAGCGGCACAAACGCCGACAATCTCAAACAGAAGGCGCCCGCTATCGCGACGGCGATGAAGCAAGTCGTGACAGCGACGCAGGCGCTCTCCTCGACGCTGACTCAGACCTGCCCGGGAAGCTAATGCCGACTGCTGCCCGAGGACAGGAAAGATGGATGAGCCCTCGACGGACGCCCCTTTCCCGACTTCCTCAGCGGGGTCCGGTATAAGCACTTGCCGTGACGCAGCCTCGCCTGGACCCACGACGATGATGGTTGCCGCCACACACCCAACAAACTCCAGCCGTGCTGTCGCGTTCAAGTGCCAGCGTTCTGCTGAGATGATCATCTGCTTCAGATGCGGTAGTGAGCAGGGCGACCTGGTCACGGACTGGATGCAGGGGCCGAATGGTGGTGGCGTAAAGATCGTGACGGTTCGAGCGTCGACTCTTGTTGAGCTGCTGACGTGATGGTGCTCCCTATTCACCTCATTCGGGTGATGCTCAGCGAACCAGGCGCATGGCACGCTTCGGCCATAGGAGCGCGCTAGGTGGTGTCACTCAGAGGGGGCCGCCGGAGCACTCGAGCTACAACCAAGATTCGCGAGGTGGTATCGGTGAGCGCGATTGCCTGGGCCCCATTGATCCTGTACCTCGTCGAGCTGACGATCAAGATTGTGGCGCTTGGTACGATCCCCGGCAATCGTCGACCGTCTTCTTCGATCGCCTGGTTGCTCCTCATTGTGGTGACGCCGATTCTCGGCCTGGTGATCTTCCTGTTGATCGGCAGCCCATTCGTGCGGGGCCGGCGGGCGAAGGTCCAGGCTGAGGCCAACAAGGTCTTCACCGAACGTACAGCGGCGACTCCTGACCTGCCACCCGGAGCTGACATCCCGGTCGGGGTGGACAGTCTGTTCCGCCTGAACCGGCATCTCAGTCATCTGCCGTGCGTGACGGGTGTCAGCCATGGATTGTTCGGCGACTCCGACGCCGCCATCCAGGCGATGGCCGATGCGGTCAATGAAGCGGAGACGAGGGTTTACAGCGAGTTCTTCATTACGGCGTGGGACGACACCACCGGCGTCTTCTGTACGGCGTTGGCGGATGCAGTCAAGCGCGGCGTTAAGGTCAGGTTGCTCTACGACGACATCGCATCTCGGGCGTATCCGGGGTTTAAGGAGATGAACTCGAAGCTCACCGCAGCGGGGATCGAGTGGCACGAAATGATGCCGATCAAGCCCCTCAAGGGCAAATGGCGTCGACCGGACCTCCGCAATCA
>DATDKX010000162.1:0-18037 GCA_036519615.1 Propionibacteriaceae bacterium
AGGCCAGAAGACAGGCCCCCGAGCTGACGATCTCTTTCACGAGCCCGAACACTCACCCGAAAACCGCCACGCCCGGAGACCCCTCCCAGGCCACCGTAGCGACCGCGCACACCGTCACCGGGACGCCCTCTAAGAGATACAGGCCGCATTGGGCGCAGTGCTGTCTCCAGTGCTGACGCCCGGCAACTCTTCGACGAACACCGCGAGAATGAGGCGCGGAAGCAGGTGAAGCTTGCGGAGAATGAGCGGCGAGCGATTGAGGATGACCGTATGCGGCGTGCACAAATTTGGAAGGGTGTGCCGGCTGACCACATGCCTCCCGGTGCGACGCCTGCCGCTGTGATGTTGCAGGCCAGCCGGGACGCCAAGCCGCGCAGAACGACTCCGTTAAAGGAAGTGTTGTCCAACTCGGGGGAGTCGATGACCTACCACCGTCTTCCCTCCACCGATGAGGAGTGAGTCATGACCTCTGCTGCCGTGACTGCTGCAACCACACCGTTGCCGCGTCCGCGCGCAATTGATGGCGTAGTCGAGAACGATATTTCCAACCGCACGTTGATTGTGCGGCGCCCTAAACACATAACCGGATATGAGGCGTTTATGTGGCGGCAGGCTCATGAGGCGTTGGTGTTGGCTGAGGAGCGTGGCTGGTACGGCAGCGATGCTGCTGTGCGGTGCAGCGCTCCAGGGAACCCTAACGTTGTCGCCGCGACACCGGGTGAGAATCTGGCGCTGAAGTTTCATTTTCCGGCTGGGACGCCTGCCGGGAAGGTTTACACCGAACTGGTTAGCAAGCCTGGTCTGACTGCGATTGTGGTGGTTGATCGTGGGACTCTCCACTTTCTGAGTGTGAAGTTCCTTAATCGTCCGTGACTGACAGGGCCGCGGAGTTGGCCAATGCTTTAGCGACAGCGGCCCACCGCAATTCCCCGCGGCCAATATTCGCGCCTTTCCCTACCAGCCTGCATCCTCCGCCGCCTGTACGGCCACAGGTGCCTGTCTCCCGCGATGTGGTGGCTTCTGAGTCCCCGGGCAGCCTCCGACGTTATCGTCGTTTCTGAGAGCCTTACAGCGCCTCAGAAAGCTGTAGAAGGTGCGGCCGGCTCCGCTCGCGGGATGACAATGCAACTCGACATTCGCTTTTGGGCGTGGCCGCTGGTCAAGGGCGAACGCTGAAATGTCATGGAAAACACTTGTCTTGTAATAAAGTGCTGTGCCCCTGACCAGAGGGAATAGGCTGTCTGAGCGCTGTGCGAGAACTAATGAGAGCTTCGAGTCTCCGGGCGATTGACACCGACAGTGGTTATTCAGTTGAATGTGGGTCACAGAGAACCCTCAGGCTGAATCTTCGAGCGATGGAGTCGTTATGTCCGGAATCTTCTATACCGGCCAATTGAGGAAGGGAAGCAGCACGGTAGAGGGTGCACTTACGGACGTTGTAGAGGCGTACTTTCCTGAGGTTCAAGTCTTCGCCACGATTTCGCTGAGCATGTACAGGACCTTTGCCTTCACGATCCCAACCAGCTACTGGAACGCTGAGGCATATATCGGGCCCGTCAGCGCAAATCCAGCCAGCACCGTGTACGAGAGGACAGGGCATCTCACATTCACCCTCGAGGTGCAAAGTGCCCAGGCCCGCGCGGTGTTCTCCATTTACGACTACGACTTACAAGCAGCGAGGTCCGAGATGGCCAAGCCTGAGCACCGGCTCGATCTGGCCGTCTATGACGAAGTGGGAAATGTCGTCGGCAAGCATGGTGTGGTGCAACTGCCAGGTGGGGCGAAAATCGATGAGGATGCTGTTCGTGAACGGGTATTGGCTGGGGCCCTGGCCCGCATTGAAGATCGCACGCTCGACGTTGCGGTGATCTACCCGGAGGCGATCCCGGAGGGCCAGGACTTCCGGATCGATCCGTCGACTCGCAAGCCGCTGCCTATCGCGTGAGACACGCGTTGCCGCGGTCCAGGGGTTTGGTGCCGAATAAGGTGACCGCGGAGCCTGGCATAATAGAAGATGTTTTCGATACGCTGAAGTCTGAGCACCACGGATCAGTTGCTCTACAGCGCCCTCCACGGCACAGCGATGCGGTACGCGGCCGAGCGCCGCAACCTTGACGACTCCATCACAGAGCTGCGCGAGATCGCCGACGGTCGCGACGAAGTCATCGCTGAGGCTGCTGGTATCACGGCGGGTTCCTGGTACGCCTGGCCGTCCACCCATGTCGGTGATGAGTTGGTGGCTGCCGGAATGCTGATCATGGCCGGCGGCCATGACGGTAAGCCGTTGGATTTTGAAGCGTTGGAGCGCTGGACACGTGTCGGCTTCAAACGGGGGACGCGGTTCCGCAAGGGCGAGCGGTGAAGTCGCTATCTTGGCCATCAAGAACACGCGATGCGAAACCCGATACTTGCCTTGGCGTTCGTGGTAATTAGGTCTCGGTGACCACATTCGAAGACGCGCTCTCCGGCGTATAGGAAGCCGCCGCCCCGAACCTCGACCAGTCCGTCGTGGAGATCTGCGGTCCACTCCCGAGCGTTTCCGACCATGTCGGACACACCGTACGGGCTGTCTCCAGCGGGGACGTGAGCCGTGACGGCCGCGGTTCGGCGCGAGCGGGTGTGGGTCCGCGCGGGGTCAAAGGTGTTGCCCCACGGGTATTTGCGGTTGTCTGTGCCGCGTGCAGCTTTCTCCCACTCGTCACCGGTCGGCAGCCGCACCGTCAGGCCGGACTCGTTGCTCACCCAGGCGCAGTAGGCGTTTGCGGCCGCCCAGCTGACGTTGACCACCGGGTGGTCGAGCAGCTCCGGCGGCGGCTCAACTCCGTCCCAGCCGCGGGGGGGCTGCCGTCCGGTCATCGAGACAAACAGCGCATAGCGCTCGTTGGTCACCGGGTACTTGGCGATCCAGAACAATGGCAGCGTCACCGTATGCGTCCCGTTACGGCGAAATGGACCAGCCGGAATGCGGATCAGACTGAGGAGCAGATCCTTGACGGTGCCGGCGGACGGTGGCTCCGCCGCTGGCTTGGCAGGTTTCCGTTCGCGCTTTAACGGTGCAAAAACGGAGCCTTCGCTCGCTGGCGTTGTGCTCAAGTCAGGCGCGTTCGCTGCTGCCGGGGATGTCGTCGCCGCAGTATCCATTACTGTCCGCACGTCGGCCAAGGTCATGTCCAGGACCTTTAGGAGCCGGCTGAGGTCATAATCGAAGCGGCTCGGGCTGAGCTCGAGAGCTTGACGACGTGCTAGCCCGGCCAGCCCAACTGGCAGCTCATCGGCGCGAGGCATTTTTGCCCCAGCAACCAGGATCGGGATGATACGGACGTTGCGCGTTAAGGCAGCTTCGATCTCCAGCCGCACGAAGTCATTGGGGTCATCGAGGCGCCGCCCGTGCACATCGGTGATCGAGAGCCACTGTGCACCGATCAGTGCCAGTAGCACGTCGCAGGAACCGACCGCCCTGTTAATCACCTGGACGAAGTCGTCGCCCAGCTGGATTGAGTCGACGTCTTTGAAGATTTGAGGTGCGCCAAAGTGGTCTGCGAGTCGGTCGTACAACCAGCCGGCCGGGTAGGCGGTCTCATCCCGCCGGTAGCTGATGAAGATCCGACCCGTGGATCCTGCAGCGGATTCAGCCATCAGCATCACCTTCAAATAGCCGACTTCCCACACGCGGCGTGGCTGGGGCCGAGCACGCGTACGACGACGCGTAGCCGTCACCACAAGTAGAGCACCTAGAAGCAGCCAATGAGTATGAATTAGGTGCGGGCCCTGTAGCTCTTGGGTGGTGACTTCGTTCATGGTTGCGACGTGCGACTTGGTTGAGACACAACTTGGCCTCGCACGGAAAGTGCTGAACGTTTGCGACGTGCTGGCTCGTAGGTAGCAGCGGTCTAAGGGTGTCAAAAGCTGAACTTTGACGTCGCAATCGTGGCGGCGATTCTCGCGGCGCAGCGGGTTTTCCCAGCCGTCGAGCTGCGTCGAACAGTCCTCCTGGGTGAACTCGGGTTGGATGGTCGCCTTCGGCCTGTGCGCGGCATTCTGCCCGCCACGTTGGCGGCTCAACAGGCGGGCTTTACGCGGGTGATCGTTCCGTTGCGCCAGGCCGGTGAGGCCGAACTGGTCGAGGGGATCGAGGTCTTTGGTGTTGGCTCGATCACCCAATTGGTCGCCTTCCTGCGCGGCGTTCCAATGCCGGATGTTGAGCCCATCGACGTGGTCGGTGAGCCGGCCGGCAAGCATGCGAACCGTCGTCTCGACCTGGCAGATGTCGTGGGTCAGGTCGAGGCCAAGTGGGCCTGCGAAGTCGCCGCCGCGGGTCGACACCACATGCTGTTCCACGGTCCACCAGGCGTAGGAAAGACGATGCTTGCCGAGCGGGTTCCAGGCCTGCTTCCTGACTTCGATGTGCACGACGCCCTGGAAGTCTCAGCGGTGCACTCGCTTGCTGGCTTCAATCTCGCTGATCAGTTGATCACTCGACCGCCCTACAGCGACCCGCACCACTCGGCCTCCGTTGCCAGCATCGTTGGCGGCGGCCAACGAATGGCAAAGCCCGGCGCGATCTCGTGCGCCCACAATGGCGTTCTATTTCTCGACGACTCCATGGAACCCCAATCCACCCATCAGCTCACTGAACTTAGTGGAGGTCGGGTCCTGGTCGTGGCGCTGATACCGGTGCCGTCGGCCTTCATCATCCAGCACCTGGTTGGCCTGCGGAAGCCGTCGGGTTGGTCCGCAGTCAAGTGTCGTAGTTGGTCATTGTGTAACTGAGACCGAGGAACCGGTGCCACGTTTTAGACCCGCCTTTGATCAATCAATGCGCTGCTGGCTTCCGTGGAAGCTAAATCCGGCATCCCCCGCCTGCCATTGACAGCTGATCGGGAGACGTGGGAGTCATACGACGAGGAGGCCAGGTTACGGAGAGCTCTGCAGTTGACGAGCAGCTCATCGAAGAAGCGTTGCGGGCGCTTCACCGGTCGCGCTATGTGTGGCGGACGACCGGTGGGTTGTGCAACGAGCTCGGAGTGGCGCGGGAGGTTTTGTACCCGGCGCTGTGCGCGGCGACCGCACGAGTTCCGCGGCGCTTGTGCCATCACCCGTATCCCAGCCGGCGGACCCTCGATGTGTTGTGGGCCGCGATCGACCGGGTGAAGGAGGAACCCCAGTCGCATCCGCTGGATCGCCTCGATATCCCCGTTGAGCCGCCCGAGCCGTTCGATCCCGCCTTGCCGAACGTCTTCGTCTCTCATAGCCATCGGGATGCCGAGGCGGTCATCGGTATCGCCCGGCGCTTGCAGGACGCCGGCGTTCGCCCGTGGCTGTACACCAGCGGTATCGAGCACCTAGCACCGATCATCGTTTCGGTCCGCGATCGCTCCGCCAATGCCGCGGCCTTCTGGTGTTCGTGTCGGTGGCCTCGCTCGGTTCGCTTTAGGTGCGCAAGGAGTTCGGCTTGCCGTTAGATGAGTTGTCGGTCCGCGTTGATCAAGTCCTGTCGTGTTCGACGGGAATGACGAAGACTTGTGGCGCGACTTGGCGTGCCCGATCGATCACCGTGCGAGGAAGCACTAGCGAAGCTCTACGAGCATTGCCAGCTCCAGGCGGCAGCGATTCGGGCGAGCAGCTCCGCAGGGCGTGCGATCTTTCATCTTCACTGCAGAAGTTCTTCGATCGTGGTGGCGCAGCAGCGATATACCCTGATGCTCCCGCGCATGTTCCCGACGGGCTCGGAGTCTGCACCATCTACGGGTGGCAGAGTCGGTTCTGCTTGCCGGAACGCTGGGAAATCCGTGAGGAGGGAGGTCGCTGATCCTTTCGGTGGTGAGCCGCTTCGTATGCAGCGACGCGATCACCGCGTCCAGCACGCGTGGAGAGCCGCCCGTTGCCGCTTGGCCATATCGGTGAGCACCGTCTTGGCCCGCGTTCTATTTCGCGGGTTGTCGCCGTTGCGTTCTTCCACGGCGCGATTGTTAGCCGAGGCGCTAGGTCAGCCCCGCACCGGGATGACCCCCGTGCGACTAGTGTTAACGATGGCGGCATCTGAGACATTGGGGGTCGATAGTGAAGGCAGCTCGAGATCTTGGGGTTGCGCTCTCAGGAGGAGGCACAGGCGTGAGCTTCGGGCCTGAGCCGCCCGCGGTGGAGGAGCTAGGGGACGGGCCAGCCGCCGCACAAGAGCGGGTGAAGGTCAGCGTTCTGCACGCCGGCTTCGATGCAGCGAGCTACGCGCTCATGATCGGGGTTTACGCCGACGAGGAGATGTCAGGGGCCGAGCGCTTCCTGGATGGCCAGTTCGCCGAGCTGCTCAGCGGCTGGATGGACATGGGCCGCTATCCAGGGGCTCTCGGCACGTCGGTCTTCGTCGCGCCTGGGGTCGACGTCGACAATGGCTGCCGGCCGGTGGGCGCCTACCTCGTCGGGCTCGGCACCGCGCTGACGCTCAACCGGCGACAGCTCGAGTTCGCCGTCCGGCGCGCGCTAGTCGACCGGTGCGTCCGGCTCTACCCACCGGTCAGTACGGGCCCCGTCGGGCCGCCCGCGGCGCCGAACCGGATAAGAGTGGGTGTCGCGAGCGCGCTTCTCGGCGTCAGGGACGATGAGAGCCTGCGGGTCGAGGATGCGGTGGCCGGTATTCTCGAGGGGGTCCTGCATGCCAACCGTAGCCTCGAGCATTTCGAGCGCGAGCGAAGGATGTCCTCCCATGTGCGGGTGGCGGCCGTCGAGTTTGTCGAACGTTTCGCCCACCGGGCCAACCTGGCTGCTATGGCCATCCGGCGAATCCGGTCCGTCCCCGGGCTTTCGGATGTCTTCGTCGATCTCGACAAAATAACCGTCCACTCGGGTGACGGCGGGCTGCCGATGGGAGCGGCGCTCATCGAGAAGGACCGCTCGTGGCGACGGTTCATCATCACCGAGCAGACGTCCACGAACGCAACGCAGGAGAGCGACCCCGCTCGGCCACTCGTCGTTGAAGTGTCCGCCCTGGCCCGCGAGGCCCGCTCCGACCGCGTGACGCACCGGATCGACCGGGTGTCGCTCGACGCCCTCATAGCAATGGTCTCCGCCGACTGGCGCAACGTCGACGCTCGCCGTGCCCTGCGTGACCGGCTCATACCGTACTCGATGCGGGCAGACTTCCTCACGACGGAGTCGGTCCAACTCGTCCTCGACCAGGCGACGGCGAACTTCCCATGGGAACTGCTCGCGGTGCCGGTATCGACCGGTGCCGGTTCCGACGAACCGGCGAAGACCGGGTCGGTGTTGCGGTTATTCACCGAGACCGGCGCCGGACGGCTGCAACCCGAGCGGGCCCGAGTCGGCAGCGCGCTGATAATCGGGGCGGGCAACGTCGAAGGTGTTCCTTACTTGCGGGGTGCAATCGAGGAGGCTGAGGCCGTCGCCGCCATGCTATGCGCGGCCCCCGGACCGAAGATCGAGTGCACTCTGCTGACGGACAGCGAGAAGCCGTTAGACATCGCACAACTCAACGTCGAGCTGCTTGGCGACCACCAGATCGTCCACCTCGCCTGCCACGGCATCCACGTCGAGGGTGACCGATACGCCACCGGGGCAGTGCTCACCCACGACCTGCGCCTCACCGCCGACCTAGTCGAGTCGATGCCGACGGTCCCTGAGTTCGTTTTCATTAACAGCTGCTACAACGGAAGAATCGGTGTTAGCCCGTTGGCGGCCGGGTTGGCCCGGACCCTCATCGATATCGGCGTCCGCGCTGTTGTCGCCGCCGGCTGGCCGGTGGGGGACGCGGCAGCCAAGGCCTTCGCGGAGTCCTTCTACGCATCGATGACTAGTGGGGTCACATTCGGTGACGCGGTGGCCCAGGCTCGGGTCAAGAGTGCCGCCGCAGAGATCGGAGCGACATGGGCGGCGTACCAGTGCTACGGCGACCCGACCTTCGTGCTGCGCGGACGTGCCGCTGAGGTCGCACCTACCGGTGACCCGGTTGGCCTCGCGGACCTCAAGGCACGGCTTGGTGCGCTGGCGACACGGGCCGCGGACCTCAGCCGCCCCCGACCCACGGCCCTCAACGACCGACGCGGACGGCTTGTGGAGAGCTACCGGATACTCGAGAAGTGGGTCCAGGACAAGGGCAGTGGCGTTGACGACGACCCCGAGGTTTGGCGGCTGTTGGGCCTCGCCGCGCGGGAACTCGGCGAGTTCGGCTCCGCTGCGGACTGGTATGCCCGCTTCGCCGGCTCGGACGGTCGACCGGCACGACGGGTCGCGTCGCCCCTGGACCTGCAGCAGGCGGCGAACTGCGTGGCACGAGACGCACAGGCGGATGCCCGTCACGCCCAACGCCCGGCGGGGGAGGACGGGGCGACGGCGACGGGCGACAAAGCTTCGATGCCGCGGCCACAGACCCGCGCCCAACGCGTGGCCGAGGCACTCGGACGTTTCCCGCGCGCTGTTGACTTGGCCGAGGGCTCGATCGCCATGCTTTCGGAGGACGAGGGCTGGGCGATCCTCGCCTCCGTTCACAAGAAGTGGGCGACAGTCGACCCGGACCACCGTGACCAGCACTTAAACGATGCCGTAAAGGCGTACTCCAAGCTCAAGGCGCGGCAGCGCGGGCGATACGGCGTCGAGAACCGACTTCAGATCACAGCGGTCCATGACCCAGCTGAGGCGAGAAAGCTCGCCGAGTCATTGAGCTCGGCGGACTCAGCCGCCGCTCATCACAGATCGGAACAGGACTCGGATCAGCTGGTCGACGGGGTCCGCTCTCTAGGGCAGGACTTCTGGGGCCGCGTGGCGGTCGGAGACCGTGCGTTGACCTGCTTGATGCTGGCCGGCGACAAGGCAGAGCGTGAGTCGGCGACGGAGAACCTCCTCGACCATTACCGGGAGGCCTTTCGAGGACGCTCAACGTACGCGGAGCGGTCGAGCTCTGTGGACCACCTGAGGGATCTCGACGAGGTTCTGCCCGAGGAGGACGAGCGCAAACCCTACCTGGCGCGCGTGCTAGATGAGCTGCGTCCCTGGTGGCTCCCATTCACGCCGGCGACCAGCTCCACGCCCGAGGCGCGGGCGGCGACGCCGAGCCTGGTGGGCGAGCCAACCGCAGCAACGCGGGGTCCGTGACTCTCGCCGCTTTCCACGCCCGGGTCCGGAGACTGTCTTCGCCTTGAGTATGCGGGAAACGACCGCCGCCCTCGTCAGCTGCTCGTCGACGGTGGCCTCGGGTCGGCGTTCAAGCAGCGCCTGGGCACATGGCTCAACGAGGCCACTGAGACGTCGACCTGCGCTGCAGCACTTAGGATCGACCGCGTATTCTGCGACAGGTACCGGGCGGCCTCGGCTCCACGAGACGCCTCGACCCGTACCGATGCTCGCGTAATCGTCCGGATGCTGAGCATCTGCGGCTGCACCTGAGACACGACCGCAAGCACAAGGTCGGTGCGGTCGTTCTCTGTGAGATCCACGGTGAGCTGCTCGACCTCGGGTGGGTCGCCGTCCTGGCCAGCGCCGATGTCACCCGGCCACCAGTTGACGTCCAGCATGGTGGCCAGGTTGTGGACGGCGGCCCAATCCGGCGCCGACCTCGCGTCGGCACCAACAATGTCAAGTAGAGCCAGCGCCCGCCGTGGCTCTCCGGCGATGAGCGAGGCCGTCGCGGCAACCACCGCCGGGACCGTCGGATCCGACAGCAGCACAGCGGCAAATCACGAAGGTCTCGCCGCTGCAACGAGCCATCCGGGCCGCACCCAAAGTCGTCCCATCCGGTTTCGCCACTCGACCATTCTCCGGGCTGGGGATGCGTTGACGCGGGCGACGAGGCTGCACTCCACGCTGACCCATCGCCGCAGCCAAAGCCTAGCTAGGCTGGATGCCCTGCTGGAGATCTGGCCTGGCCAGCGTCTCGGGGCGAGCTGGATCTGGCGAGCCCCACTTATCCAGCTCTTCAGGCTTCCTGCTTGGCTGACCCGGCGCCGGGCCCGTGTGTTCTGAGCGTGACTAGGGTCGTGGTCCACTCGGGTGCCTCCACGACGTCGTCACCAGCATCCCGGGTGACCACGCGGTCAGCGAGGCGATCCAGCACTGTGCGGGCTTGTGTGCCGCGCGCGGCCGACCGAGTGGGGAAGATGCCGTCGAGGTTCGGTAGCTCATATCCCTCAGGAGCGAAACGCTGCTCGGACGCGATGAGCTTAAGCCAGTCATACACCTCTGCCCCGGGCGCGGCGAGGCGCTCCTTGGGAATGGACACGTCGACGGGCCGACCGTCGAAGGCTACGGTTGTTGCTCCGGCAGGTATGAGCGTGCCTGGGAACAGTCGGCTGTGGCATCGGTAGCGGTCGGTCAGGTCCAGCAGCGTGCAGTACAGATCTCGAGGGCTGCCGTTGTGAAGGTAAATCCACACATACGGGTGCTGCCAGGTGGTGCCCGCGGGCTTGTAATGCAGATGGATTTGGCCGTCGGTCGACGGGGTGATGGGTGCTCGATCGCCAGGGCGCGGTGGCTGGGCCTCGCTGGACTCGGCCGGCACGATGTCGATGGTGACCGTGTTGGCGATCGCCGAGCCGGGGTTGTCCAGCCGCTTGATCAGGTGCCAACGGGCCAGGTGTTCCAGCCGGCGGACCACGGTCGCGGCCCCTTCGTCCGTGGCGGGTGCCGGACCGGCGATCTCGGTTCCGTCGGCACGAGCAACAAGGAATTGGTTGCGTTCGGTGAGGATGACGAACCGGTCTCCGTCGATGCCTGGGTCCAAGACTCCCTCTCGAACATGTGGTGAGGTGGCGAGTGCCGTCCGCACTAGCGCAGCCCCGGACTGCTCACCCCGCATCTCGACGGTCGCCAGGGGAACGGGCAGGTCGACGACGACCGTCGGGTAGCGCACGCCGGGATTAGGTTGCCAGTCGCCGGCGATGGTGACCTGGCAGCGCGCCAGCTCTACCTGAGAGACCCGGACTTGGCCGAGTGGTCGCCTGGCTGCAGGCCCCTCCTGCGCTGTGGGAGGCAGAACGGCGAGGACGGTTGTGTCGTCGCCCCTCGGCGGCTGGATACCGTGCACAACGCCGGCGTCGATCGACCACTGGTTGCGGTAGTGCTCCAGCGTGATGGCGTGCTCGTGTAGTCGCAGGACTCCACCGAAAAGTGGCTGATCGAGGGCCTCGCTGGGAGATGCGTATCCCACCGGCTCCTGCTCCAGAACCTTATCCCGGACGCCGGTTGCTGTGGCGCCGAGCAGGTCGCGGTAGGTGGCGCCAGGGCCCAAGCTGGTGAGGGCCTGTTGCAGCATGGCGGAGAACACTCCGCGGTATCGGTCGCCGATGCGCAGTTCCTTCGAGAGCTGACCGGACTCGCATGCGGACAGAGCCACGTGGTGCGGAGGCTCGGTTGCGTAAATTGCTCCTGACGTGCCCGCGTCGCGAGTGGCGGTCCGCCAAGCGGTTTGCACTTCTGGAAGGTATTGCTCGAACGGGCGAGGTTTGGTGATTGAGGGCGCCGACCTGATGCGTACGTCGACGTCTCGTGTGGCGCCACCGGCATGGCAGCAGTCCAAGATGGCTAGCACGTGCGGACCTCGCGCCGCGACCTCGCCGATCAGATCATTGATCTCCTTGTCGGCAAGGTCCGGGATGCCGATCTTGCGGCTGTCGAAGCAGACCATCGTCTGGTTCTGCCCGGTGGGTTCCAGATGCCAGAACTGCGCCTCGACCGGCTCGGTGGAACCGTGGCCGGAAAAGTAGTAGATGGCGACGTCGCCAGGGCCGGCTTGGCCCAGATGCTTCCTGAAGCCTTCGATGATGCCTTGGCGGGTCGCCTCCCTGTCGACCAGCTGCTGCACCCGAAGCTGCTCGGGGGTCACGTGGCCCTCGAGGAAGGCTTCGAATCCGACTACGTCCTCGATGCAGCCGTCGAGCTGGTTCACGCGGCCTTCATAGTCGTTGATGCCCACAAGCAAGGCATAGACGGACTGCGCCATCAAGGGTCCCTTTCCTGGCTGCGCTAGCTTGTGTCGTCCCCACTGACAAGGAAGAGACCATGCACTGGATGGATGCTGGCGGCACCCTCACCAACTGCTGTGACGGTAAGCCGGTAGCAGCCCTCGGGCAACGGCGGCAGCTGGACGGTATGCGTTAGTCCATCGCCGGCCATCTGCAAGGGGGACGGTCCGGCGATCGTGCGCCTGGTGTCGGCATCTGCCACGGTGGCGACGAGCGTGGCTCGACGGGTGGTGGCGACCACCGTCACGTCAATCTCCTCGCCCAAGGCATAAAGATCGTCGAGCCCGAGTCGAAGGCCGCCGCGGGCGTCTCGGAACCGCTCCGGGCGTTCCACCGGCGTGAGAAGGCCAAGAATCTGCGTCTGGACAGACAAAGCGTTTTGAAGCGACCCGTGGCTTTCCGGGGCGTAGACGGCTGGGTCGGGTTTGCGACCGTCGTACTCGATCGGTGTCGCGGACACGCGCGGGACAGTGCCGTCACCGTCGAGGTCGGCTCCCTCGTAATCGGAGAGCATGGTGAGCGTGCCGTTCGCGAGCGACGCCGACTGCAAGGTGGGCTGGGTCATCCCGACGACAGGGTGAATGAGGTACGGCGCCTCGGGACCGCGGGCTGCGACGGCAGCCTCAATGACGCGATGGAACTCGTGTTCAGCACGGTACGCACGGCCCTGGTTGACCCCCTCGGGGAGGCCGTCGGTCTCTGACACGCGAGTCAGCGCGCCGCTGCCAGAGCTGACGCACGGGTAGATCGGCAGGAGCTGGTAAACAGACGGCAGAGTTCCGACGAACGTCGAAAGATCGATGATCTTGAACGGCCCTATCTTCTTGGTGAAACCGTTGGCGAGGAAACCCAGAGCGTTGAGTGAACCGCGGTAAGGGGTTCCGAAGGTGATCAGCATGCGGGTGTCCTTAGCACCGTCCAGACACTCGAGGAAATACCGCGACACCAGACCGCCCATTGAATGACCGATGAGGATGAGCTTGGCGTTCGGATTGACTTTGCGCTGCTCATGCAACGCGGGTAGAGCGACGGCAGCGAGCCGCTCGGCGGAGAACCTGTTGCTCAGCCGCCAGTCGTAGGCGAACTCGATGAACGTCTTCCCGGGGACCACGTCGAACGTGCTCCTGATCATGGTCGCTATCGCCGAATATCCATCGATCGCCCAGAGCCCGGGAATGATGTGCACATCGGGCATCAGCTTGGTCGCGACAACCCCGTCGCCCGGATCGCCCTGAGGATCGCCAACGAGAGCCAGGTCACGGATACTACCGCCGAGTGTTCTCAGAGCACGCAGCACGCCTCCCGTACTCAGCGCCCAGATCTCCTTGCCTTCGCGTGCCAAAACGCTGCCCAGAATGCCCGGCACCAGAATGACGACATCCCCCAGTTGATGGCGTGCCACGAACGCCTCCTGCTTGTCTTTTCCTCAAGATCGCTCGATGGTTGGCACGCTATCCTGCTGTCGGCAACCTGTACAGAATTCTCCTGCCCAGGTCGATGCTTCTTTCGGCGAAGCGTTGTGTGAGCCGCAGCGCGGTGCGGTATTGCCGCGGATGCTTCATCGCGTGTCAAGGGCCGGTTCCTCGTTTTGATCATGTGCACTCGGCGCCTCAAAGTTCTTCAGCCGTGAGTTCTCGACTACGTGTGAGGAGCTGTTTCTGGATGATCTCAAGGTTGGACTGCCCTCCGCCGTCTTCTTCGCGGCGTAGGCCTGGATGTGCGCATCGACCCGCAGACGCAAGATCACGATCATGTGCGGGGCCCGGTTGGCTTGCCGCTCGTCGTCGCGGTTCAGCCGGTGCCGCTGGATCACCCCGGAGGAGGCGGCTGGGTGCTCACTGCACAGCGTGGCGAAGGCTCCTGGGTTATCACCAAAGGTCAGAGGAGCTGCCCGCCGGGCTCGATGTGATGTAAAGGCTGCTGTAACGTCTTGAGCTTTAGGCCAGGCCAGGCGTGGACTTCATCGTATCTGTACTGGCTTTACAAACTCCGAAAGAATGGAGTTTTAGTGCACCTTCAGTCAGAGGAGGGAGTCGTGCCGGAATCGGCCGTCATTTCTTGTACGCCGCGACACCTGCCGCGCGCCGAGTGGCCTCGCGCCGCCACCAATGCGATCAAGCAGAATCCCAACAACCGTCCGCCGGGCCTCGAGGAAGACCATGTGCCGGAGGGGAACGAGGGCGAGAGACTCGCTCTTGACGTGACTCGCTATTGGGGCAAGGGCGGTGTGCACCTCACCGTGGGCTTCATCGAGACACCCGATCGCGCCCTGCGGGACCGCATCCTGTCGCACCTCAACGCGTGGAGCGAGAAGGCCAACGTCCGCTTCGTGGCGTCCAACACCGACCCGCAGGTGCGCATTGCGCGCTGGACGGCGCAGGACTCGCCGGGCGATGAGGGCTTCTGGTCAAACCTCGGTACCGACGTCCTGCTAATCGACCCGCGCCGGCCGACCATGAACCTTGAGGCGTTCACGATGAGCACGCGCGACTCGGAGTTCCACCGCGTGGTGCGCCACGAGGCGGGCCATACGATGGGCTTCCCGCATGAACATATGCGCCAGGCGATAATCCAGCGCCTGGACCGCGAGAAGGTGATCCGCGCCTTCATGGCATCTCAGGGCTGGACGCGTCAGGAAGTGATCGATCAGGTGCTGACGCCGTTGGAGGAGTCCTCGCTGCTGGCCACGCCCGCGGCGGAAGAGGACTCGATCATGTGTTACGAGATCCCCGGCTCGCTTACGCTGGACGGCCGGGAGATCGTGGGTGGCATGGACATCACTGCCAACGACCACGCGTTCGCCGCGCAGGTATATCCCAAGCCGCTCTAGCGATGGCTGGTCGGCACCACGTCCTGCTGGTCGGCATTGACGCCTACGACGGCGGCGGGATGTTGACCGGGTGCGTCAACGACATCGATACGGTGCAGCGTTTCTTGGTGGACCGTGTGGGGGTGCCGCCCGCCTGCATCCGCCGTCTAGCCGCACCGCGCACCGGAGCGGCCCATGAGACCGACGTGGCCGAGGAGCTGCCTCTGCTCGACACGATGCGGGGGGCGCTGGAGCGGCTCGGCACTGATGAGGTGGGTCCTGAGGACCGGGTCTTCATCTACTACTCCGGGCATGGCACGCAGTGCATTGTGTCCGACGGCGGAGGTCGGCGCTTTGCCCGTGAGGCGCTGCTACCCAAGGATAAGAAGCGTGGACCGGAATACCGCCTCCTGTTCGATTGGGAGCTCAACACGCTGATTGCGCGCATCGCCGCGCGGACGTCCGCGGTCACGGTGGTGCTCGACTGCTGCAATTCCGGAGGCGCCACCCGTGGTCTCGACGCGGCTGAGGCCACGGGTCTCTACCGCTTCTGGCCCACTCCCGAGATGGCCCTGCCGGCCGGCGCGGACCTGTCTGCCGGGTCGGTGCGCGGCATCGCCTCCGCGCTGGGGTCGCTGCAGCGATGCCAGGTCATCGCTGCCTGTCGCGACGACGAGCGCGCCCGCGAGTCCGCTGGCGAGGAGGGGTTATCTAACGGTGAGCTGACGCGGGCGCTCATCGCGCGCCTGTCCGCTGTGTCCGCGACCGAGTTGCATGACCTTCGGTGGGGCCGCATCTGGCGCGGCGTCGAGGCGGCCGTACGGGAGGCGAACCCGCGGCAGAGCCCCTGGCTGTCCGGCCGCTTCGGCCGTCGGGTCTTCGGCTTCGGTCCCGACGATGACACCGATCCCGGCTATGCAGTGGTGCAGGTGCCGGCCGGATATCGCGTCGACGCTGGCTCCCTGGCTGGCGTCACGGTGGACGCCGAAATCGGCGTGTATGGGGCCGACCCGCCACTATTCCCGCCGCTCGACAGCGCCGGGGACGTGTCCGCGCGCAAGGGCACGATCCGCGTCGTACGCGCCGAGCGTGCCAGCAGCGAGGCGGTGGCCGTTACACCGTTCGTGCTGCCCGATGCCCCGCGCGGCCGCCTGGTCCGTTCCGGACGCGACGCGCGCTTACAGGTGGCGCTGGTGCCTAACGACGCCGACTTGGCCGCGCAACTCGGCGCGTCGCCACTGATCGAGCTTGTGGGGCGAGAACAGGCAGAGCTGACCCTTGCGCGCCGCGCCGACGGCGGATGGGCGCTGGTGGACGACGTCCACGGCACCGGCCAGACCGCGGACGAGCCGGTGCTGGCAGTGATCCCCGCGGATCGGCAGGACCGGGCGCTGGCGGCGGTCGAGCACTATCACGCCTATTCAGCGCCGCTGCGGATGGCGCGCGCCTGCCGCGACCTGCCCAGCCTCCTGCGGCTATGGCTGCTCGACTGCGGCCACGTTGAAATCACTGCGGACGAGGCGCAGGATCCCGACCTGCCGCAGGTGCAGCCGGGAGCGCATGCGCCCTATGAGGTCGACGTCGGCGACCGCGTCTGCTTTGTCGTGGAAAATGCCGCCGAGGTGGCGCTGTCGGTCGCGCTATTCGATTGCGCCCCCAGCGGTCGGGTGCTGCTGCTCGGCGAGAAGCGCGTGCCGCGGCTGGCCAGGCACGTCTTCTGGTTTCAAGACACGCTGGGCAAGCCGTTCACGGCGGGTTTGCCCGACGACTGCCGGGTGGGTGTAGACCGCATCGCGGCCATCGCCACCACCCGGCCCGACGTCTCGCTGCGATACCTCGAGCGCCGCCAAACCTTCGCCGAGATCCTCGCCGAGCGAGTCAGGGGGGTCGTGCCGCGTCTGCGGGATCTGGGAGGAGGAGAAGAGCAGCCGCCCGCGGAGAGCTGGACCTCGGCGCTGACGGCGCTCCGGATCGACCGCCGGGATTGATCCGCATGTCGGCAACAATCCGGTGAACGCGCGTGCTATAGGCGCCGTTTGGCTATCACCGGCCGTCGAGCCCCATCCAAACTCTCATCAACTGTGACTACAGGGCTGAGGCTGCAGTGACAGCAACGTTCACTCTGAGTGATGAGGATCAGCGCGACATCGTCGTTAGGGCTGGCATAAAGCCATTGATGAGGCCAACTATCTCGCCGCAAGTGCAATGCGCATTTACGGACAAGCTACCGAGCCAAGCGTCCTCTGGGGCGACAAACAATTCGACGTGGCGAAGTGGGACGCTAACGAGGCAAAATTCTTAGCTGTACGAGGCCCCAGCCTTAATGGAGCCTCAACCGCAAATGGTGGAAATCTCCGGGATCGCGGGCCCGTTAGAGAGTGGTCTTCAGGCCCGGCCAGAATTGGCGATGTGGCTCTCTCACCTCACAGAATGGCGCCAAAGCTATGAACGCCTGCTGTTCCCGTACCCCGGTACGGGTGAGAAGCTCCTCGGCCTGATCGATGACCACCAACACATTGGTGCCGCCACCAACAGCCCCGCCGCGTACGGTGGCACCGGCGAGCTGGCCAAGCTCCACCGCCTGCTCCACCAGCCCCGCACCGCCACGTCCCAACGCCGCTGACACATCTTCAATGGGACGTGGTTGGCCATGGGCGGCGAAGGCGGCGGATGTGCAATGGGCCAGGTTACGGGTGGGCTGTTTGTCAGGTACCAACGCCGGCAACACCACCCAGCGCGAGGTCAGCCGCTCCAAACGGGGCAGCAACCCGGCTCGCATCAGGAGGATTTGCCGCTGCCCGAGGGGCCAACGATGGCAACGAAGCGGCCAGGTGCGCGCTGCAGCGTCGGTTGCAACAGCTCCACCAGCCGGTTGATCTCTTGGTCACGGCCGAAGAACACGGCGGCATCATCGCCAGTAAGGACTCCAGCCCCGGGTACGGTGGCCGGTTTGGATCCCATGCGAAAGAATCCGTCGGATCCAGTCCTGCGCGTCGCAATCACGCAAACAATCTGATGAACGCTGTCTCGCCTTCGCCTAGGTCGATCCACTGCACGTCGTTGAGCAATCCCAGTCGGATGCCGTCGTCCAAGCGCAGCGGAAAGACCGGTTTGCCAAGCGAGCGGGCCAGGCTCAGTTCGGCGAAACACCACTGTGAGGCAACCGAGGCGGCGCTAGCCAAAAAGACAACAGCGTCAGCCTTCCGCAGTTGGGCATAAAGCTCCGATTCCCAAGCACGACCTGCCGGGATGCCATCGACGG
>DATDKX010000163.1:0-9294 GCA_036519615.1 Propionibacteriaceae bacterium
CTCCTGCGTTCCCCGAGTCCTGCGCGCAGCTCTCATTAGAGCTGACTCAGACCTCCCCAGATCTGAGCACATCTTGAGAACTGTGACGGACGTGCCTACTGAGCGGTGCATGACGGTCACGTCACCTGCAATCACCGCACAGTAATGCCACGTTAGGTCACGATTTGATAACTGGCAATCATGATCGCTGACATTTGGTCAACAAGCCATCACGCCTAAATCGTCACTCCGCCCGCACCTGCACCTCGCGAACCGCTCGCGTGCCTGGCTCACGAATCTCTTTCCGGGTGTTCCCTTAGCGGACCTCGACCGGGATCCCGAACCTGTGGGCGAGATCGCGGAAAGACAGAAGCCACCGACGGTACCGTCGCCACGGTGCTCGGTTTGCTGCGGTTGTTGTTGTAGCTGGCCGCGATCGGGCATCTGCTGGTCACGATCACCCGCATCGCCCGTTGATCGTGCCGGCCGCAGCACGCCGCTCGCCGCGGCCAGCCTGGTTCCGACGCTGGACGGACCTGGTTTTGGAAGAGCCTGTGCGGGTTCCTCGCCGCCGCATTCACCCCGGTGCCGATGGTGCTCGTGTTGGGCATCGGCGTCCAGATCACTACTGGCGTCGCCAATAGTCTGGCCGAGGGACCCAGTAGGCCGTCGGCACCGCACCGCGAGGTGATCTTGATCCTGATCGCCAGCGTCGCCCCAGTCGCCTTGTTCAAGCTGTTGGCCTTCGTCGACCCGAACACCAGCTCCGGCGCCGCCCTGCGTTCGGGGCTGGCCGACGTCGGCAGTGTGCGGCACTCCTCGCCGGAGGCGCGAATGCCGACGCGACGACCGGCGGAAAAACAGAACGCCAGGAGCGCTCGCAGGGCGAGAGGTCCAGGACCCATGCGCAACACGGACCTCACCATAAGCGGGAGTTAAATGGAAGGGGAGGAATTGATCTGGCTCACCATCTACTTCTGACGCGAAGATTCCCCTGGTTGCAGCCGCTTATGCTGGGGCGGCGGCCGGGGCGAGGGTGACTTGGTAGCCCAGCCTCTGGAGTTGGTTCACCGCGTTGCGGCGGGTGCGTTCGGGGTCGCGGCGGGTGTAGTAGTCGGCGCCGGGGTCGTCGTAGAGCGCTCCTGTGTGGGCCATGGTCCAGAGTGCGATCAAGATGGTGTGTTCGATTGCGACGAGCGCTTTCTTGGGTCCGCGGCGGGCGGCGATGCGTCGGTACTTGGTGGCGAGGTAGGTGCCGTGGGTGTTCGCGATGGATAAGGCGGCGGCGCCGAGTGCAGCCTTCAGGTAGGGGTTGCCGGGGCGAGTCGTGGTCGACTTGACTCGACCCGCGGATTCGTTGCTGCCCGGGCAGGTTCCGGCCCAGGAGGCCAGGTGTGCCGCAGTCGGGAAGATGCTCATGTCAGCGCCGGTCTCGGCCACAATCACTTCCGCGCATCGTTCGCTGATTCCTGGGATGGTGTCGATGAGGTTGCAGAAGGAGCGAAACGGCTCGATCACCACCTCGATCCGGGTGGTTAGGTCCGCGATTTGTTGGCTGCGTTGGTCAATGGCGTCTAGATATATGCCGGCCAGGAACGCGTGGTGGTCGCTGAACCGGCCGGTCAGCGCCTCGGTCAACTCCGGGATTTTGGCGCGCAGCCGTCTCTTGGCCAGGTCGGCCACCGCGGCCGGGTCGTGTTGGCCATCGATCAACGCTTGCAGCATCAACCGGCCGGACACGCAGGTGATGTCGGTGGCGACCGAGGACAGTTTGATCCCGGCGTCCTCCAGCAGCTTCTCCAGCCGTTGGATCTCTCGGCCGCGTTCTCGAAGCATCGCCGTGCGGGCCCGGGTCAATCCCGCAGCTCGCGGATCGGGGCGGGTGGGACGAAGGAGCCGCGGACCAGGCCGTGTGCGCCGAGTTGAGCCAGCCAGGCGGCGTCGGAGACATCGCTCTTGCGGCCTGGCAGGTTCTTTGACTTGCCGGGCGTTGACCAGCATCACCGTAAAGTCGGCGTCTTCAAGCAGGTAGTAGAACGGCTTCCAATAGCCCCTGTGGTGCCGGTCCCGGATCGCTAAGGACAGCGCTGGCAGCGTGGATCGGCACTTGAACGCCGTAAAAGTCAAGCACGGACCGGCCGTCGCAAAAACCGACCGGACTGTGTTGAGCGGCCTGTGCAAGCTCGCTTGTCGCCATGACGCGCTTAGTTCGAATCCCTGCAGGGAAACATCACGGCTTTCGACCAAACCAAAGAAGCCGCCCGCGTCATTGTCGGTCGATGAGATCAGGAGAACGCAGTGAGGAAGGCACTCCACGAGAGAGACGCACCGATGAGCGGAACCCAGAACAGCCCAACAGCGACCCTGGATGAGCGTCTGCGTCTCGGCGCCGGCTTCGCGGCAGCCGACCGGCCGCGCATCCTCGGGGCCCTGTCCGCACTCGCGCCGCACCTGGCTGGATGGGAACATGACCAGGTCAACCTCGAGGTGTCATTGAAAGACACCGAGGGCCCGGACCAGAAGGTCGCCCTTCAAGCCTGGCTAGCGGGACGGGCGCACCTCGTGGCCACCTCTCACGAGCGCGACCTTGATCATGCCCTCGCGGAGGTGCGTAAAGACCTGATCCGACAGATCGAGGAGGAAAGATCGCGGGGCGAACCTCGCAAGCGTCGCAAGACGCGTTATCGCACGACCTAATCCGGCCGGGATGCTCCTGCGGACGTTTCCGAACCGGGAAATGTCCACGCGAGCTGCCGTGCGCACGAGGACGGACGCCGCTGCCTGTGACGGACCGGCTTGCCGCCTTCTGCCGCTGGACCCCACTGCCGAACCGGGCGAGGTCAGTAGTGCGTGAACACCAGGGCGGCCCGAACGACACCGGAACAAATGCAAGCTCGGTTCTCCACGCCGAGTTCGCTGGCAGCGCACCACCGCAGGCTGATGGCATCGTGCGCTGAAAGCGGATGTCCGCAAGTGCGGCAGAGGTCGGGCGCCACGTTATCTGCACGGATGGTTGGCGAGTCAGCAGGATGCATGTCGAAGTCCGTAGAGGCCACTACAAGGGCCAGATAGTGAGCGCCAGGGACCTACCAACCGGATGTCAGCAGCAATGTTCTCTGGTAATCCCCACAGTACGCGCGGCACGATATCTGACCGAACCGATCGCCAAGCCACCTCAAAAGCAGCCGATGAAGCGACCGGAACGCGAAGGTCCGACGCGGTCAGCCAGCACCAGGATCAGCCTTCCCGCGAGATGCAGCGACCGCCGACCAGCGGCTGATGACCCGGACCCTGCCCCTGCCACCACTCCAGGCGGAGGCCACCGCTGGCCTGGCCACCGACTTCGGGATGATCCATAGCGGGTGAGTCGCATGGTAGCGGCCTGTGCGACCCACCCAACAGCGCCACAAGGCAGCAGAACCATTCCGGGATCCACCAGGCGAGGCGATCGGTGTGGCCACGTCGGCGGGTCAGGCAGAAGGAGAGACTTATGCGCACCTCTTCGGTTCGGGCTTCATCGTTGACGCCAGAGCCGCTCGGACCTGATCCTGAAATCTGGACAATCGAGCTCCCACAGGAGCAGGTTATGCAGACCGATGCGACGCCTTCCGCGGCAGGGCAGACTCGGGCTGGTTCGGTTGTGGCGCTTTGGCGGTATCCGGTGAAGTCGATGATGGGAGAGGAGTTGAACTCCTGCGAGGTTACCGACCGCGGGCTGCTCGGGGACCGGCAGTTCGCCGTTGTGGACCGAGCCACCGGCAACGTCGGGGGCCAGGAATCCGAGGAAGTGGGGCAACTTCTTCTTTGACTTTCGGGCAACCTACGCCGAGCCTCCGAAACTCGGAGGACGGATTTCCCCGGTTCGGATCACGCTTCCTCACGGAGAAGTGGTTAGCAAGGATCGAACTGACCTGGAGCAGATTCTTTCGCGCGCATTCGGCCGGGATATAGCCTTCGTGGACGCGCGAGCCGGGGGATGACTTCAGGCGTCGCGGAGGAGCATTGGCCCGACCTGGCGGGTCTTGAGTACAGAGACACCGTGACCGACTTTGAGATGCGGCCGGGACGTTTTTCGACAGTGCCAATCGTGCACCTGCTTACCACGTCGACCATTGACCGTCTGCGGGAGCTGTATCCGCAGGGCCGCTTCGAGGCTCGCCGATTCCGCCTCAACATCGTCGTATCGATTGGCAGCGAGGATTCCGGCTTTGTGGAGAACGACTGGATCGGCCGCACCGTCCTCATCGGCGACGCTGTTCGCCTGGCCACACCGAACCATGCCCCCGCTGGGTGATGATCACGCTGCGCAGGGAGACCTACCGTGTAAGGCCTCGTAGGGGTAGTCCATGCCCCACTGCATCGAATACTTACTCGATTAAGCCACCTATAGAGAGAGCCGTTGGCTGCATCATCTTGGCCGCGGCCTATGCGGCGAAGCTGGCGCAAATCAAAGCTGGCGATCTTGGGTGTCACGCTTCATCACCATCCCCCAAGGCCAAATGTGCATCTCAAAGAGCGGGATACTGAACGGGTGCTGCAGTGCCAAGTTCTCCGGTGCCAGGAGCGGGCCAGGCGAAACTTCGTGATTGATCAAGGTCAGGGGGGCCTCTCCGAGACAATGGTCTGCGAGGCGCACGCCGCCGCCCTGAAAGCGGGCGAGCGGTACGTTTATAACAGTGTCGAGAATGTGATCTACATGGGCCAGGACGCGCCGCCTCAGAGTAAGTAATCGGCCCCGCGACCGGGCAAATTTCGAGTGATCGGGAGTCGGCAAGCTGAGTCCAGTACACAAGGAACTGAGCGGCGATAGGGCGGCAACCTCGGAGCCGCTAGGCAGATAATGACTGGCGCGATCATTCAAGCGGTTCAGCGGGTCGGACACGGCCTCGTAATCGACTCTGTCGTATGACCCGTAAATCGGGGCTACGGGCTCTCGCGGGAGCGTGAGTACCGCCTGACCTCGCGACTTCGGCAACGATGTATGTCATGGCGAAAGTTGGCTGTTCACACACGTGGCCATCACGTGTCGCAGGCCGGTCGTGTTTGAGGAGGATACCCTGCAGAGATCGGCGAGTAGCGAGTACAGCCTGGTCAAAGCAGAGAGACTTTCTCCCTACGAGTCGCTTTGGGTGGACTCCCCGGAGGCGCTAGCCGATTCCGCCGGCTCGGCCTCGACCTCGATCTGACGTTCGCTGCCACCGCCGATCTGCACTTGAATCCGGCGCGGCTGGGCAGCCTGCGTGATCGGGAGCATCAGATGCAGGACGCCGTCGGCATACCTCGCCTGGACGTTCTCCGAGTCCACCGTGTCGCCCAATTGCAACTGCCGCGTGAAGCTTCCTTGAGGCCGCTCCGCCACGAGCACGTTCTGACCCTGCTGGTATTCCGGGCGCCGCTCTGCAGTGATCGTCAAGACGTGTCGCTCCGTGCTGATGTCCACACTGGACGGATCCACGCCGGGCAGGTCCAGCGAGACGTGGAACCCATCATCGGCTTGCCACACGTCCATCGGCATCCCCATCGGCGTCCGAGTTCCCGACAGCAGTTGGTTCGTCAGCCGATCCATCTGCCGGAACGGATCACCGAACGGGTCGAATCGCAACACACTCACTGCAACCTCCTCAAGACGAGGCCCGGCGTTGACCTTCGTATTGAACCAACCGCGGTAGCGCTCGAAGCACGCCCCACGGTGGCCGCATGACGAAGGCCGGCACACCGGAATAGGACTTCAGAGACATTTAGGGTTCATACCCACTCAACCGCAATCACCGTCATAAAGCCATAGGCAGAATGACCGATGGATCTCGGTCCGCCGCGGGTAACAGAAGTTAGTTCTTCCGGCGGTCAGGAAGTCCATGTACCGCTACAGACGCCGCATTGCAATGCTGTCCGTGGGCGCACAGCTCGGTGCCTGTCAGGCGGCGCATTGAGGGTGAGATCGAGATCGCGCGGCCGGTGGAGATCGTGTTCGAGACCACCTGAAGCCGTACCCCGACCCGGTTCTTCTTCAGCCGGGTGTCGGGTGAACCTCCTGGGCACGACGGTGTACCAAGACATGCGACGAATGGAGGAACTGTCCGCAACTCCAACCGGAGCCGGACGTCCTCGACGTGGGACCGAGCCGAAGGCCACGGTGATCAGGGCGGTCGCACAAGCCGATTGCGGACTCGAAATGCCCCACCTCTCACGGCGGGTCATAAGCGATAAGGCAGATATGACAGATGAAATTTGCCACCCTGAGAGGGTGTGCTGGGCTCGGTGCCTGCGATCAAGCTCGCCGAGTGCACTTGTCAATGCGCTGATCGCGATGAGGGCGAGGGTGTCACCACCTCGTGGTTCTGCGCTTTCGGAACTGCCCCGACCGTCGTCGGTTACCGACGCTTGGCCGCCTGTTGGCATCTGCTGCACGTGTTAGGCCTGCCTCTCGATACGCGGGAGCGAGGTTGCTGCGGCTGGCAAGGGTGTCCGTGTCCGTGTGATCCGGGCCGAGGATTCGCTCGCGGTCGGCAAGGGTCCGCTCAAGCGAGGATGCGCTCCAGCAGGGGCAGCGCCTCGGCCCGCCGGCCGGCCTCCCAGTGGGCGTTGGCGAGATCGTTTCACCTTCCCTCATTGGACGGGTACAGATCGCGTGTTCGCCATCGGCACTGGCAGGGGTCGATCCGATCGCCCGTGGACTCGCTCTCACTCGCGACCCATCCAGGTGGCTATATCGGCCTCGTTGCCTCGGCGTCAGCGAGTGACCAACACGGCGGCGCGTGCTGGTCACTGACCAGGCGCCCGCCGGCGGCGATTGCCGCTGCGACCCGCGCCTCGGCTTGGTCGTGCGGCACGAAGACGTCGATATGGATGCGATTGCGTTGCCGGCGCGGTGTGTCCATCTGCTGGAACCAGATCGACGGCCACCGGCCATACGGATCGAGCAGGTCTTCGTCCCCGAACTCCCTATACCCAAGCACGGCGCGCCAGAGCGGCCGCAGCTTCTCAGTGATGAGCGCGTCGATCGGCGCCGTTACCTGCTGTTTGCGAACAGTTTCCCCGGACTCGTCCCGGTGTGACAGTCAACCCCGACGATGGCGATGATCAGGCTCGCAGCAGGTAGTCCCACCGCGGCCCGCCGTGTGGTCTCGCGGACCACCTACTGGCAGGATGAGGTCGCCGCTGCAAGCCCGCCCCCGGCGCACATCGACCAAACGAGAAAGAGGTACCGCATGCCCGACGACCGGCCCGTACTGGACACCCTGACCGAGATCACCGCAGCGTCGGTGGATCACAGCAGCCTGGAGGCGCGTGAACACATGCTCGCCCGGTTGGCCGCCCTAGTTGCCGTTGACGCTCCCGCCGCCTCGTACGTGTTGAACGTCGACCCGGCCGCCGAGGTGGGCGTCACGCTGGAGGACGTCCAGGGCGTGCTAGTTGCGGTGGCGCCCGTCGTCGGAACGGCGCGTGTGGTGTCGGCGGCGGCGAAGATCACGCAGGCCCTCGACTTCGTGATCGACGTGGCCGTGGCCGAGATCGAAGCCGAACTCGAGGCAGACGAGGTCTAGGACCCCGGGCGGCGACTGAATGAATTCAAGGAAGTGCTCGATGAGCGCAGCAGCCGCTGCCTGAGCGCGAGTTGACGTGCCCGATTAGCGGATCGCAGGCTACCCCAAGGAGACCGGCGAACGTCTTACGGGCTTCTAGGTCGGCCTACTTGTTGCCGCCGCCGGCGAGTTCGGCAGCCAGGGACTGTTGAACGTAGGGCATCACGTGCCCAGCTCGGCTGTGGGTAGAACATCAAGATCACACAGAGCCGTCGAACTCGACCTCCACGTGACCGATACTGCCGTCGGTGTTGTAGACGCGGGATCCTAAGCATTCCCGAGCGACGAAGACCGGGGTCATGAAGGCGATCTCTGCGTCCGAACTGGCCGAGATAACCCACGGGTCAACACGTGTGTAGCCGTCGGGCACCCTGCTGCTGTCATCGGCAGTGGTCATAATCACGGCCTGGCGCTAGGCACCGACAGTTCCAAGGCTCGTCGTTAGGACAGCGAGAGAAGGCCGACCGAGGCGTCCCACAAACCGACCCGCTTGCGGGCCGTCTCAGTGGAGTACTTGACGGGCTGGCCGGTCAGCGTCATCGCAGGTGGATGAATGAACTACCGGTGGGATACGCACGCGTATCAACAGAGCAACAAGATCTCACCGCCCAGCGCAACGGATTGCACGCGAGCTGGACCGGCTGGCCCGGTCGCTGCCCGACGCCCGGGACATCCTCGACGAGCTGACGAACAGAAACGTCAAGCTCAGCCTTGGCGGGTCGATCCATGATCCGACCGACCCGGTGGGGCGGCTGCTGTTCAACGTGCTGGCGATGGTGGCGGAGTTCAAGGCGGATCTGATCCGGCTGCGCACCCGGGAAGGGATGAAAGTAGCGAAAGCCAAGGGTCGGCTGCGCGGCAAGCAGCCGAAGCTGAAGCCGAACCAGGCCAAGCACCTGCTGGAGCTGCACGACCTCGGCACCTACACTCAGGCTGAGCTCGCCGAACTCTTCGGCGTCGGGCGATCCACGGTGTACCGGACCATCGAGCGGATGCGGCCCAAGCCACCAGAACCGGAGAGGCCATTCACATCTCGCACATCCTCAGGCCGTAACCGGCGCCCACTGACCAGCCGCGCCGACAGGGCTCGTATCGAGCACGGCGAGCCAGCACACCTGCGTGTCAGCTGCGGAACCCTGAGCGCGACGAACAGTCACGCTTGGCTCATATCTCCGATCGGGATCGGGCTACGGGATGATCAGGGGTGGCGTTGAATGGTGCTGTCGAGGGCGTTCGGTAGTTGGGGCAGGTACATGCCGGGTGCTTCGCTGTGGCCTTCCGCTCGCCATTTGCGGTCGGGGGGTGGCCCGCGACCATGCTGGGCGGACCATGGATGGGAGCAGTCGGTATGAGCCTCAGCAAGCAGATCGGCCCGGAGTTCCAGGCGTTCGACTTCACACACGACCGGCGCACATATGAGGTCTTCCGGGGTGGTTCGGGGCCAGCGGTTCTCGTGCTCCACGAGATCCCCGGCCTGCATCCGGGCGTCATCGATTTCGCCCGTCGGCTCATCGCTGCTGGGTACACCGTTTACCTGCCGTCCCTGTACGGGCGCCCCGCAGCCCCGGCGAATGGCCGCGAGATCCTGCGGTCGATCCTGCGGGTCTGCGTGGCGCGGGAGTTCACGAAGCTGGCCGACCGCACGAGCCCCGTCGTCGGGTGGCTGCGGGCACTCGCAGCGTCGGCCTACCGTGAGTGTGGCGGTCCCGGGGTCGGCGTGGTCGGGATGTGC
>DATDKX010000164.1:0-2610 GCA_036519615.1 Propionibacteriaceae bacterium
AGGTACAAACCCGACGACCTGACCGCGGCGGTACGCCTTGTAACCACATGACCAGTTGTTCCCCGTCGTACGGGAAACCCCGACATCACGAGCGGCGGCGAGGATGCTCCACCCTCGTTCCCGTAGCTCCACGAACCGCTGACGCTTGGCCGACTGCGGACGCCGCCCCGGCCCCTTCTTCACACGACGAGACGACGGCAACACAACCTCCAGGATCTAGGAAGTGTTGCGACCGTCGATAGAAACCACCCTGCCGCTAGGGGGTCAGTTTTCCCTAGCCTCTTGACTGTCGCCGGGTCGTCGTAGGGTCCGGAGACGATCCCTGGGCGTCGGGTATGGCTGTCAGTTTTCTGCCAATCGATGGCTGCACTTGATTGGCCGCTCGAGGCCCGCTGACGGCTTGATCGCTGATTGAGATCTGCGACTTCATCGCTGCCTAGGGAACAGACGGTGAGCTTGTCGATGGGACTGCCGTACTGGACCGATCGAAGGAGCAGGTGATGGATCGAGTTGAGCAGGGCTGGGTCGGCATCGACGCCGGGAAGGGACACCATCACGTTGTGCTGATCGACGGTAACGGGCGTCGGTTCCTGTCACGCCGGGTGGTCAACGACGAGCTGGAGTTGGCCGCGCTCATCGATGTGATTCGCGACCGTGTCACGGACCTGACGTGGGCGATTGACCTGGCCGACGGGGCGGCCGCGTTGATGATTGCGTTGCTGCTGCACCGCGATCAACCGGTGTTCCACCTTCCCGGGATCGCGGTGAACCGGGCATCGGCTGGCTACCGGGGTGAGGGCAAGACCGATGCAAGGGACGCCGCGATCATCGCCGACCAGGCCCGGATGCGACGCGATCTGCGCCAGCTACGGCTGCTTGACGATGACATTGTGCGGCTGCGGCTGCTGACCGCCTACCGCGCCGATCTGGCCGCCGACCGGACCCGCAGCATCAACCGGCTCCGCGGCCTCCTCATCGGCATCTTTCCTGCCCTGGAACGAGTTCTGGACTTCACCAGGCAGGGCCCGCTGATCTTGATTGGCGGCTTCCAGAGCCGCACCGCAATCCGTCAGCTGGGCCAGGCTCGGCTGGCTCGTTGGTTGGAGAAGCGCCAAGTCCGCGGCGCTACCCGGCTCGCCACAGCCGCCGCCCAGGCGGCCGGCCGGCAAACAATGGAGACCTCCGGCGAAGCAGCCGCCGCCTCAATCATTGCTCGACTGGCCCAGACCATACTCGAGCTCGACCGACAACTCGCCGTCATCGACCGAGAGGCCGCGACCATCTTCCACAGCCAGGCGGACGCCGCCATCATCACCAGCTTGACTGGGATCGGTGACGTCCTCGGCGCCCAGCTACTGGCCACCATCGGCGGCTCCCTGGCCGGATTCGCCTCAGCCGACCACCTCGCCGGCTACGCCGGCCTCGCGCCCAGGCCGCGCGACTCGGGCTACCGCACCGGAACCTGCACCGGCCCCAGCGCTACAACCGGCAACTGCAACGAGTCTTCTACACGTCGGCCATGATCAGTATCCAACGCAGCCCAGCCTCCAAGGCAGGCAAACGAGCTCAAGGCAAGCGGCACACCCAAGCCGTGATCGCCCTCGCTCGCCGCCGGGTCAACGTGCTCTGGGCCACGCTAGCCGAGCATCCCGTCAGGCCGGGTTTCAGTGGTGCATTACCGACAGCTCACGGCTCGAACGCTCCGCGGATCATGCTGACGAGCGCCCCGACCAGCTGCGGCAGATCCTCCGCGTCCGGCTGACGGGTTACCAGCCAGCTGTCCATCGCCTGACCCATTCCGACGACGACGGCGATCAGCAGTCCAGACGGCAGGTCATCGTGCACAGCTCCCGCCCGCTGGCCGGCGGCCAGGCCTCCTGAATCTATGGCAACGTCGCTTGCGCCAGCTCCTGCTGCGCCTGCTGTAGCGCGCTGTTCGATGCGGCGAGCCGGCCACGGATCCGTGCGGCGAGTTGCGGGGAGGCAAGCGTGGTCATCAGGCGAAGGTAGTAGCCCTCGAACGTCGACCAGACGGTGCCGGATCGGTTTCGGTCGGAATCGGGAAGGGCCCGACGCAGGCGAAGAGGCGCTCGAGCTCGACGCGGGTGACGTCAAAGGTACAGATTCTCCTTGCCGTCGAAGTCGTAGTACATCGAGCCCTTGGGAGATGCCCGCCGCGTCGATCACCGGTTGAGTGAGGCGTTGTGGAACCCATGAGCGGCGAACTTGTCGAGGGCCGCGCGAAAGATCGCCTCCTGCTGGGATTGGGAAAGCTTGGCGAATCGGGGTCGGACCATGGGATCAGGCTGGCCGGCTCAAGCGGTCGCGAACGCCGGTAGCTCGACGGCATCATGGAAGCTCTTTCCCATGGCCAGCTCTGCAACCTTTGGCAGTCCCATCAACCTCATCACGGTGTTCCGTACGAGAAGCTGGAGCCTATTCTTCGGCGCGAACGCCGGACCCAGGCCGACCGCGGCATCCTGCTTGGAGCGCAGGAAATCCCCGAGCCGCTCCTGGTAGCGAGCGAAGGCCTCGACGTGATCGCTCGACCGGGTCAGTTCCGCGGCCAGTACGTAGGCCTCCACCATCGCGAGCGCGGACCCCTGCCCG
>DATDKX010000165.1:0-8427 GCA_036519615.1 Propionibacteriaceae bacterium
GCTCAAGATCGGCATCGCGCTGGCGTTGATCGAGGCCGGTCTGAACAACGATGACGTGGTGAGGGTGGACATTAGGAACCGTCAGGAGTCTTTTGTGATCACCAAGCCGCCGTTTGTTACTCCTGGTGTCCGCGAGGGTTAAGTAGTGTCCGCGCACTGCAAGCGTCGGGAATCGCGCGCCGCCGCACGGAGAAGGAGCGAGCGGAGGTGTTCTTCCTCTGCGAGCGACGGCGGCGGTGGATTCCAAGCGCGCTGCGCGAGCAGTGCAATAAAAGGGGTGTACTAAAGATCAAAAACGCAATCGTCTCGATCTTCCAAGGCGCAGCGGATGCGGCGCATTTGGATGTCGGTGAGCTCATCGGGTAGTTCATCGGCGGGAAACCAGGCGACCTCGGTGGACTCCTCGTCTCCCACCTGGGCCTCACCAGATAGGTAGCGGCATCGGAAGCACATTGCGACGAACTGGCACCTGTCGCCGTTGGGATATACGACGTCGGGGTCGGTCCGTAATAGTGCGAGCCGCTCAACCTCGGCCGTGATTCTGGTCTCCTCAAGCAGCTCCCGAAGGATTGCAGCGGCGGGCTGCTCGAACGGCTCCACAATGCCTGCTGGCAAGCTCCACCGCCCGGTATCGCTACGTCGTGTCAGCAGCAGATGCACTCGGTCGAGCTCAAGATCAGCACGGAGCACTACCGCTGACACGCCTGGCAGCAATAGCCTGCCGTGTCCGTACCCGCGTCGGATCGCGGCAATGTAGTCAGGGGTCGCCACCAACAGACCTTAGCGGTCGCCGAGCTGCGTAGGCAGCTCAGCACAGCGCCTAGACGTCGGGCTCCAGCGACATGGGTCCGTAGACGAGCCGGTCGGCCTCATAGAGGCTGACCGCGCGCACGCCGGCAGCCAGCAAACTCGGATAGAACTCACCGAGCCAGCTCTCCGCCTCACCCTGGGTCTGGAAGTTCCGGCTGATCGAGGGCAGATCGGGATTGGATCGGCTGGACGCGGGCTTTTGGTCGGGCACCCAGTGCCAGCTCATCGGACCACCTCGCTATGCACCTCAGTAGGGGTCCCCGCGCTTGATACGAGGAGCAGGTGATCGGAACCTGCGGATCTGGGTGCTACGGGTCATTCCATACATCAGTAGCCCCTTCGGCGACGCCTTCGGCAACCGGGCGGCCAGCACCTTCTTGAACCTCCGCCACATGAGATACCCGTCAACGAACACTCCGAAGATGAACAAGTACATCGCCAATGTGGCGATCACGGTCACCCTGGGCCAATAGCTGCCGAGAAGGGTTACTGCCAAGATCACCACGACTGAAGGCAGCAGGAACTCGCCCAAGTTGAAGCGCGCATCAATGTAATCACGCATCAACACCTTCTCAGGTGCGGCTTCTCGGGCGTTGACAGCCTTCATCCGCTCAGCTCGAGACTGGCGACTGGCAGCGGCCCGGGCTTCCTTCTTGCTAAGCGTCGTTGTCACACGCTGGCGGCGGGCTGCCTCGGCTTCCTTCCGAGTCGGCGTCGGACGGCCCTTCTTGCCAGTCGGAGCATGATCAATCGTTGCCGCCGGCTGCTCCGGCGCGGCGGCCTCGGTATGGCGGCGGAAGAGTGCCACGGGTCCCTCTCGTAGATTCTCGTGGTGCGCGAGCAGGGGTTCGGCGATCTAGCCCTGGATTGTCTCAGGGGGATCACCCCAAAGACGAAACTACCCTCATCCCTCGCTGTGTTCGCTTTTCCTCCAGAGATACGGTGGAAACCTGCGAGCGGCCCCCGGCCGTGAAACCGGAGTCTGGAAGGACCAGCTGACACCTCATGAGCGGCATTTTTCAGCGGATCTCGATGATCTTCCGTGCTAAGACCGACAAGGCCTTGGACAAACTGGAAGATCCGCGCCAAACCCTCGACTATTCCTACCAGCGGCAGCTCGAGCTGCTGCAGAAGGTACGCCGCGGTGTGGCCGACGTGGCGACCAGTCGTAAGCGGATCGAGCTTCAAGCCAATCAGCTGAACACACAGGCCGACAAGCTGACCAATCAGGCCCAAAAAGCACTCGAGGTCGGTCGAGAGGATTTGGCTCGCGAAGCCCTAACCCGGCGGTCCGGCCTGCAGCAACAGTTGAGTGATCTCCAAGTTCAACATGCACAGCTGCAGGGAGAGGAGGAGAAGCTCACTCGCGCCAGCCAGCGGTTGCAGGCAAAGGTGGACGCCTTCCGCACCAAGAAGGAGACGATCAAGGCCACCTACTCTGCCGCCGAGGCGCAGACCCGGATCAACGAAGCGTTCTCTGGCATTAGTGAGGAGATGGGCGACGTCGGCCTGGCGATCCAGCGGGCCGAGGACAAAACAGCGCAGATGCAGGCCCGTGCCGGTGCCATCGATGAGCTGTTGGCCAGTGGTGCTCTGGACGATCCCACGGGGACAGCCAAGGACGACATCACCCTCGAGTTGGAACAGTTGGCCTCCACCTCCGACGTGGAGAGCGAGCTCGCACGGATGAAGGCAGCACTCGGTGCTGGTCCATCGGCCGCACCTCAGGCGATTGGAGGTCAGCAAGCTCCGTCGCAGGCTCCGCAGCCGCCAACCCAGGCGCAACCGCCAAGCCTTGACGCACAGTCACCGCAGGAGTACCAGGCGCCACCGAGCCAGGGTCAGGAGGCGCCTCCGGCTCAGCCACAGGGTGATCTGCGATGATCGTTCGGATCCTCAACGAGGGTCAGTGGCGCCTCTCCGACGACGCCGTACGCGCACTCAATTCCTTCGATGATGCCGTTGAGCAAGCCGTCGCATCGGGTGATCAAGATCAGCTGACAAAAGCTCTTCATACGTTGCTGGACCGCATTCGTACAGCGGGAACCCGCGTGCCGGACGAGGAACTGGCGGACTCTGACTTGATCTTGCCGGCTGCCGACTCGACGCTCGAAGAGGTACAGCAGCTGCTCAGTGAGTCAGAGGAAGGTCTTATTCCCGGGGTAGGGGCACCCTAGGCCGGCCAGCCAGCATGAGGGACTGAAACCTCCGCGCAAAGGATTTGGCCCGTACGCGAACCCGGCGTCAGCGCATCCGGCCACGCGGCGGCTGTCACGAACAGAGTCGTGCCTTCGGGGCCGCCCAGCATGCAGGCGAAGCAGCCGAGCTCTGAACTGATCACTTGCAAGACCTCTCCACCCTCGCGCACTCGAACGCAGCGGCGACCTGGCACCTCCGCAAACCAGACCGCACCCTCGGAATCGATACAGATGCCGTCCGGCGCCGCACCTTGGAGATCCGCCCACACTCGAGGATTGGCAAGATCACCGTCTGGAGCGATGTCGTAGGCGGTCAGCACACCGCCATAGGACTCGGCGACGATCAAGGTTGAGTTGTCGGGGGTCACTGCCATGCCGTTCGGAAACGCCAGGCCGTCGGCAACCTGGCGAACTCTTCCGTCCGGGGTGATCAGAGCGATGAGCCCTGGCGCGAACTCACCAGCGGGGAAGTCGAATCCGATGTTGTTGACGTAGCTATTGCCGCGACCATCGGTCACGATGTCGTTCCATGGTTTGGTCGAGACGGCCCCGAGTTCGGCATACGTGGCCGGTGTGCCGCCGGATTCCCTGGCCAGCAGCTGCTGGCCGGCGACAACCAGCAACCGTCCATCGGGCAGCCGATCAAGGCAGAACGGCATCGCGTCAATGCGGGTGACCAGATCTCGCGCGCCGGCGAGGTCGACTGAGAGTACCTCCCCGGCCCCCCAATCGGAGAAGATGAGTCGGTCGTCGTGCCAGCGTGGAGACTCCACCAGGGCAAGATCTTTAAGCAACGTCGTGAACTCGGCCATGGTCAATCAGACCCTGTCCGAACGCCGAAATCATCGGCCTGCGGGGTCAATCTCGAGCAGTCTCGCCCGGCAGGTCGAGCATCCGCTGCAGCGCGGCCTTCGCGTAGTGCTCAGTCTCCGGATCGACTGTGATCTGGTTGACAACATGGCCCTGTGCCAGGTTCTCCAAGGCCCAGACCAAGTGTGGCAAGTCGATCCGGTTCATTGTGGCGCAATAGCAAACATGCTGTTCGAGGAAGACGATCTTCTTATCCGGATGATCATGGGCGAGGCGCTTGACTAGGTTCAGCTCGGTGCCGATGGCCCATTTCGATCCGGGCTCGGCCTGTTGGATGGTCTTGATGATGAACTCGGTGGATCCGATCAAGTCCGACTTCAAGACGACCTCGTGCTGGCACTCCGGATGCACTAAGACATTGACACCAGGAATACGTGCTCGTACGTCGTCCACGGCTTGAGGCGTGAATCGTCCATGCACCGAGCAATGGCCTTTCCACAAGATCATCGTGGCGGCTTGCAGTTCCTCCGCGGTCAGGCCGCCGTTGTACTGGCGCGGGTCGTAGACGACGCAATCATCCAGGTTCATGCCCATTTGGAGCACCGCGGTGTTCCGGCCGAGATGTTGATCGGGCAGGAACAAGACCTTCTCGCCCCGCCTGAGAGCCCACTGGAGGACCGACTTGGCGTTTGACGAGGTACAGACAACGCCATCGTGCTTGCCACAGAAGGCCTTGATATCGGCTGACGAGTTCATGTAGGTCACTGGCACAGTGATATCCGCGACTCCCGCGTCTGCGAGTACATCCCAGGCGTCCTCGACCTGAGCAAGGCGAGCCATGTCGGCCATCGAGCATCCCGCCGCCAGGTCAGGCAAGATCACCTTCTGCTCCGGCGAGGTCAGGATGTCGGCCGACTCAGCCATGAAGTGCACCCCACAGAACACAATGAACTCGGCGTTCGGCCGAGCCGCGGCGTCGCGCGCGAGCTTGAATGAGTCGCCGGTGACGTCAGCGAATTGGATGACCTCGTCACGCTGGTAATGATGGCCAAGGACGAAGAGCCGATCGCCGAGAGCTGCCTTGGCTCGCCTGGCGCGCTCCACGAGCGCTGGATCGGAGGCCGGTGGCAAGTCGCCCGGACACTCGACGCCTCGCTCTGACCGCGGGTCGGCGTCCCGCCCCAGAACGAATAGCGACAGCGGCGTTCCGGACTCGAGCGCGGTCGTCGGAGGGGTGCTGGCCACGTACCCAATGTACTCAGGCGCGAATCTGCACTCTGACGACTCGGTCTCTACGATGGCAGCCGCCGCCGATAAAGGGAGAGAACTGGCACGTGCGGATCCTTGTCGCAACCGATTCGATTGGCGCCATGTCTTCCCGTGAAGCTGGTGAGGTCATTGCCGCTGGCTGGCGCCCGGGCGCCGAGGTCGCGGTATTGCCAATCGGAGAGGCCGGCGCCGGCTTCGTCGCTGCATACGCCGACCTGGCCGGCATTACGACGTCAACGCAGGTCATCGATGGCCGCACTGTGACAACCGGTAGGGGATCGAGCGCCGCTGTTGTTCGGTTACAGGGATTCGACCAAGGGGCTGCTATTCCGTACCGGCAGTCGTCTCGCCCTCTCGGTGAGGCTGTCGCCGCAGCGGTCCGCAGCGAACCACCACATCGGATCTTGGTCGACCTGACCGGCCTCTGGGTTCATGACGCCGGTGCCGGCATGCTGGCCGCGCTTGGCGCTATCGGTGATCGACCGCTCGATCAAGGTGTTGCTGGGCTCACTGGACTGAGTCAGCTTGATCTTGCGCCGGCTCGCGCGCTGCTCGCTAAGACCGAGCTGGTCGGCGTGGTGCCCGCTGCCCAGCTTGATCGACCGCTGCTGGGTTTGCGGGGTATCACAGCGTTGACTGGTCGCGAGGCGGCCGAGGAACCGGACCTGATGCTTAGCACCGACGCGACCCTCGAGGCCTTTGCCAAGCTTGCCTTCAGTGGGCACTCCGGTGTGCCCGGCGCCGGAGCATGCGGCGGGCTGGGCTTCGCCGTGCTTGCCCTTGGCGGGCGGCTGACTACTGGGCCGGCTCTCGCGCTTAGCTCGCCCCAAGGGCAGACCGCCCTGCGCAAGGTCGATCTTGTTGCAACGGGCTGCTCGGTTTTCGACTTCGCGAGCCGCGGTGGCGGTGTCGTAGCCGCGATGGCGGAGGCCGCGTCCGCTGTCTTGAGCCCATGCATTGTCATTGCCGGCGAGGTAGTCATTGGCTCACGGGAAATGCGCACCATGGGCATCGAGGCGGCGTACGCCGTGCGCGAGTCAGTACTCGATGATCCGCGTGGCGACGTCAACGAGGCTGAGCTCGCGGCGACCGCGCGAAGGGTGGCCCGTTCCTGGACTTGGTGACGCGGCACACGTCCCATCGGCTTGGACGGCCGAGCGACCCCCCTTAGAATGACAACCATGACGGCAACCGAACAGACCTTCGACAGCCCCCCCGTAACTGACGGCATCATCTTGACCGACGAGGCGGCAGCCAAGGTCAAGACGCTCCTGGAGACTGAAGGCCGCGAAGATCTTGCGCTTCGCGTGGCTGTGCAGCCGGGCGGCTGCTCCGGGTTGCGCTACCAGCTGTTCTTCGACGATCGCAGCTTCGAAGGCGATATTGTCAAGGTCTTCGGCGGCGTGGACGTCGTCACCGATCGGATGAGCGCGCCGTACCTGATGGGTGCGACCATCGATTTTGTCGACACCATTGAGAAGCAGGGCTTCACCATCGACAACCCCAATGCCACCGGCTCATGCGCGTGTGGCGACAGCTTCCACTGATCTAACCTTGCGAACTCCCTGCCGGCCGGCAGGGAGTTTCTTGCTGTTCACGAGTCGCGCTGCACGAGGAAACGCGGTGGATCAGCTGCGATGAGCGTTTGACCACGCATTCGGCACCAGGCGGCAAGATCTGGGCCGGCGGCAGGATCGTCGGCAAGCAATTCGACCAAGGCGCCGATGCGTACCTCACCGATATGGCGTGCCATTTCAATGATCGGCCGCGGGCATTTCATTCCACGACAATCAAGCGACAGCCCTATTAAGGGTGACACCCCGTCAGTCACGATGCGCCCACGGTTGCTCGGATCCCCGCCACTATCGGAGGCAGAACGTCGAGGAATCGATCAATCTCTGCAGCTGTCGTTGTCCAGGTGAGCCCAATTCGGACATTTCCGTGAGTCAACGCTCCCATGGCGGCGAGCACATGTGACGGATGTTCGCTGCTGGCAGTGCATGCCGACCCGCTTGCCACCGCAAAACCCGCCTTGTCCAACTCCAAGGTGAGTGTCTCGCCGTCGACGTAGAGCACGGAGAAGGTCAACAGATGAGGAACCCGGCGCACCGGATCCCCAGCTACGTCTACCTCGGGCACCCGCTGCACGATTCCGGTACGGAGCCGATCGATGAGATCGTGCTGCCGCTCACCAACCAGACGGCCGGACTGCAGCCAGCGGTCCAGCGCAACCGCGGCTGCATAGATAGCCGGTACGTCGGGCACGCCAGGCCAGCGGCCACCCTGGTAGTCATCGGTGAGGTACGGCGCACGCCACCGGGTAGCCTTCTTGATCACCAGGATTCCGACTGACGCTGGACCGCCGAAAGCGCCCGCCCATCCGGTCAGCACCGACCATCCGCTGACATCGCCGAAGTCGATTCGGCCAAGCGCCGTTGTGGCATCCAGAACAAGCGGTACCTCAGCGCGCAGGCAAGACTCCGAGGCTTCGGCGTACGGCTGCAGGGTGCCGACCTCATGGTTGGCCACCTGGATACCCGCCGCCGCTGTGCCCTCAGTTGTGACAGCGGCGGCCCACCGGCCAAGGTCCACGTGCCCCTCATGATCAACTTCGACCGCTATGTGGGAACCTGCCGCGGCCGCGGCCGCGAGTATCGAGGAGTGATCGATTGCTGTTGTGACAATCCGGGATCCAATGCGACGCCGGCCCAGTGCCAGGCCGGCGACGGCAGCTTGATTTGAATGGGCCTCAGACGCGGTGAAGATAACCTCATCCGGTCGAGCTCCCACCGCTGCAGCAACGACCTCGCGGGCCTGATCTAATGCCTGCGCGGCAAGCCGACCTGGGCGGTGCAGTCGCACAGGATCGCCCCATCCGGCCTGCTGTGCATCTATCCACGCTTGCCGGGCGGCTGGGAGTAATGGCTCGCTCGACGAGCTGTCCAAGAAGACTTCGGAAACCGGATCCGCCACCCCTCGAAAGTAGCGCTTCCCGGCGCCGAGAAAGCGCCGGACGAACCGGCAAAAACGCAACCCCCGCACCGGTGATCGGAGCGTATTCCTACGTTAAGGTGAACACCAAAGAAGGGTGTCTGCTTGCACTTGGGGCGGACACGATTCCTCGATGTGTACCGATCTGACGAAAGGCGCAACGTGGGTGGCAGGACTGAACGGCCCGCTCCGGACACTGTGACACTGTCGCCGGCCCGTCGCGGGTTCGGGAGCCGTGTTCGCCCCGGCCTGCTGGGCTTATCTCTATGTGGCCTGCTGTTTCTCACCGGCTGCTCCTCGGAATTGGTCGCTCAGATCAAGCGGCTGGGCTTCCCACCGCCGGCCAGTG
>DATDKX010000166.1:0-5704 GCA_036519615.1 Propionibacteriaceae bacterium
ATCGACCGGCCGGGCGCCGTCCAAGCCGACGTGCGGTTCGGCAGCTTCGGCATCGACCGACTTGATCCCCGATGGGCCGCGATCAGCATCGCGTCGTATGCGATGGGGGGTGCTTTCTTGTCACGGCTGAACGCGGTGCTCCGGGAGGAGAGGGGCTACACATACGGCGTACGGATGAACTTCGGACCGTTACGAACGGGCGGTTCGTTCGCGGTGCAGGGTTCATTCCGCACCGAAGTCGTCGTCGACGCGCTGGTGATCACTCGTGACTTGATCAAGGTTGACAGCGCGCCATTCACGAGCCAAGAGGTCAACGACGCTGTCGCCTTCTTCACCGGCGTCTCTCCGCTGCGGTACGCCACCGCCGACGGTGTCGCCGATCAGGCAGCCACTCAGGTTCTCGCCGGGCTTCCCGACGATTACGTCGACAGGAGTCTCGCACTGCTGCGTTCTGTGACCCCGGAAGCCGCCACCGAGGCGTACCAGTCAGTCGTGCATCCAGATGAGCTGACCCTCGTCGTCGTCGGAGACGCCGAACGACTCGCAGACCCTATCCAGGCCCTCGGATTTACAGATCTCGAAGTCCGCTCGCCAGCCGACTTGTCAGAATCCAGTTGAGCTAGAGGAGGTCAACCAGCTTCTGACACGTCAGCCGCCGAGCGCGCGCAGCGCTCGCTGCACCGCATTGTGGGCTTCGTCGATCTTCTTCTGATACGCCGCTAGATCCCCAGTCGTGAGGGCTTTATCCGCCGCCTCGAAGGCTGCCTGCGCTTCGCTCAGAGCCTTAGTAGCGGCCGGGTTGTCAGGCTTGCCAGTGCCTGACGGAGTGTTGCCATCGGCGCTGCCTTCCTGGGTGTTGCCGCCCGAGCTGCCCTGGAAGACCTGGTCCAGCGCCTCTTGGAGGGTGTCGCCAATTCCGACCGATTGACCGAAGCGAACCACGACGAAGCGCAGCGCGGGATAGGACCCGGTGCTGCCCTGACGCTGGGTGTAAACCGGCGTCACGTACAGCAGCCCGCCACCCACCGGCAAGGTGAGCAGATTGCCGAATGTCGCACTTGCCGCGCCCTGGTTCAGGAATGGGCGAAGCCGATCGGCGACCGTCTCATTGGTCGTCATGGCGTTGAACGATTGCCCCGGTCCGTCGATCTGGGACGTATCCGACATCTGCAGGATGCGCATCCGGCCGTATTCAGGGCTGCTCGCATCAGCGTTCACAGCCATATACGCCGCCAGGTTGGAGCGCTTGAACGGCACATAGGAGCTGGTCAGGGAGAAGATCGGGTCGTTGTCACCCGGCCATTTCACCGACAGGTAGAACGGCGGTTCCTTGGTTTGGGTTGACGCGCCCGCCACCGGATCATTCGGTACGTCCCACAGGCTTGACCGCTGATACCAGTTATCGGGATTGGTCATGTGGTACCGGGCCAAGATCTGCCGCTGTACCTTGAAGAAGTCTTGCGGATACCGCAGGTGATCCAGCAGGTCTCTAGAGATTGCGGACTTGGGTTGGACTACATTCGGGAAGGCCTGCGACCAGGCCTTCAGCACCGGATCGGTTTCATCCCAGGCATAGAGTTTGACGCTGCCGTCGTAAGCATCGACGACTGCCTTGACCGAGTTCCGCATGTAGTTGATGTCGTCCTGCGGCTGGGCCACCACAGTGCCGCCGGCGCTCGTCTGGGCGTCCGAGGTGACCTCGTTGAGGTTCACTCGCTCGCTATTGGGATAGGAATTCGACGTGGTGTAGCCGTCGACGATCCAAACGATCCTGCCGTCCACGACGGCAGGGTAGGTATCGCCGTCAACCTTGAGCCACGGTGCGGCGCCCTGCACCAGCTGCCGTGGCGTGCGGTCGTAAATGATCTTGGACTGGGGATGGACACGATCGGAAAGCAGAATGTTGACATCGGCGAACTTGGCGGCGTAGAGCAACCGGTTCCACATGCTGCCGATCTTGATTCCACCCTTACCGGTGTAGGTGTAGGTCTTCGTGTTGCCACCCTCGCCGCCGCCCGGCGTGTCCAGCTCGATGGGCGGTGTGCCAGCGGGTGCTCCCACGATGGAGTATTGATCTGGCCGCTGACCCTGCAACTCTCCGAAGTAGATGCGCGGCTCGTGCTCCTCGATCAGCCCGGTCGGCGGGATGTCCTTAGCGATCCATTCCGGTTCACCGCCAGGCTGGCGCTTGTTGCCGTACGCCGCAACCAGACCGTAGCCGTGGGTATAGACGGTTTTCCGGTTGTTCCAGTTGTCCTCCACGCCGCTCAGATCCATTTCGCGAACAGCGACGACAGCATCGGTTTCCCTACCGCTGATGGTGTAGCGGTCCACGTCGAGGTTCTTGGGAAACGCGTAGTAACCCCGCACCTGCTGCAGCTGCTCGAACGTTGGACTAACCACATTCGGGTCGATAAGCCGGATTCCCGGCAAAGCTTCGGCATCAGCCCTTAGTTGACCGGCAGTGGCCGTCGTCTTTGCCGAGTAGTCGGTGATCTCGACCTTGTCCACCCCGTACGCGGCCCGGGTCGCTTCGATATTGGCTTTGATATAACTGCGTTCCTTGTCCGGCTCGTCCGGTCGCACGCTGAAGTACTGCACTGCGCCCGGATAAACCAAGCCCAGCACAATCGCGGAGAGCAGCAACAAGATCAGCCCGATGGTCGGGACCATCCAGCGGCGGAGTATCGCATTGGCGAAAAACAGCAGTGCGCAGATCGCCGCAATAATGGCCAAGATCATCTTGGCGGTTACTGTGGCTTTGTCTGCGGTGTAGGAAATGCCGGTAAACAAACGGTTGGAGCGTTCAATGGCCAGCGCATACTGGTCGAACCAGTAGCTCAGACCTTTCACGATTACCGCTAGGCCAACCAGGATCGAGAGGTGCGCCTGAGTGGCCCGGCTGCCACCGCGACGAGGCCCGCTGAATCGCAAGCCGCCCATCGTGTAGTGGACGATCGCGGCGACGATGGTGCTGAAGACAAGTGCCGCGAAGGCGAAGGACAAGACGAACCGCCACCACGGATAGGAAAAAACGAAGAAACCAACGTCGAGCCCGAACCGTGGATCGGTGATGTTAAACGGTTGCGCGTTTCGCCAGGCAAGGTACTCCAGCACGTGGCCGCTTGCCGCACCGCCGGCAAAAAGCCCGACCACAACACCAGCAGCGACGAGCACCCAGACGAACCGGGATTCCAGCATCTCGCGATAGCGCTCTAGCAGCGGGCTGCTCGGCGCCTGGGCTGCCAACCGCGGGCGCAGCCGGTAGGCGATGGCCGCATTGGCGACGACGCAGGTTGCCATGATCAAGCCGAACGATAGGAACAGCGCGATCCTGGTCAGCAGCATCTTGCTGAAAACCGAGGCGTATCCAAAGGAGCCGTACCACAAGCGATCGGTCCATACGCTGGTGAAAATCGCAAATGCCACAATCAGGATCGCGACAATGACCAACGTCGGCAGAATGGCGCTCCGTCGCCGGCCAACCCGCAGGCTGCTCAAACTCATCTCTCCTCAACCGCTCTGGGTCACACGTGTCGTCTCGGCAACGACTCGACTGGTCCGAGCGGTTCCGCGGTGCTCGTCCTCATGTCAGCGTATGCGCCCCTACGGCGCTCAGTTCCAAATCCAAAATCTCACTCATCAGCAATGCGGAAGCATGCTGGTGTCGCCTGACACATTGAGTGTCTGAACCGCCTTGATGGCGTCAGTCAAAGTGTCGATTTTGACCAACGCCATGCCGGTACGTATGTCCTCCAGGTCCCGGCAATTGGCGGCAGGGACGAAGAAGGCCACCGCACCGGCCTTCTCGGCTGCGGCGATCTTCTCTTGGACACCACCGATGGCTTGGACATCTCCATTGGGAGTGATCTTTCCGGTCCCAGCGAGGTGACGGCCAGCCAGCAAGGGGCCCTTGGTGATCTTGTCATAGATCGCCAGAGCGAAGACCAGGCCGGCGCTGGGGCCGCCAATCTGCTGTCCAAGGTCGAAGGAGATGTCAGGGTTGTAGCGATATCCGGTAGCCAAGGTGATGCCGACGACTGGAACGTCGGACTGGACGTTGGACTCGACGGTGGTCACGCTGACGTCGGTCTGGACCTTGTTGCGGATGACCACGAACCGTACTTTCTCACCGATGTTGTGAGCACGTATCCGCTTGGCCACTGCTTCAACGTCGGGCGTCGGAACGCCATCGACCGATACCACCAGATCCCCTGGCAGCAGCAGCTTGTGGGCCGGCCCACCTACCGTCACCGAATAGATGGCCGGCATTTCCGTGACCGGCCGACCGTCGGCGCGTAAGGCGGCTACCACGGCGTCGTCCTGCGCCGTCTCCATCATGTCGGCGTCCTCATTCTCCACTTCCTCCGCCGACTTCCCAGGCGCGTAAACGGCATCCCGCGGCAACACGTCGCGATGCGGCAGCCAGTAGGCAAGTAAGGCTTGCGGCAAACTGAGCCGGGCGTCGGCCGGGGTAACCGCAACAATCGTCATGTCGAGCTGGCCGGTAGTGGGATAGGTGTCAGTCCCCTGCACCTTGATCATCGGCTCCTGGCCTACGTTGCCCAAAGTGTCGCGAGTGCCGCCGGGGCTCCAGCTCACAAATGGCACTGGAACCAGAACGAGCAGTACGGCCAAGCAGATAAACGCTAGTGCCGAGACGAATGCGGTCCAGGTCTGACGGGTCACGGCCTACCCAATTGGACCCTGAGTTTGCCACGCTGTGCTGTGAGCCCGTCGAAGGGCGCTGCCGTGGACTTCAATAGGCGCCGCCCTGAGCTTGTCGAAGGGCTCAGCCCGCATTTCGTCGCCTTCGCTGGGCAGTCCCACCCACTCTGAATCCCCAGACGTAAAGTGCTGCTCCTTCCAGATCGGCACCTCGGCCTTGACGGTGTTGATCAGATGTGCGCACGCGGCTAACGCTTCACCACGATGAACTGCGCCGACAGCCACCACTACGGCAATGTCACCAATCTCCAGATGCCCGACGCGGTGCTCGACGGCGATGGCCAACACGTCGTGCTGATCGGCCGTCTGCTCCGCACACTTTGTCAAGACGTCAACCGCGCTGGGGTGCTGGGTGTAATCCAGCGAGATGACCTCCGACTCATGATCGCGGTTGCGCACGGTACCGACAAACAACGCGATGCCACCGACTTCCGGCCCCGAGACGAGCCCCAGCGCCTTGGCGACATCGAGCGGAGACTCGCTGATGCCGACCTGACGGATCTTCGATGGCATGGCTCGACCTTAATACCCAGGGCCCAGCGCCCTTACGCTGTCAGCCCAGCGGCCCCGGATCGCGCGCCGCTGCCTGGACGAACGAGCGAGCAGCGAGCCCCTGTAACAGCCCAGAGGCTTTGGCGATGCTGGCTGCGAGGGAGTGAGGAAGGCAGCGGCTTCACGGCGCGATCCGCGCGGAGCGAGCGCAGCAAGCGACGCAATCAATTTGAGCTGTCAGCGATCAGCGGGGCGCTTGCAGGTCAAGTCGCAGCCAGCCGCGTACGGTTGATTGAATCAGAAGCAGGCAACCAGTCAGGAGTCAGCATGGCCGAGGATCGAGCGCCAGACCCGGCCGATCAGCCCGAGGATGATGAGACGCAGCCTCGGGACAAACCGTCCGAACCGTATCGTCTGGGCGGTTCTGGAGGATCGGGGAAGACGCCTCAAGGTCCATCGGGAAAGAGCGGCGGAGAACCCGACA
>DATDKX010000167.1:0-22132 GCA_036519615.1 Propionibacteriaceae bacterium
TGCCGACCTGGTGGTACGGGTTCCCTCCTGTGACTTCACCGCTATTGGCGCCGCCCTCGATGCGGGAGCACGTGCCGTCATCGTCCCTCAGATCGAGTCAGCAATGCAGGCCCAGCAGGCGGTTACGGCCACCTTCTACCCGCCAATCGGGGACCGCAGTTGGGGTCAGTTCGGCCGTATCTGGGGCGGTCCGATGCTGACAGCCGAGGAGGCTAACAGCAGCGTCACGTGCGCTGTCATGATCGAGTCGGCCGCCGCGCTTGTGGCCGTCGAAGAGATCGCCGCGGTCGAAGGCGTGGGCCAGCTATTCGTGGGGCCTTACGATCTCTCCCTCTCGCTGGGCACGACTGTTCCAGCGCTGTTAGATGACGACTCCGACGGAGGCCCACTGGCACGGATTGTGCAGGCGGCGGCCGCGTACGGGCGCACCGTCGGCGGCTTTGCCGGTACGCCTGAGGTCGCTAAGCACTTCCGGGAGCGCGGGATCACCTGCGTCGCGGTGGCCACCGATCTCTGGATTACCACCGAGGGCGCCCGCATGGCCTTTGCCTCAAGCGGGCTTGAGGCGCAGCGCTTTTGATCTGAAGCTTGGAGTCCAACATCAACCGTTTCCTGCTCGGGCCGATTCGTACGTCGCGATGATCACACCTTTGGACGTGGTCACGCTGTCTACAAGATCGAAGTCGACACCTGGTCCGCGTTCGTCGAAGAGCCGGCGACCCTGACCGAGCACAAGCGGATAGATGAGCAGCACGTATCGGTCGATGAGCTCTGCGGCAAGTAGTGACCTCACCAGCTGCGCGCTCCCAACGATGCCGAGATCGGGTCCCGGCTGGGATTTGAGATCCGCGACGCTGGCAGCAGGATTGCCCGGGAGCAAGATTGAGTTCTGCCACGGCAACGGCTCGGAGAGCGTACTGGAGACGACGTACTTGGTGGCCTGATTCAGATACGGCGTGAACGGGTTCTCGGTCTGCCGCGGCCAGTACCCATAGAAGTCCTCGTACGTGCGGCGGCCGAAGAGCATCGCTCCCGATGAGGCCATGCCTTCACCCATTCGCTGAGCCATGACCTCGTCGCTGTACGGCACTGCCCATCCGCCCCGATCGAAGCCGCCTCGGGTGTCCTCGTCAGGTCTACCGGGACCCTGGATCACTCCATCCATCGAGATATTCAAAGTGGCCGAAATGTTGCGCACGATCCCTCCTTAGGTCCGAGTCAGCCGAAAGCCGACTGCGGCGATCCAACGAAACAACACCGACACGAGGATTCGCTGCACGATACCGTTCCACGTACCGGCAGCCGCGATCACGTAGATCACAGTGGCTCACAGGGCATACGTTTCCCACCGATTGGCAGCAAAAGTTCGGTTTGGGAGGGCTGGAGCGTACGTTTCCCACCAAACTGGCGGAAACGTCTGCTGATAAATGCCGCTACATCCAGCGCCCGCGGGCGGTTTGACCCCGTTGGGAGCGGCCGCGTACCCTGGACCCTCGGTGCGCACGCTTCGGCGGGCGCTTGTGTGTGCCCTCAAACTCTTGTGTCGCACACCACCCAATCAGACAGCGAGAGAGAGCAGGTCAGGCGTGTACGCGATCGTGCGGAGTGGCGGCCGCCAGCACAAGGTCGCCGTCGGCGATGTCCTCGAGGTTGACCGCCTCGAGAATGCGGTCGGTTCCAGCGTCAGCCTGACGCCGCTGCTGCTCGTCGATGGCGATGCCGTCACCTCAGATGCAACCGCCCTCGGCTCGGCGTTGGTGACCGCGGAGGTGCTTGGTGAGAGCAAGGGTCCGAAGATCCGCATTCTGAAGTTCAAGAACAAGACCGGCTACCGCAAGCGTCAAGGACACCGCCAGAAGTACACCAAGATCAAGGTCACCGATATCAAGAGCTGAGGCGACGATATGGCACACAAAAAGGGCGCGTCTTCGACACGTAACGGTCGGGATTCCAATGCTCAGCGGCTTGGGGTCAAGCGGTTTGGCGGCCAGCTGGTCAATGCTGGCGAAATCATCGTCAGGCAGCGCGGTACCCACTTCCATCCGGGCGATGGGGTGGGCCGCGGCGGCGACGACACATTGTTCGCTCTGGTGGCAGGGCATGTTGAGTTTGGGACTCGGCGCGGCCGCCGGGTCGTCAATGTGACGCCTACTGCATCAGATTCTGCGTCCAATTTTTCTGAGCCAGCCGAGGCCACCTCGGCGAAGTAGAGCAAGCACCACAAGCGCCGGAAGGGTGGCCCACTCGTCTGGGCCGCCCTTTGCGCATTTTCTGAGCAGCGAGAGGAGGCTACCGGATGGCGATCCCCAGCTTCGTGGATCAGGTCACGCTGCACGTCTACGGCGGCCACGGCGGCAACGGTTGCGCCTCCATTCATCGCGAGAAATTCAAGCCGCTCGGTGGCCCGGACGGCGGCAATGGTGGCGACGGTGGATCGGTGATCCTTCGTGTTGATCATGGCCTGACTACTCTGGTTGCCTATCACCGGCAGGCTCATTGGCGGGCAAGCAGCGGCCAGCCGGGTCGAGGTGATCATCAAAACGGGTCGCGTGGGGAAGACGTCATCCTGCCCGTGCCCAATGGCACTGTGGTGATCGATGCCGAAACCGGTGAACAAATCGCAGATTTGACTGGTGAAGGGGCCGAAATCGTTGTCGCACAGGGTGGTCGAGGCGGGCTTGGAAACGCCGCGTTAGCCTCATCAGCGCGGAAGGCGCCCGGTTTTGCCTTGCTCGGTGAGGAGGGCGAAAGCCGCATCGTCACCTTGGAGTTGAAGGTTGTCGCCGATATCGGCCTGGTGGGTTTTCCGAGTGCCGGCAAATCCTCTCTGATAGCTGCCATTTCGCGAGCTCGGCCCAAGATCGCCGACTATCCCTTTACGACCTTGGTGCCGAATCTCGGTGTCGTGGTCGCCGGTGATGTCAGCTTCACCGTTGCCGACGTACCTGGGTTGATCGCAGGCGCCAGCGAGGGACGTGGGCTCGGGTTCGACTTCCTCCGCCATATCGAACGTTGCACTGCAATCGTGCATGTGATCGACTGCGCCACCTATGAGCCGGGCCGCGACCCGATCAGCGATCTCGATGTCATCGAGGCGGAACTGGAGGCGCACGGCGGGCTGGCAGATCGGCCGCGACTGGTCGCGCTGAACAAGATCGACATCCCGGACGCGCAGGAGGTGGCTGAGCTTGCTATGGGTGAGCTGCGGGATCGGGGGCTGCAGGTTTTCCCGATCTCGACCAGGAGCGGTCAAGGGCTGCACGAGTTGATCTATGCGATGGCTCGGCTGATCACGGCTCGGCGGGCCACCGAACCTCCGCCGCCGCCGGCACCCATCATCATCCGGCCGAAACCGATCGGTGATCAGGTGGAGTTCGGCGTGCAGCGTGAGGGGGAGCTGTGGCGGGTACGCGGCGACAAGCCAGAACGCTGGGTACGCCAGACCGACTTCTCCAACGCAGAGGCTGTTGGCTACCTCGCGGACCGACTACATCGGATTGGAATTGAAGACCGGCTGCTGGAACTTGGAGCGCAACCCGGGGATGGCGTTGCTATCGGAGGCGCCAATGCGGTGATCTTCGACTTCGCCCCGCAGATCGAGATTGGAGCTGAGATCCTCAACCCTCGAGGCGAGGATCAGCGTTTGGCCAAAGAACGGCCGGCCGGCCGGCGGCGGCGAGAGAAGGATCGGGCCTACCACGAGTCCAAGGAGCAGGACCAAGCGGCGGATGATGGCCCTTCGACAGGCCCAGATCACATTGAGTCGAGCTCAGAGCACATTGAACCAAGTTCGGGTTACAACGATGCGTGAAGAACTCGCGACCGCCCGGCGGGTCGTGGTCAAGGTTGGTTCATCCTCACTGACCACCGCCGAAGGCGGCATTGACCCACAACGGATTGAGCAACTGGTCGGCGTACTGGCACGCGCACGGCTGGCTGGACGTGAGATCGTCCTCGTCTCATCGGGAGCCATCGCTTCTGGCCTCGCTCCACTTGGGCTCAAGGCGCGGCCGCGCGATCTTGCGACTCAGCAGGCAGCTGCCTCGGTCGGTCAGGGGCTGCTGATGGGGCACTACACACGGCTATTCAACGGGTACGGGCTGGGCGTCGGACAGGTGCTGCTCACAGCTGACGACGTGACGCGCCATTCCCACTATCGCAACGCGTACCGCACGTTCGGGCGGCTGCTGGATTTCGGTGTCGTGGCGATCGTCAATGAGAACGACACCGTTGCCACGCATGAGATCAGGTTTGGTGACAACGATCGGCTGGCCGCGTTGGTGGCACATCTGGTGCATGCCAATGCGCTTGTACTGCTCAGTGATGTTGCGGCGCTCTACACGACAAATCCTGTCAAGCCGGAGGCGCGCAAGATCAGCGACGTGTGGAGCGACGCTGATCTCACAGGAATCGACATCGAGTCCCGCGGAGCTGCGGTGGGGACCGGCGGGATGATCACCAAGATCGACGCGGCTCGAATTGCCACCTCGGCTGGAATCCCGGCCGTGCTGACTACTGCGGAGCAGGCCGACGCAGCACTGGCAGGTGAGGAAGTCGGTACGCTGTTCCATCCGACCGGCCGCCGGCGACCGACGCGGCTGCTTTGGCTCCGGCACGCCAGCGACGCGCGCGGCACTCTGGTGCTTGACGCCGGAGCCGTACGGGCGCTGACGCAGCGCAACGCCTCGCTTTTGCCCGCTGGCATTACTGCCGTACGAGGTCAGTTTTCCTCCGGCGAGCCGGTGGAATTAGAGGGCCCGGACGGGATGGTTGTAGCTCGCGGGCTGGTGAACTACGACTCGGATGAATTGCCTGCTCTGCTAGGCCGCAGCACTCGCGAGCTAGCTGCTGAGCTCGGCCCTGGCTATGACCGTACGGTGGTGCATCGCGACGCGCTCGTTGTCGTTGAGCATGCCGAAGCAGGAGCTTAATCCGGCCCTGGCTGGATCAAATTTCCGACCAGTGCGGAGTTGTCAGTGCCGTGAGGCACGATGGTCTGCATCATGACGGTGCTCTTCTTTGATCAGTTCGACAGCCAGGTAGGTGTGATTGGCATACTGGCAGGGCCCGCCGGCGTACGCGAAGTGGGCTGGCGGCTGCGAGCACGAGGCGCATCAATCGAACCGGACGAAATGGTGCAGATGGCTCTCGGACAGCTGCGGGAGTACTTCGCCGGTCAGCGCCGAGAGTTCACATTGCCCCTGGATTTGCCGCCGATGGAGCCGGTAGCTGAGGCGGTCCTCCAGGCGCTAAGAACCGTCGGTTACGGGAAGACGATCACCTATGCCGAACTCGCCGAGCTCAGCGGCACCGGAGTGCCAGCGCGGGCGATCGGGGAGATCATGGCGGCCAACCCAGTGCCGATCATCATCCCGTGCCACCGCGTGGTCGCCAGCGACGGGCTCGGTGGATACTCCGGTGGTGACCCCGGCCGCCATCTGGAGACCAAGCGTTGGCTGCTTGAGAACGAAGGCGCCCTGCCACCGGCACTGGTCTGAGGTTTGTCGCGACGGATAATTCATCACATGGCGACTTCTGAGATCCGGACCGGTTGCTGTGTTGTGGGCGGCGGCCCGGCAGGATTGGTGCTCGGGCTCATATTGGCTCGCGCAGGTGTGCGAACGACCGTCCTCGAAAAGCATGCTGACTTTCTCCGTGACTTTCGCGGCGACACCGTACACGCCTCGACGTTGACTCTGCTCGATGAACTAGGGCTGGGGGAGCAGTTCGCCGCACTCCCTCCTCGCTGGGTCGAGAAGCTCAGCGTCCAGCTCGACTCCGGGACGTACGGGGTTGCTGACCTCAGCCTGCTGCCGATGCGTCACCATCACATTGCTTTTGCGCCGCAGTGGGATTTCCTCGACGTGGTTGCTGATGCCAGCCGCCAGGAGCCGAGCTACGAGCTGATCATGAGCGCTGAGGTCACCGACCTGCTGTGGAACGGCCAAAGGATCAGCGGCGTGCACTACAGCAGCGGTGGCCACGACTACCAGCTGGAGGCTGATCTTGTTGTCGGGTGCGACGGGCGATCCTCTGTGGTAGCTGACCGCGCTGGTTTGAAGCGGCGAACATTCGGTGTGCCTATGGACGTGCTGTGGTTCCGGCTGCCGCGCCTCGACACCGATCCGGCCGGCGTCCTCGGCCGCATTTCGCGGTCCAACTTGATGATCATGATCGACCGCGGCGACTACTTCCAGATCGGCGTAGTGATCAGGAAAGGCTCCCTGGCGACGCTTCGTGATCAAGGTATTGAGGCTTTTCGGCAGCGGCTGCGTGACACCCTTCCGTGGCTGGGAGAGCGCGTTGAGAGCCTCGAATCCTTCGAGGACATCAGACTGCTCAATGTGGTACTCAGTCGGCTGCGGCGTTGGTATCGCGACGGACTGCTGTGCATCGGCGACGCTGCTCACGCGATGTCACCAGTCGGCGGTGTGGGAATCAACCTAGCCGTGCAGGACGCGGTCGCCGCCGGTCGGATTCTTGCCGAGCCGTTGCGCGGAGGACGGGTGAGCATGGCAACGCTTCGCAAGGTACAGCTTCGGCGCTGGCTGCCGACTGCCCTGACTCAGGCGGGTCAGCGGGTAGCGCATCGAGTGGTCATAGCGACCAACATCGCCGAGGATGAAGCACGACTGACAACGGCCCCTGCCCCGCTCAGATTGATGCAACGCTTTCCTATGCTGCAAGCGATTCCCGGCTACCTCGTGGGCATCGGCCTGTTGCCGGAGCACGCTCCCGAGTTCGCGCGTCGTTCGCAGCTGGCGGCCTCGGCGCGTGTCTCCTCGCCGGGCGTCGTCAGATCGATGCGACCAGGCCCCTGACGTGCGTAGTGATCGTTCCCCGCCAGATACGGTCACACTCTTCCGATGTTCCGAGTACGCCACGTAGCTCCAACGACGTGAGGCCGTGGACCATCGCCCAGAGACCTTGAAACAGGTCATGATCATCGACTGGCCGAAGTTGGCCCGCAAGGATCGCGCGCCGGATGGTGTCTTGTACGCGGCCGATGGTGCGTTGCACCTGCCGCGGATAGTCCGCCGCCGTCCGGCCATCGGTCATCGTCGGTGCATAAAGCATTTCGTACAGGTCGGCCTGCTCGAGTGCGGCCGATCGATACGCCAGAGCGAGAGGTAGCAGCTCGCTGAGGGGGTCGTCAGTGACGGGGACTGCCTCGTGGTGGCGGACCATGGCCTCCGCGCTGCGCGCACAGAGAACCGCAATGAGCTCGGGAAGCCCGCTGAACAGGCTGTAGATCGCGCGAGTGGTAACCCCTGCCTCGTCCGCGAGTCCGCGAACAGTGAGCGCCTGAGTTCCACCCCGCCGGATGATCTGGCTGGCAACGCGGAGCAGGCGTTCCCGTGTCTCGTCATTGTGCTGCCGCGGCCGTCCCATGCTAGACACCATATCGCAACAATGTTACGTTACGTTGATACGAAACCCCGTGAGCTCGAGTGGAGCACAATCATGACCTTCGATGTGATCGTTGTTGGTGCACGGGTAGCTGGCGCTGCCGCTGGACTGCTGCTGGCTCGTGCCGGATTGCGGGTCCTTGTCGTCGACCGTGCCCACTTCCCGAGCGACACGCTCTCCACACGTCAAATCCAGCTGCCCGGCGTGGCGCGACTTGCTCGATTGGGGTTGCTCGAGTCCTTGCTTGACGCGGGCACGCCGCCGACCCCTCATGTCCGCTTTCAAGCGGGCAACGCCGTCATCGAAGGCGAATTTCCCAGTGTTGAAGGCGTCAACATGATGATCAGCCCCCGTCGCACGATCTTGGATGCCATGCTCGTCGACGCAGCCCGCGCCGCAGGGTCGGAGATACGAGAAGGCTGCTCATTGGTCGAGCTCACCCATGACGGCGATCGAGTGACAGGCATCCGGCTGCAGGACAGGCGCACCCGTCACACCGTGACGGAATCGGCCGCTCTCGTCGTTGGAACTGATGGCAAGCACTCGGCGGTCGCCCGACTAGTCGCCGCGGCGGAGCGTCGCAACAGCGCCGCAGCAACCTTCGCCTGTTACGCCTATTGGGACGGCTTGCCGGTCAAGGGCGGCGAAATCTACTCAGGCAAAGGATTTGTAGTCGGCGCATGGCCGACGAACGAAGGGCTTACTCTGACCTACGTCGCAGGACCGATCTCCGAATTTGATCATGTTCGGCGGAATCCGCCGGCTCATGTCATCGCCACTCTCGACAAGATGGGCAGCCTCGGTGAACGCGCTCGGGCGGCCGTTCAGGTGGGCCCAACGAGAGGCACCAGCGACCTCCCCAACGTGGTACGCGCCGCCCACGGACCGGGATGGGCGCTCGCCGGCGACGCTGGCATCGTCATGGATCCCATTACCGGCTATGGCATCGGCCATGCCCTTCGCGACGCCGAGCTGCTGTCAGGGGCGATCATTTGCGGCCTCGGTGGCGCAACAAAACTGAGCCGCGCTCTGAGCGGCTACGAGAAGCATCGCAATCGCGAGACCTATCCGGCTATCGATTGGACATTGGGGCTGACACGTTTACGCGACGTCAACGACATGGAGGAGCGGCTGTTCACCGCCATTGGCACCGACAAGCGAGAGGCATCCACGTTCTTCGGCATGATCACCGGCGCGGTTCCGATGGGATCGTTCTTCAGCCCACCGCATTTAATCCGACTCATCGGAGTGAAGGATTTTCTGCGGCTCGCGCGTGCTCGCTCGCGGTGAATGTCGGAAAGCCGGACGGGTTAGATTTATGCAGTGACCGTGCAAGAACAGGCCGAAAAAGCCAGGACCGCCGCCCTCACGCTGAGCAGTGCCACACGGGCCACCAAGGATGCGGCTTTGATTGCAATGGCCGATTCACTGGCCAAATCCGAGACCGCGATCTTGGAAGCCAATCAGCGCGATGTCGCGAGTGCGGAGGCCAACGGCACCAGCGCGGCCTTGATCGATCGACTGCGGCTTACCGCTGATCGCATCACCGGCATGGTCGAGGGCTTGCGTGAGCTGGCGGCGCTGCCCGATCCAGTGGGCGACGTGGTACGCGGCTGGACAAATGCGAACGGCGTCCAGGTCCGCCAGGTTCGGGTGCCCTTCGGCGTAGTGGGCATCATCTATGAAGCACGGCCCAATGTCACCGCCGATGCCGGCGGCATCTGCCTGAAATCCGGCAATGCCGCTCTACTCAGAGGCTCCTCTTCAGCTGCGGAGTCGAATGCAGCAATCGTCGATGCCCTGCAGGCGGGCCTTGCCGATGCCGGCCTACCAGCGGATGCCATCCAGCTGGTGCCTGGTCCACGGGAGGTCACCAACGAACTCATGGCGGCACGGGGACTGGTCGATGTGCTGATTCCTCGGGGCGGCGCCGGCTTGATCGACACTGTGGTGCGCAATAGCCAGGTACCAGTCATCGAGACCGGTGTCGGCAACTGTCACGTCTTCGTCGACGCTGCAGCCGATGAGCAGATGGCGCTGGACATCGTGATCAACGCCAAGACCCAGCGGCCCTCGGTCTGCAATGCAGCGGAGACACTTTTGGTGCATGCCGACATTGCCGACTCTTTCGTGCCGAGAGTCCTCGAGGCGCTCAGTGCGCATGGCGTCACGGTGCACGGCGATCGGCGCGTGGCGGCGTACGGCGACGTCATACCGGCAGAGGACCGCGACTTCGCCGTGGAGTACCTGTCGCTGGACATCGCGATGGCGATCGTCGATTCTCTGGATGGCGCGCTACAACACATCCGCCGCTATAGCACTGGGCATTCGGAGACGATCGTTACCGATTCGCAGACGTCGGCGGCGCGATTTGCGGCCGAGATCGACGCGGCTGCCGTACTCGTCAATGCATCCAGCCGGTTCGTCGATGGAGGCGAGTTCGGGTTTGGAGCCGAGATCGGAATCTCGACTCAAAAGCTGCATGCGCGTGGCCCGATGGGCCTCCCGGAGATGACCTCGACGAAGTACGTGGTGATTGGATCGGGTCAGGTCCGTCAGTAGGACGCCGATGGGAATCGGCACGCACGAGCCGAGCCACCCACCCGATGCTCTGAGCCGCTACGCTGCGGGTATGACCCTGGCACTGACGCTTCTCCAGACCGAGGTGACCCGCGAACTACCCATCCCTGCCCCGCTCTTTGGTGTCCTCGCGTTTGGATTGCTTACCGTGCTGCTGCTGATCACCTGGTCGATCGGCAGGGGCCGCCCACACAGCTAGGGACTCGGCGGGAGCGTCGGAAAACTCGTGACCTTGCCACCTCGAGCCACCGGCCTGGCCCGACGGCGCGGCTCCGACCCGCACCAGCGACATCGACTCGGTGTCATGGGTGGCACGTTTGATCCAATCCACCATGGCCACCTCGTTGCCGCGAGCGAGGTGGCTGGTCGCTTCAAGCTCGACGAGGTGGTCTTCGTTCCCACCGGCCAGCCGTGGCAGAAGACCCATCGCCAGGTGTCAGCAGCGGAGGACCGTTATTTGATGACGGTTATCGCCACCGCGTCCAACCCACGGTTCACGGTCAGCCGCGTTGACATTGACCGGCCTGGGCTTACTTACACCGCCGATACGTTGCGCGATTTGCGCGCCGAGCGGGGCGACGACATGGATATGTACTTCATCACTGGTGCCGACGCGCTGGCGCAGATTCTCACCTGGCGCGACGTGGATTCGATCTTTGATCTTGCTCACTTCGTGGGCTGTACCCGTCCGGGTGTTGATCTTGAGTCGCCGGTGATCGCGCAGTTGCCGCAGGACAAAGTCACCTTGATGGAAGTGCCGGCACTGGCGATTTCGTCGACAGCGTGCCGGCTGCGAGTCCAAGAACATCAGCCGATCTGGTACCTGGTGCCCGACGGCATCGTGCAATACATCGCAAAGCGTGGTCTTTATCAGAGCTGACCCACTTGCGTCGGAGCTTGTCGAAGAGCGCTTCGACAAGCTCAGGCCACATATGCGCCAAGGTTGTCTGACGACGCCATTACGGTTTGTGCCATGAGCGAATTTGCATCGGAAACCACAGAGGCAAGGACCGAACAAGCGGGCACCATTGGAGCCTCGGCCGCCGCCGACCAAGATCCTGCGCCGCAGAAGGACCCCAGCGAGTGGGTCAGCGGCGACGACCCGATCACCGCGTCGCAACGTAGCTATCTCGACACCCTTGCCCGTCAGGCCGGTGAGGAACTGCCGGCTGATCTCAGCAAGGCGGAGGCCTCGCAACATATCGATCGGTTGAAGTCGCAACTGGGTATTGGCGACTAGAGGATGCCATTGGAACGAGGGAGGCCGGGATGACGCAGTTCGGCTACACACTGATGACCGAGCAGACCGGGCCGCGAGACTTGGTCAACTACGCCATCGCGGCTGAACGGGCCGGCTTCGACTTCGAGGTGTGCAGCGACCACTACTCGCCATGGCTAATGTCGCAGGGACATGCTCCGTACGCCTGGAGCGTGTTGGGTGCAGTAGCGCAGGCAACCTCGCGAGTCGAGCTGGCGACCTATGTCACCTGCCCGATCATCCGCTACCACCCGGCAGTGGTCGCGCAGAAGGCGGCAACCCTTCAGCTGCTGAGTGAGGGCAGGTTCATCCTCGGTTTAGGGTCCGGAGAGAACCTCAATGAGCACATCACCGGCGAAGGCTGGCCGCCGGTCGCGCAACGACAGGACATGCTCGTCGAGGCAGCGACGATCATCAGGGAGTTGCAGTCCGGAGAATTGGTCACCTGGGAGGGCGATTACTTTCGGATTGACTCAGCCCGGTTATGGGATGCCCCGGAGGGTGGGGTGCCGATAGCGATCGCGGTGTCGGGTGAGAAGTCGATCGGCCAGTTCGCGCCGTTGGCTGATCATCTGATAGCTGTCGAGCCGGAGCCGGAGTTGATCAAGGCCTGGGATCGTGAGAAAGGCTCGAAAACACGCAAGATCGGCCAATTGCCAATCTGCTGGGACCCCGACGAGCAGCGAGGCATCAAGCGGGCCCATGATCAATTCCGCTGGTTCGGCGGTGGTTGGGCGGTGAACGCGGATCTCCCAACGCCGGCGGGATTCGAGGGAGCGAGCAAGTTCGTTCGGCCGGAAGACGTTGCCCAACAGATCCCGTGTGGTCCTGATCTTGATGCTGTCGTGGAGGCGGTCAAGCCCTATTTGGAGGCTGGGTTTACCGACGTAGCGGTGGTTCAGGTCGGTGACGAGGGACAGTCGGATTTCCTTGATCAGGCGGCGAAGCCGCTGTTGGAGAAGTTGCGCGCCGCATAGCGCGCGCCGTCCAGACCAATGCCGGAATCGCGAATGCCGGTCGAGTTCGTCGGGCCTGGACGCCCTTCGACACGCTTAGGGCGCATGAACTGATATCGCGGTGGGATCGTCCTTACCCAAGGAGGGCTTCCACCGCTTCATGCGGGGCTTCATGCGGGGCGGTGGAAGCTCAATCGAACTAACGGGCATCTAAGCCGCTTTTATGACGAGTGCCGGAAGATCTTTGCTGGCGCGTCGCCCCTCAATTGCTGCGTAAGGTCGACTTATCGTGTGGCGGCTTACGCCCAATCGCACCTCGGGGGTTATGTCAGTGATGATTCGCTTCATCCTTCGTCTGCTTGCCGTCGCATTGCTTGGCCTTGCGCTCGGTGCTCCGCTGACCGGCACCGCCCAGGCACGACCATTCCCGGACCGAATCGAGCTTCCCAGCGGCTTCCAGCCGGAGGGCATAACCATTGGCTGGCATGCGACGGCGTACTTGGGCTCTCGGGCCAACGGCGACATCTATGCGGTCAGCCTGCGTACCGGCGAGCGCAGGCTGATCAGTGAAGGTCTGGGCTCGGACTTTCCCTCAGTGGGCCTCAAGATCGACAACCGTGGCCGCCTGTTTGTGGCGGGCGGGCCATCTGGCACTGGCCGGGTGATAGACGTCAGGACTGGAAAGATCATCCGGAATTACACATTCACTACCGAAACCAGCTTCGTCAACGACGTGGTGCTGACTCGCGATTATGCATGGTTTACCGACTCACAGCAGGCCCAGCTCTACGGCGTCCCGCTCGGTCGAGGCGGAAGACCGGGCGGACCGACCGAGTTCGTAGCTCTGACCCTGTCGGGCGAGTGGGAGCAGGTCGCGGGCGTCATCAACGCCAATGGCATTGCGCAGACTCCGAACCGCAAGGCGTTGCTGGTTGTCAACTCGACGACCGGCTTCCTATATCGGGTTGATCCACTGACCGGGGTCGCGACGCAGGTCCATTTGGGCGGCGCCTCGCTCACCAATGGTGACGGCTTGCTGGTCCGAGGGAGAACTTTGTACGTGGTACGGAACCAGCTGAACAAGGTCGCGGTGATCAAGCTGAACGCGTCCGGTACGCGCGGTCGGTTGGTGGACACCCTGACAAGCAAGGACTTTGACATCCCAACCACAGTGGCGGCGTTCGGAAACAGCCTCTATCTGCCCAATGCGCGATTCACGACCCCGCCGACTCCAAACACTCCGTACTGGATCACCCGCATCGACCGCCGCTGACTGAGAGCGGCTTGTCGCACGTGCGCTGAACCTGTCGAAGTGCGCCCTCCAGCAAGCTCAGGAGCCGATGTTGCTGCGTTGTCGTCAGGTGATGCAGCATCGTGATCAGACCGCTGATGCGGAAGGGTGATCTTGACGGATCAAGGAGGCTAGCGTGGCGGACGCGCAGGCGGGTGGCTTCACGGCGAAGGCGACGAAATTCTTCGCAGATCTGGAGCGCGATAACTCGAAGGATTACTGGACGGCAAACAAATCGATCTTCGAGAACGAAGTCTCCGAACCCATGGCTGCGCTCGTGGACTCGCTGCCAGAACGCTTCCAACCGTTCAAGGTCTTCCGGATGAATCGCGACATTCGATTTTCACCGGACAAGTCGCCGTACAAGACCCAACATGGGGCCGCGCACGAAACCGATGGCACTGTCTATTACCTGCATGTGGACGCACACGGGCTGATGGCGGCGTGCGGCGCGTACATGATGGCGCCAGATCAGCTGGAGCGGTATCGGGAGGCGGTGGCGGCCGATGCCACCGGTCGCGCGTTGCAGGGCATTCTCAGCGACCTGGGTGAGCGCGGCATCGAGGTCGGCCATGGCATGACCCAGCCACTCAAGACTGCGCCTCGCGGTTATCCGAAAGATCATCCGCGGGTGGATTTGCTACGGCAGAAGGCCGTGAGCGCGCATCGTCGGCTGTCGGGTGCTTCGCTGCGAGACGGCGCCGCCCTACGGGAGTTTGTCGTAGATACCTTCGACGCTTGCGGGCCATTGAATGACTGGATTAGGTCCAACGTCGGCTCCACTCGCACGGGCTCTGGCAGGCGTTGATGAGGCGCCGTACCGTCGATCTTTGGTCGCCGGCGATCGGGGCGGCTGGCTCAGTCATTGCCTATGGGCATTGGGGCCGTCCAGTTCTCGTCTTTCCGCATGAGATGGGGCGCGCGGAAGACTTCGAATCCTGGGGGATGGTCGACGTCGTGGCGGATCTCATCGACAGCGGCCGGGTCAAGCTCTACTGCGTAGAGAGCTACGACAGGGAAAGCTGGTCCAATCGGGAAGTTCCGCTGGAGGAACGCGCTCGTCGACACGGTACCTACGAGTCGTGGATCCTCGATCAAGTGGTGCCCTGGATCTTCGACGATTGTGGGGGCGCAGCGCGCATCCTCACGACAGGCACGAGTCTCGGTGCCTTCCATGCCGCGAATTTCGCCCTGAAACGCGCTGACGTTTTTCCTCAGGCGTTGTGCTTGTCCGGAATCTATGACCTCAGCGGCTTGTATGGCTGGGGTGAACGCGGTGATGCGATGTACTTCAACACTCCGCTGAATTATCTGGCCAACATGCAGGGTGACCACTTGGACTGGCTGCGATCACAGGTATTCCTGGTTCTGGTATGCGGACAAGGGATGTGGGAGGACACCACGGGGGCGCTTGTCAGCACCAAGGCACTCGGAAGTCTGCTCGCCGAGAAGGGGATCCCACACGAGCTCGATCTGTGGGGTCATGACGTAGCCCACGACTGGCCATGGTGGCGGCGGGAGTTTGCGCATCACCTGCCGCGGTTCTGCTGAGCGTTTCATCCCTGTCTGCAAGCTACGTGTAGGTAGGTTGCAGACGGTCTGCACCGGTTGCAATGTATGCAGGCGTCACAAACCTGGGGTGGCTAACAGTGGGGAAGTGCCAGTGGGGAAGTGTCAGTGGGGAAGTGTCAGAGGGGAAGTGATGGGGCGTGCTGGATGCGCCCCCAAGCTCATTCAAGCAATCCGGAGCATATCGTGCGGCCCCAGGTCAGAATTGGGAGCTATACCCACCGTGATCTTGACCGGTTAAGAATCCGAATCAGATAACGAATGCCACAACCGGTTGCACGAGTCGAGCTCAATAGCGAAGCGCGGGCTCTCCTTCGGGGATCTGGTTGACCGAGAAACCCTTCTAAACAAGCAAAACATCACGCGCTTTACCCGAGGCAGCTGTGTGATGACAAGATCATCTGGAGCTGAGATGCTGCGACAGTTACGCCATTTTTGCTGTCACAGGCTCCGCGCGGCGCTTTAACACGTTATTAACTTGTCACATTGGGCGTCTCGCGGCTTGCCGATCGCCCGCGCCGGCAGCAATGACCGACCCAAGAGATCCTTATCTACTGCCGGCTTGACCCGGCAGTCGCACCGCCACCAGCGCGCCCGAGTCGAACTGTGACCAGTCAACGGCGAACTCCAGTTTGGCCAGCGCAGCGGCCGGAAACCGACTCTCGATCGCGGCCACCGCCTCTGGATTGGATGTGGCCGGATCGGTCAGCTCGTGGACGAGCCCGGTCGATCATGGTGCCTTGCTCACGGAGGTAGTCGCCCACCTCCTCGGCATAGCGTTCACCGTCCGGGGTAAGCCGTCGCTCGCTGTCCCGGCTGCCAGGCCGGATGTCTTCGGTTGAGCGTGGTGTAGTACGAGCAGGGTGCGTCGCTGGTCAATTCCGAAAGCCTAAGGCGCAGCAGCGCCGTGCTAAGAGCTCCTGCTTGCGCGGTCCATGAGCAAGGCACGTTCACGTTCGTTCTGCGTCATGGTCGCGGCGCGGGCGAACTCCGCTCTCGCTTCCGCTCGTCGGCCGAGCTTCTCCAGCAGGTCGCCTCGCACGCTGGGCAGCAGGTGATAGCCCTGCAGCGCCGGTAGTCCGTCCAGTTGATCAAGCAAGGCCAGTCCAGCCTGTGGCCCGTACGCCATGCCGAGAGCCACCGCCCGGTTCACCTCGACCACCGGTGAACCAGTCAACCGCGCGAGCTGCTCATAGAGCTGGGCAATGCGAACCCAATCGATCGCCTCGGCCGTCTCAGCACGGGCGTGACATGCAGCAATTGCGGCCTGTAGCGTATATGGACCGAGTTCACCCGTAAGCGCTTCCGCGCGCTCCAGTGCGGCCAAACCGCGCACGATGTGCACCGGATCCCACTGCGAGCGATCTTGATCAAGCAGCAAGATCGGCGACCCGTCATCGGCGATGCGCGCCGTTAGGCGGGAGGACTGCAGCTCCATGAGCGCACAGAGTCCATGAACCTCGCTCTCCCGTGGAGCGAGCGCGGTGAGGATCCGCCCAAGGCGAAGCGCCTCGTCACATAGCGCGGGCCGCGTCCAATCACTGCCAGCGGTCGCTGAATAGCCCTCGTTGTAAAGCACGTAAATCACACTCAGCACCGTGGTCAACCGCTCCGCTCGTTCAGCCTCGCTAGGCCCCTCGATCGCTGCACCCGCCTCGGTCAGTGTCCGCTTCGCCCGAACGACGCGTTGCGCAACGGTGGCCTCCGTCGTCAAGTACGCGCGCGCGATTTCACGGGTCGTCAGACCGCCGACCAGCTTGAGTGTGAGGGTGCACTGCGCCTCGGGTGTCAGGACCGGATGGCAGCAGAGGAACATCAGCCGCAGCACATCGTCTTCGACATGATCAACGGTCGCCAGGAAGTTCTCCTCAGACACCTGGTTTCCTTGCGTATAAGCGATAGCGGCATAGATCTGATCACGGCGATCACGCCGCCGGAACTGATCAACTGCCCGGCGCTTGGCCGTAGTCATGAGCCAAGCACCGGGGTTGTCTGGGACGCCGGCTTCCGGCCATTGCGCCAGCGCCGCGACGAGTGCATCCTGAGCCAGGTCCTCGGCGAGCCCGACATCCCGTACGATCCGGACCAGTCCAGCGATAAGCCGCGTCGACTCCAGACGCCAGACCGCTTCGATCGCCTTCTGGGTGGTCTGATCTGTCACATTGTTGATCAGATCACGACTCGCTCAGCTGACGAACCTCGCAGCTGCCTTCCCAGCCGGGCCAGTGATCTTTGTGAATTTGCATCAGCCGCTTCGCCAGCTCAACGGCCTCGGCCTTGCTGCGTACGTCCAGCACGGCGTACCCACCAACCAGTTCCTTAGCTTCGGTGAACGGGCCGTCGACTGCCTTGATCGTGCCGTTGGCAAGTGAGACGATCGCGCCCGCCGCGCTTGGCAGCAAGCCGCCCTGGTCAACGAGAGTGCCGCTACGAGCGCCCTCGGCCGCAAACTCGCCCATTGCCTGCAACAACTCCGGTGGTGGCGGACCTCCCGGCAACGACTCGTCGAACTTCACCATCGTCATGAAACGCATGGCTCTCTCTCCTCACTGTCTGGGCCGATCTTTGCGACCGGTCTTCACCCCGGCGTCGCCTGGCTCTTCACGATCTCGACATGCCTCGCAGAGATTTTCTCCAAAAATTTTTCCAGCTCCATGTCGAGAACACCTTCCCGCAGTCGACGCAGGGGCAAAGCCACCTACAAATGAGGAGCATCTTGATCATGACCATCATCGAGACCCGCAGCCGGACCGAGACCGCCACGCGCGCCATGCTTGCCTGTGGACTTGTCGCTGGACCGCTCTTTGTTGCGACTGTCATTGTGCAGATACTGACTCGGGACGGCTTTGACCTGCGTCGGCATCCCATCAGCTTGCTGTCGGTGGGCGAACATGGCTGGATTCAAGTGACCAACTTCATCCTCGCCGGTGTGCTCAGCATCATCTTCAGCATTGGCGTTGCCCGCGTGCTCGCTGACGGTCCTGGCAGCCGCTGGGCACCACGATTCTTTGCGCTGTTCGGCGTCGGACTGGTGATCGGCGGCATCTTCAGGGCCGACCCGGCGCTTGGCTTCCCTGCTGGCGCACCCGAAGGCTACCCGGAGCACATCACGACCCACGGAATGATTCACGCGTTCGCGCCGCCGCTGTCCTTCCTCGCATTGATCGCCGCCTGCCTCGTCATCGCACGCTGCTTCGCGGCGGATGGATTGCGCCGTGCCGCCCTCCTCACCCGGATTGTCGCAGCGCTGTGTTTCGTGCTCAGCGTGCCGGTTGGGCCGGGATTCAGTATCCGGCTGTTTGTCGCCGTTGCCCTGGCGTTTGGATGGGTGGCCGGATACGCCCTTTACCTGCTACATCGGATCACGGCTTGATCGCCACCACGATGTCGCGGCGGATCGAGGAGTCGACCCGGTGCTCGAAGTCCCGGTATGGACCGAAATCCAACGGCTCCAAGCCCGCCGCGGCAATGTATTCCATTAGTCGCTCCCGCTCCAGGCCGATCGCATTCCAGGACAAGCCGAGCGCCCCGCCGGTTTTCAGTTGCCCCGCCCAACGGGAAGGGCCTGGCTGATCAGGCCTGCGGGGATCGGTCCCGCTTTGCGCCGGTACCGCGTGCGTCCGTGTGGCTGCCGTGCACGACTCAGTACGGAGCGTCGGCCACCACAGCGTCGAACCGCCGCTTGCCTAACAGCACCGCGGACTGGCGGGCGTCGCCAGAGAAGACCCTAAGGGCAAGGGGCCGCTCCCGACCGGCGGATTGGGCAGATCTGGCTTCGAAGCCGTCGTTGTCGGCTGCGGCGCCTCATCACGGGCGGTTCCGAACAAGGCCGAGCTCAAGATCATGCTGGGCGCTGATGATCACGTCGGTCGTCTGAGACGTAAGGTTCGGGACTGATCTGGGCGTCTACCGTATGGAGTAGCCGGCTGCGAATGATCTTGGAGGGAGACGTAGCGCCGCGACATGGACGACATAGAACCTCGTTCCCAACGAGAGCACCCGGTTGTCAATCTTGGCACCGACGCAGCCAGCTCGTTGGCCGGTACTGGAGTTGGCTTTCGCTGACGCCAGCGAGAGGCGGAGGGTCCGCCGTCAGCCGGCGTACATCTGCAGGTCGGCCGCGAAGCGTTCGGTCATCTCGATCACCGGCTGCAGCTCCGGATGCCTGACGATGATCATCCCGTCGCTGATCAGGACGGCCCGCCAATCGCGACGTGGCGCACCGATCGGGAGCAGGTCCACAAGCACGACATGCTCGCCATATTCCGCCAACAGCTTGTCCAGCCCCTGGATGTATGTGATGCGGCCAACACCTTGGGCGCGTTTGAAGACGCAACCAGAGTTGAAACGCCGCTCGAGCTGGCGAGAGAACCGGCCGTGAACGACCGCTTCGGCCCACGCGACATACAGATCTCCGTCGGTCGCATAGTTCATCAGATCAACAACGCGAGCGCCCGGTGGCCGTCCCCCGATCTCGCCAAATACCGCTTCGCCGTCGGCCTTGCGGTACCACTCCATGTGGGTGAACCCAGTCTGGAAGCCCAGTGCGGCAATCACCTCGGCTCCCATCTCGCGGCCGGCCTGCAGGTCAGGGACCGTGAGATCACGCAACGAGATCGATGTCGGACTGATCCACTCGTGCATCTTCATCTGCAGCGGCCGTGGCCGGTACCACATGATGTGCTCGAAGAGGATTGATCCTGCAGCGCACACGGTGTCGTAGGTGAACTCCTCGCCATCGATGAATTCCTCGACGCTCACGTCGGGAATGTGTCGCAGCAGCGGCAGCACCTCCGCAAGCTCTGGCGCGGCATCCACCCGGTAGGTGTCAGCCGAACCCGCACCGGCGATCGGCTTGATGATCAGCGGATAACCAACTCGTTCGGCTGCTTCCCAGACACCAGCGACGGTGGTGGCACTGGCATGCCACGGAGTACGGATCCCGGCAGCGTCGATCTTTTGTTTCATGCGTTCTTTGTCACGGAACGGCACGGTCTCCTCGATGGTCAAGCCGGGCAGTCCGAACGATTCCCGGATCCGCGCCGCAAGGATCATGTACGGCTCCCACAAGCACTCGACCTGGTCGATCGAAACGTGCTGGGCAAGACCCTGGAGGGCTCCGAGTACAGCCGGCTCGTCCGTGAGAGTCACCTGCTCGTAGTGCGCTAGGGCGTCCCGCGCGACGTCGGGCAGCGCCGACTGCGGCTGGTCACCGAGCCCAATAACGGTCGCGCCCACGGCTGCCAGCGCTCGCGTGAAGTAGGCCATCTCGGCCGGATATCCAGGCGAGATCATCACAATGTTCACAACGCCTCCACGAGCTCGACGCGGATCAGGCTGATGATGCGCTGCAATGCGTCCCGGACGACATCGGTGTCGGGATCTCGGACAATGACGTATCCCTCACCTTCATAACCTGACGAGGCTGGTTGCCCTAGTTCAGGGAGTCGGGCCTCGACGACGAGGTGCCCGATCTCCCGCTGCAGTTCGTCGATTCCATGGACGGCTCTCACCCGGCCACGACCTTGGCCCCGCAGGTACGCGGTCCCGGCGGCGTAACGGCGTTCGAGCGGATCGAAAGTGCCGAGGATGACCAGTTCCGCCCACACCCGGTAGAAGTCGACGTCATGCACGTAGCCCAGCATCGAGCTGATCTGCGCACCCGGGGGTCGCGCCGCGACTTCCGATACAGCAACCGAGCCGTCTGGGCGGCGAAACCACTCCATGTGGGTGAGGGCATCGCGTACGCCGAGCGCCTGGAGGGCGGTCGGGCCGACCTCCCAAATGCCGTCGTAGCGCGGATCGTCGAGCTCCCGCGGGAGCACCACGGTCCACTGAATCCAGGGTTGCCGAAGCACCTCCAGCGGCGTCGGCTGGTAGTCGGCGATCGAGGAAAACACGGTTTGGCCGCCTACTGTCACGCTGTCGAAGGTGTGTTCGTCCCCGACCAGGAATTCCTCGAGCAATCCCGGCGCATCCGCATGGGGAGGAATAGCCTCCAGCCACCCGCGTAGCGCCGACACATCATCCAGCCGGTACGTCGCCTGGGCGCCAGCGCCGGCTGGCGGCTTTGCCACCAGCGGGAACCCAACTGCCTCGGCGAAAGCCCAGGCCTCCCCCGCGTGAGTCACGAGCTGGTGGCGGGCACAAGGCACTCCAGCCGCCCGAAGCACCGTCTTCATACGGGACTTGTCGCGTACGTTGAGCGCCGTGTGCACATCCATGCCGTCAAGGCCGAGAACTTCACGGGCGTACGCCATCGGCACCTGCAACTGCTCGAGTGCTCCGACCAGGCGTTCAACGGGGCCGACCTGCTGACTGAGACAGCGTACCGCAGCAACCAGTTGCTCGGGACCGAGTGCGTCGTCGACCCGCCAATGACCGGCGAGGTGCTCCTTCAGTTCCTGCGACAGTCGGTCAGCCGGCTCCGTCGTGATGACGGCCAGGCTTACGTCAGGCAGCTTGGCGGCAGTGAGAACGAAGCGCGCGGTTGCGGGAAGCAGGAAAGGTGCGACGAAGGCGGCGACGACCATGGCCAGGACGCTACTCGGTAGCATGCCCAGCGTGAACGTCGTGTTCGTCGAACCGTCTTTCCCGCCTACGCAACGCAATTTTGTACGTGGACTTGCCGATGTCGGCGCAACCGTCATCGGGATCGGTGAATCATCCACCGACGCGCTGGACGAACAACTGAAGAGCTGGATGACGCACTACCACCAGGTGCCCTCAGTCGTCGATGTGGGAGTCATGACCGACGCCGTCCGGTGGATTCAGGACAAGGTGTGGGTCGACCGGCTGGAAGCGACCATCGAGGCCCATACGATGACGGCGGCGCAGGTGCGGGAGAACTGCACGATCCCCGGCACGTCGGTGCGGACTGCCTGGCTGTGTCGCGACAAGCCGTCGATGAAAGAGGCATTGCGTGCGGCTGGGGTACCGACTGCCGCTTCCACAGCTGCGCACAACGCAGCCGAGGTGTACGAGTTCGCCGACACGATCGGCTATCCACTCATCCTCAAACCACGTACCGGTGCCGGTGCCCTCGACACCACACGCGTCGACAACAAG
>DATDKX010000168.1:0-4090 GCA_036519615.1 Propionibacteriaceae bacterium
GGTCGCGTGATCCTCGACCGGCCGGCCGTGCAGGCTGGACGACAGCCTCCCGTCGACCTCAGCGGTGGTGTGGCCGCTGCGCTGCAGAAACAGATCGGCGAAGTGCGGACCCAGGTTGGCCAGGCAGCCCCCACCGGCGCGCTCCGGGTCGAGCATCCACCCGTTGCCGTTGCGGTCGTAGCGCTCCGGCGGACCGGCGATGAACGACAGCCGCTGGTACACCGGTCGACCGGCCTTCGCCAGCCAGCTGTCCGCCGGACCGCCCCGCTGGATCAGCGGCACGGTGGCCGCTAACTGCGCCTTTTCAGCGGCGCGCCGCACCTGCTGCAGCTGCTTGAGCGAGGTGCCCAGCGGCTTCTCCACCACGAACGGGATGCGCCGCTCGATCAGCGCCAGGCAGGTCTCAGCCATCCGGTCGTGCGGGCTGAAGACGTACGCGAGCTCCACGTCCGGCAGCTCCAGCAGCCGGCGCCAATCAGCTTCCACCGGGGCCCCCCACAGCTCGGCAAGCTCGCGCACCCGTGTTGGGTCCTCGTCAGAGAGCCCGACCACACAGTGCACCTCGGCGATCGCCGCTGCATACAAAGGGACGTGCCAGTGCGAGGCGCCCACCACGATGGTGCGTGCGCCGCTCACGACGACACCGCCCCATCGGCCTGCACTGTGATCCGATCTGCGTACGCAACAGCTGCCCAGTGCTCCGCCCGCGTAAGACCAACCCTATAAACACCCCGCCCGGCGACGCAGGCCGCACCGGTGGCCCGTGGCTGAGCGAGGTCCATGCTCGTCCCTCCGATGCGATCGATTGCTGAGATCGGTTGCATTGACCATAGGGGCCGTGAGAGTGTTTGTCAATCAAAGCTTTCGACGAGAAGGGATACTCGTGTTCACCAAGCTGGCGACACTGAGCACGATCGAAGCATCAGGTGCCGTCCTCATCATTCGGCTGCCTGATGCGAACACCGCAGAATCCGTTGCGCACGCCGCGATCGAAGGTGGGTTCCGCGCGCTGGAAATCACGCTGTCCATTCCGGGAGCCGTCGATCTCATCCACCGACTGGCCGCGCAGTACACGTCAAAGGGCGTCGCGATCGGGGCGGGGACCGTCCTCGACGGCCACGCCGCCTACGAGTGCATCCGCGCCGGAGCGACGTTCCTGGTCAGCCCGCAGCTCAACCCCGAGATGATCCGAGTGGCGAACCGCTACCAGCTCCCCACGATCAGCGGGGCGTTCACCCCGACAGAGATACTCGAGTCCGTCGAGGCGGGTGCGGACATTGTCAAGCTGTTCCCGACGGAAAACGCGGGCATCCCGTACGCCAAGGCCGTGCTCGCGCCGCTGGCGCACGTGCCGATCATGCCCGCAGGCGGGGTAACACCCGAAAACGTCAAAGAATGGTTCGCGGCGGGCGTGGCCGGTGTCGGAGTGGGCAGCGCCGTCACCAAGGCGTGGCAACCTGACGGCGACTTCACCCGGGTCACCGCCGCCGCCCACGACTTTCTGGCTGCGGTGCAGGACGCGCGCCGATGAACGAACCGACCCTGCGCATCGTCATCGGCACGGCCGGCTCTGGCAAATCAACGATCGCCCGTCGCCTAGCCCGCCAGTACGCAGCCGCCTACCTCGACAAGGACGCAATGAGCGCCCGCTTCGTCGAGGCCGCCCTGCTGGCGGCCGGCTACAACCCCGGTGACCGCGAGTCCAACGCGTTCTACCGCGAACGCATCCTGCCCCTCGAGTACGACTCGCTCCTCGACGTCGCCGGGGCCAACCTCCGCATCGGCCACCCGGTGGTCATCGACGCACCGTTCAGCCCGTACCTGTCCGATCCCACCTTCATCACCGCGGCCGCGGAGCGCTTCGACTGGCCCCCGGTCGACGTCGAGGTGGTCTGCGTCCGCGTGTCCCCTACGACACTGCAGGATCGGCTACGGAGACGCGGCCTCGAGCGCGACCGGTTCAAGCTCGCCCACTGGGACGAGTACTGGGCCGAGCACGGGGGGCAACCCTGCGCCTGGACAGGCGTTCGGCTATCAGAATTCTCCAACGACGCACATGAAACTGAAACCGCCCCGGACATACCGGTTACCCGGGCAGAAGTCGTGAACGTAAGACATAGTGCCAGCGGAGGAACCCGATGATCAGCGGAACAACGGCACTCGTCGCACACATGGGATACCCAACGCACACATTCAAGTCGTCGTTGATCTGCAACCCCTGGTTCGAGAAGAACGGTGTCGATGCGGTCGTCGTCCCGATGGGAATCAAAGCCGAGGACTACCCGGACTTCTTCCGGTCGGTCTTCACACTCACCAACATCCGCGGTGCGCTGATCACTATGCCGCACAAGGTGACCACCATGGAGCTGGTCGACGAGATCAGCCCGACCGCCCAGATCTCCGGCGCGACCAACGCAGTATTGCGGCGGGAAGACGGGTCGCTTCTTGCCGATCAGTTCGACGGCGCCGGCTTTGTCCGCGGTGTGTTGCGCAAGGGATTCGACCCGTCGGGGAAACGCGCCCTCGTTGTCGGCAGCGGCGGCGTCGGTTCACCGATCGCGGCCTCGTTGGCGGGCATGGGACTGGCCGAGATCGGCCTGTTCGATCCCAACACCGCCGCCTCTGAGGCGCTCGCCCAGCGCATCGGCATGCACTACCCCGACGTCAAGGTCGCCATGGGCTCAAAAGATCCCGAGGGTTACGACCTGATCGTCAACGCCACCCCGATCGGAATGAAAGACGACGACCCCCTGCCTGTCGACATCGACCGGGTCACACCCGGCGCCTACGTCGGAGACGTGGTGCTCAAAGCTAACATCACTCCATTCCTGCAGGCCGCCAAGGACAAGGGCTGCACAATCCAAGTGGGCAGCGACATGCTGTTTGAGCTGATCCCCGCTTATCTAGAGTTCTTCGGCTTCGGCAATGCCACACCCGACGAATTGCGCGCAACTGCGCAGTTGCCGTTATGAACATGACTTCACAAAAGCGATGACCTTAGGTATTCGTGACTGCCGCGGCCGCACCGTTGGCGACCGGAGCCTGCAGGCCTTCAAGCCACCACTGTTGGACAGCCCCGCAACCGTCGGCTTCTACGACGACCAGTCCGGCGCCTGCTTCAGCTCCGACTGCTTCGGAGCTCCCGTGCCCAACCTGACAACCGCCGTGGGGGAAATGTAAATCAGGTACCACCCGAGGAACTTCGCTCAGCACAGCTGCTGTGGGCCGCTGTCGACAGTCCCTGGGTACACAACGTTGACACCACCCGCTGCCTGGCAAGCGTCCGGTCGACGCAAGCGGCCCCCGCATCCCATCCCCAGCTCTGACCTCCGATCTGGCGCCATCGCTTCTCGTCTCCGCCGGCAGCCTCGGTCGGGGATCGATGTCAGCTATCGCACCGGGTTTCGCTGACGAGCCACGGCGTCGTTGGCGTGCACGCGATGACGTGGGCGTGGCGCCATTCGTGGTGCGAACGTGCCTAGTCAAGGCCAGAGTCACACAGGAAGGGGTTCTCGTAATGCGTAGATCACCGCCGTGCGTCATGCACTCAACGTCGGTAGGAGTCCACTGGTGTCGACCCTGGCGATAAGGTCCAGCCATGCAGCGGCAGGCCAGAGCTCCCGAGACCCAGCGGTTCGGCGTGGAAGCGTTTGAGGCCAGCGACGGGACCGTTTTGCGGTGGCTGGGCATGGCCGGGTTCTTGATCAACAGTCGCGGCACGACGGTGATGATCGATCCCCTGCTGGGCGGTTTCGACATGCCGGTGATGATCGAGTTCCCGATCACTGCCGACGACGTGCCGAAGTTGGACGCAGTGCTCGTCACGCACAGCGACAACGACCACTACAGCGTGCCCACCTGTCGTGATCTGGCTCGGGTGACCGGTGGGTACCACTCGACGCAATACGTGGCTTCGCTGATGAAACAGCAAGGCTTGCCGGCGTACGGTCACGACATCGGCGAGCGTTTCGCGATCGGACCGGTGGGTGTGCAGGTCACGCCCGCCGACCATGCGTGGCAGAACGAGTCCCCGGGCGCGAGCGACCGCATCTTCCAACCGGAGGACTGTTGCGGCTTCTGGATCGACACA
>DATDKX010000169.1:0-19709 GCA_036519615.1 Propionibacteriaceae bacterium
AACCGCGGCGCCCACTAAGGCAGCTCCTCCGAGCACCGCAAGCACCTCAAACAACATCACAACCTCCAACGCTCAACACTCGGAGTCGGATGGGGAAGTCCTTCGATCAAGCCGGTCCCGAGGTTGCTCGTTGCCTCCACGGTAGTCGTGATCTGTCCAGATCAAGGCCCTCCTGGGACCTACATTTCTCGGTGCCCAACTGCTCAAACTCATGTGTTTCTGTGTGTGATCACCACATGGGGGAGGCAATCCTGGTCGTGGCCGCTTCTTACGTCGGGGTGAGCGGCCGCGCAGCTGCGGGGGCTGGGCGACGGCGTGGATACTCGTGGCGTGATCTTGCTGCCCCAGGATCTGTCACTGGCGGCAGGTGGTCGGATCCCGCTCATCCGGGTTGATGACGCAGACGGTACGCGGGCAGCGGCAGCTGGCATCTGTTCTACGTGAGCGGCTCCGCTCCCGAGTCCCATGAACTGGCCCCGGAAATCCCGCATCGATCGGAAATTCGGCTCCGATCTGCCCGCAAAGATGTCGAAAACTCCGATTGGTCGGAAATTTGACTCAGGTAGCCGATCAGCTGCTCGCTTCTGGATCTCCAAGGAAGTTGGATGCATAGTCCGGTACGTAGGTGAAGTTCTCCCGCGGCGGCCGCTGGTAGTTCGAGGTAGAGGTGAGCCGCTGCGGGAGCTTTACGACAGGGGCCGGCACCTCCGTGTAGGGGATGCTCGACAGCAGGTGCGCGATCATGTTAAGCCGAGCGTGCTTCTTAACGTCGGACTCCACCACGAACCACGGGCTGGTGGGCGTGTCGGTCTGGATCATCATCTCGTCTTTGGCGCGCGAATAGTCCTCCCAGCGGTAAATCGACTCGAGGTCCATGGGGCTGAGTTTCCAGCGGCGTACTGGATCGGCGCGCCGGGATCGGAACCGTCGCAGCTGTTCCTTATCAGAGACCGAGAACCAATATTTGCGGAGCGTGATCCCGTCGTCGATCAGCATCTGCTCGAAGATGGGGGTCTGCTGCAGGAAGCGGTCATACTCTTCCGGCGTACAGAACCCCATTACCTTTTCCACGCCGGCGCGGTTATACCAGGAACGGTCGAAGAGCACGATCTCGCCCCTGCTCGGCAGATGGGCGATATAGCGCTGGAAGTACCACTGGCCACGTTGCCGTTCCGTCGGCGTCGGCAGCGCGACTATTCGAGCGACCCGCGGGCTCAGATAGTCAGTGATTCGCTTGATGGCGCCACCCTTGCCCGCCGCATCTCGGCCCTCGAAGACCACCAGAATCCGAGCTCCGGTTTGGCGTGTCCACTCTTGAAGCTTCACGAGCTCGGTCTGCAACCGGAAGATCTCGGCTTCATAGACCTCATTGGAGATCTTCGGCGGCTTGTGCTTCTTCGCCATGGGCCGACACTAGTGCCGGTCCGCTGTGAGCGAACAGGAAAATCCTTTGGGGAATGTCAGTGGCCGGTCATAGCGTTGTCGGGTCTAATTGGCGTCTGTTTCATCCGGCGCTAGCGGTCGCGATGAGTTTGGCGGCGATCACGAGTCTGATCTTTTAGGTGCGGCAAGGGCGCCGCTTCGGCGGTTCAAAACCGAAGTTAATGAAGTTAAGGATGGGTCTGGTGTCAACCACAACCAGCCAGGGGGCGGGGGCCTCGCATTCACGTCTCCCAGCGCGAGACCGTCAAGTTATAGGGATCCTGTTGGTCGCGGCATTCGTCGTGATCCTCAACGAAACCATCATGAGCGTGGCGCTGCCGCGGCTGATGGTCGATCTTGATATTTCGGCGCGTACGGTGCAGTGGTTGACGACCGCCTTCATGTTGACCATGGCTGTGGTGATTCCGACAACCGGTTTCTTGTTGCAGCGAATCTCCACTCGGACGGTCTTCATACTCGCCATGGGTTTGTTCTCTGTCGGGACCTTGCTGGCGGCGGTCTCGCCTGGGTTCTGGATGCTGCTGCCTGCCCGCATCGTGCAGGCCTCCGGCACTGCAGTGATGATCCCGCTGCTGATGACTACTGTGCTCACGCTGGTGCCAGCTGAACGTCGGGGCGTCGTTATGGGGAACATCAGCATTGCGATCTCGGTCGCACCCGCGATTGGTCCGACACTGTCGGGGCTGGTGCTGCAGTTCCTCTCCTGGCGGTTCATGTTCGTTCTTGTGTTGCCGATTGCGCTGGCCTCACTCGTGTACGGCTCGCGCCGGCTGGTGAACGTTGGACAGGCGGGCCACCAAAGGCTCGACCTACGTTCGGTGCTGCTCTCGATCCCAGCGTTCGGCGGTCTTGTGTACGGACTCAGCCAGCTGGGTCGGGGCGCCTCAGGACCGGGCGTGGCTCTTGGATTCATCGCATTCGGCGTGCTCTGCCTGGTGATCTTTGGCTGGCGGCAGCTGCGGCTTACCCGCGGCGGCCGCGACCCGCTACTGGACCTGCGCGCCTTCAGCTATCCGATGTTCAGCATCAGTATTGCGCTGTTGTGCTTGGCGATGCTGGCGCTGTTCGGCATGGTGATCTTGTTGCCGATCTATCTCCAGACCGTTCGGGGGATCGGCTCCCTTGCCACGGGGCTGATGTTGTTGCCTGGCGGACTGTTGATGGGGCTCGCCGGACCGACCGTCGGCAGGATCATTGACCGGCACGGGCCGCGGCTGTTGACCATCCCAGGAGCGGCTTTGCTGACCTTTACGCTGTGGCAGTTCAGCAACGCAAACGCCACGACACCGATCTGGATGCTGATCGGTGTCCATATGCTGCTGATGCTTGGGCTCGCCTGCCTGTTCACGCCGTCCTTCACCGCAGGGTTGAATCCGCTACCGCAGTATCTGTATTCACACGGCAGCGCGATCTTGGGCACGCTACAGCAGGTGGCGGGTGCGGCGGGAGCTGCGCTGCTGGTGGCGATCATGGCCGGCCGAACTGAAACCTTGACCCAGGCGGGCTTGCCGCAGCTGGTTGCGCTCAACGGCGGCATTCAAACCGCGTTCGCGGTTGCGGCGGTGATCAGCATCGCATCGCTGGTACTGGCATTCTTCATCCGCAATACCAAGCCGCCGACAGATGAGCAGTCGATGGGGTACGAGGCTGCAAAAGGCCAGGAGCCGTCCTCTGAGGAGCCCGCGGCGACGCGCTCCTGATTGATGCGAGTTGTCAGCGTGGGTGGTTGTCATGGCGACCACTCACGCTGACAAGTCCGCTCCCAGGTTTCCAGTACCACGCCCAATAAGGCCATGATCGCAACCGTGAGCGTGTGGTGAGCGAATGCCAGGCAGTGTCGCAGCGGCGCGACACTGAACTGCCAGCCAAACGTATTTGGGCCATCTTCAGCGGATTGATGCTGGCGATGCTGCTGGCCTCCTTGGACCAGACCATCGTGTCTACGGCGCTACCGACCATCGTCAGGGACCTCGGTGGCGCTGCCCACCTGTCTTGGGTGGTCACGGCGTACATGTTGGCCTCTACGGTGACCACCCCTATGTGGGGCAAGCTCGGTGACCTGGTCGGACGAAAGATCTTGTTCCTGCTGGCCATCGTCGTGTTTCTTGGTGGTTCGGTGCTGTGCGGCACCGCGCAGGACATGGTCCAGCTGGTTCTTTATCGCGCGATCCAGGGCCTGGGCGGCGGTGGCCTGATGGTGCTCTCGCAAGCCATCATCGGAGATGTTGTGTCGCCTCGCGAGCGAGGCAAGTACCAAGGTGCGTTTGGCGCGGTTTTCGGTGTCAGCAGTGTGGCAGGACCGTTGCTCGGCGGCTTCTTTGTCGACAAGTTGTCGTGGCGCTGGGTGTTCTACGTGAACATACCCATCGGCATTGTGGCGCTGATCGTGGTCGCGATCGTCCTGCCGAAGACGATGGTGGCTGCTCGACCGATCATTGACTACGCCGGCATTGCGCTGCTGGCTGGCGCTGCCACCTGCGTCGTGCTAGTGACCAGCTTTGCCGGATCGGTCCCTGGGACTCTGCACAGCTCATCGCCGGAATCGTCGGTTTCATCGTCTCCGTTGTCGGGTTCATCCTGGTGGAGCAGCGGGTGCGCGAGCCGGTCATGCCGTTGCGGCTGTTTCGGAACAGGGTGTTCTCCGCATCTTCGGTCATCGGATTCGTCGTCGGCTTCGCAATGTTCGGAGCGATCACCTTTCTGCCGCTCTATATGCAACGGGTACAGGGAGTGTCAGCGACGGAGTCTGGCCTGCGACTGTTGCCCATGATAGGCGGCCTGCTGCTGACGTCACTCGCCAGCGGGCAGATCATCAGCCGGACGGGACGGTACAAGCTCTTCCCGATTCTGGGGTGCGGCTGTTTCACAGTGGGCCTGTTTCTCCTATCGCGGATGGACAAAGACACCGGCGTTGCCGCATCGAGTCTGTATATGTTCGTGCTCGGCGTCGGGCTGGGCATGGTCATGCAGGTGCTGGTCCTTGCCGTACAGAACGCGGTGGACTACCGCGACCTCGGCACGGCCACCAGTGCCGCGACGTTCTTCCGGACCATCGGCAGCTGCATCGGCGTCGCAGTGTTCGGCACCGTCTTCACCACTCAGCTCACTAAGCACCTTGTGATCGGCGTGCCGCCCGCTGCCACCGGTAAGTGTTCACCGGCCGTGTTGAGCAGCTCATCAGGAGTCCTCGCCCAGTGCCCTGCCGAAGTTCAAGAGTGGTTCACTGGCGCGTACGCGACAGCCATCCATGTGGTGTTCCTCTCGGCGGTTCCGGTTGGAATCGTTGCTTTCGGATTGGCGTTCCTGCTGCCCGAGGTTCGGCTGCGCACCGCAACCCGCACCAGCGACCCCGGCGAGGCCTTTGGCATCCCAACGTCGCGCACGTCGTTGGAAGAGCTGCAGCTTGCGTTGTCTCGACACCTCAGCCGGGAGAACCGATTGCGAAGCTACGAGCTGCTTACCCGACGTGCGAACGTAGATCTTGAGCCCGGCGAAGCTTGGATGCTCAGCCGGGTTTCACGAGACTCTTCCCGCCAGATTGAGGACATGGCGCGATCGTCGAAGACGCCGATGGGCAGGGTACGGGAGGTCGCGGCGGCGCTGGCGCAACAGCGCTACGTCACCGTAGATGGCGGGACGGTGTCCGTCACCGAATCCGGACGGCGAGTGGCCGCAACGCTGGTGACAGCCCAGGAGGAGATCTTGAATGAATTCCTGGAGGAATGGTCTCCTCATGATCATCCGGACGTGGAGGCCCTGGTTGCAGAATTCTCTGCGAGGTTGGTTAGCGAGCAGTGGGTCAGCGGACGAGCTTGATGTTGAATTCCGGACGACCAAGCTGAGCGAAGATCCGTACCCACAGCGGAAGATACATCTCCAAGCCGCGAGCTGCGGTGAGATCACCCAAGTCGAACACGTCGGTCCAGCCCAGATCGGCAGCGATGGAGGCCGCGCTCTGCCGGGCGTCGGCGTCGTTGCCGGCCACAAAGATTGTCGAGTCGTCAGCGAGTCCGCGCGGATTGATCATGACCTGATTCGCCATGGTGTTGAACATCTTCACCACCCGCGCTTCCGGGAATTCACGCTGCAGCTGTTCGGCGAGGGAGTCGGTATTGCTGACAAACAGTGAGGGTGGGAACCCCTGGGAGAAGTCGAGTGGGTTCGAAGCGTCGATGACGACCTTGCCCTTCAACGCGTCACCCACCGCCTGGAGCGCCGGCAGCGAGCCCGAACCGTTTGTCGCGTTGATGAAGATGTCGGCATCTAGATCTTGGTACGCCGCAAGTGGCAGATCGACCTCAGCCCATTGCTCGCGCGCCTTGGTCTGCTCGGGGTCACGCGTACCGATCGTTACCTGATGACCTGCGGCGCTGAGCGCCTTAGCGAGGGCCGGTCCGACCGCACCCGTTCCGAGAATGGCAATCTGCATGGAGACATCATGACAAGTCGGTAGGGAGAGGGACTGGGGATGGCCAAGATGCCGTTCATTGGTCGTGGGTAGATTCGTCAGAGATGCTCTTTGATCTTCATCAAGAAAGCTGCCCCCATGATCTTCATCAAGCAATTCGATGAGCTAGGCCGCGACGGCCTCGATCAAGCTGGCGGCAAAGGCGCCAATCTCGGCGAGCTGACGCGCGCCGGCCTGCCAGTCCCGCCCGGTTTTGTGATAGTCACCGAGGCCTACCGCGCGTACGTCGCGGAACATCAACTAGCCGAAAAGATCGCCGCGCTGGCGGCGCCGACGGATGACCCTGCCGGATACGAATCTGCCTCCGAGCAGATCCGTGCCCTTTTTGCCGATGAGGTCTCCGATGACCTGCGGGCGCAGATCGCTGAGGCGTACGCCACCCTCGGCGAGGATGTACCGGTCGCCGTCCGCTCCTCAGCGACCGCGGAAGATCTTCCCGAGGCGAGCTTCGCGGGCCAGCAGGACACCTACCTCAACGTGCGCGGGCTTGCGGATCTGCTGGCTGCCGTCCGTGATTGCTGGGCATCGCTCTGGACGGCGCGCGCCATGGCGTACCGGGCACGTCAGGGCATCGACCCGTCGACGGTGACCCTGGCTGTGGTCGTTCAGCAGCTGGTCGATGCCGAGGCCGCCGGGGTGATGTTCACCGCCAACCCCAGCAATGGCCGCCGTAGCGAGGTCGTGATCAGCGCCGCCTGGGGCCTAGGCGAGTCCGTCGTCAGCGGCTCGGTGAACACCGACAACATCGTGGTGCGCAAGCGGGACGGCGAGGTAATTTCCAGCGAAACGGCCGTCAAGGCCGTGATGACCGTCCGCGCCGAGCGACGTACCGAAGAACGCGACGTGCCGGGGGAGCAGCGCACCCGCCCGGTGCTTACCGAGGGTGAGGCCGCCGAGCTCGCCAAGTACGGAATCCGCATCGAGAACCACTACGGAGCCCCCCAAGACATTGAATGGGCGCGAGCCGACGGCCGGTTCTCCATCGTGCAGGCTCGGCCCATTACCGCGCTCCCTGAGCCTGAGGCACCCATGCCGACGGATTGGACTGTGCCGGAGCCCACCGCCATGTACGCGCGTGCCAGCATTGTGGAGCAGCTGCCTGACCCGCTCTCCCCGCTGTTCGCCGACATGATCGACGGCGCGGTCACCCGCTCACTGCAGACCCTGTTCCGAGAATTCCTGAACGAGGACTTGATCAAGGACGACGATGTGGGGCTGCCCACGGTCAACGGCTACGCCTACTACCGGTACGGCCGATCCGGAATGGCCCGGCTCATGTGGAAGAGTCTGAAGGCTTTTCGGGTGTTCCTCGGAAGCGGGGCGCTGAGCGTTCAGGCTCGCTGGCGTACGTACTCGCATCCGCGCTATCGCCGGATCGTCAACGACTGGACCGCCCGCAATCTCAGCGAGCTCAGCACCGATGAGTTGCTTGCCGGCGTTGAGGAGCTGGTGGATGCGGCCGCCGAGTATTACACCGCGGTACAGACGATCATTCCGGCGGCGTACGCAAGCGAGATGTTCTTGGCCCCGTTCTACGAGGCAGTAGTCCGCACCAAGGACGATCAGCCCGCTCAGGTCTTCGTGCTCGGCTTTGACAGCGAGCCCATCAGAGCCGAGAAGTCCCTTTACGACCTCGCGACCTGGACCCGCACTCATCCGGAGTTGACAGAGTCGCTGCTCGCCTTGCCGCCGCATGAATTTCTGGAGCGGGCGGCCACCTCCGACGATCCGGTCTGGCATGAGTGGCACACCCGATTCCAGGCTCACCTCAGCGCGTACGGGCACATGGTTTACAACCTTGACTTCATGAATCCGGTGCCGGCTGATGATCCGGTTCCGCTGCTGGAGACCTTGAGGTTCTTCGTAAGCGGGAAGGGCGTCGACCCGTACGAGCGGCAGCGCCGCTTTGCGACCCGCCGGGAGGACGCGACGGCCGTAGTGCTGGCGCGGCTGGATCCGGTACGCGCCAAAGCCTTCCGCCGGCTGCTGCACTGGGCGCAAAGCGCGGCGCCGATCCGTGAGGATGCGCTCGCCGACGTCGGACTGGCATGGCCTCAGGTACGCCGCATGCTCCTTGAGATCGGTCGGCGTCTCCAGCAGGCGGGCGTGATCAACGACCGGAACGATGTGTTTTGGCTGCGTCGCAGCGACATTGACGAGAGTGCAGGGAACCTCGCTGATCAAGTGGAGCAGCGCAAGGAACTGTGGCGGGGTCAGCGGCGGGCCACGCCGCCGCAACTGCTGCCGAAGGGCGGCTGGGGTGACGCATTCCGCAGGTGGATGCCAGCGGCATCAGAGGAACAGACCGGAGATGTGATCAAGGGCATCGGTGGAAGCATGGGAACCATTACCGCGCCAGCGCGGGTGCTGGCTGGGCCACAAGACTTCGGTCAGATGCAGCCTGGCGATGTACTCGTGGCCAGCATTACCACACCGGCGTGGACCTCGCTATTTGCCATGGCGTCCGGAGTAGTCACCGACATCGGAGGCCCGCTCAGTCACAGCTCGATCGTGGCTCGCGAGTACGGCATTCCGGCTGTGCTCGGTACCGCCGTCGCGACCCGGCGGATTCACAGTGGCCAGTTGATCAAGGTCGACGGTGACGCAGGCGTAGTTACCCTGCTTGACGGAGAGGGGCCCGCGGAGGTTGAGCCGGCGGTGACGAGTTCGCCGCGTCGCAAGATCATTCTTGGTGCTGCGGGTGCCGCCGCCGCCGCGGGGCTGACCGCGATAGTGCTACGACGGCGAAAGCGCCGACGCTGACGCGAACATCCCGCGTAGCGGGGATGTTGACGCTGAGTGCCGGAAGGAACTCCAAGCTCAGATAACCGCGACATCCAACTCGTCGGCGATGCGCTGGGCGATCTCGAGCGAGGCAGTCGCCGCCGGTGACGGCGCGTTGAGCACATGGACTTGGCGGGGCGCTCGCTCGAAATAGAAGTCGTCGACCAACAATCCATCACGGCGTAACGCCTGTGCGCGGACACCAGCATGAGTCGGCACCAGGCAGTCATCGGGAAGATCGGGGACGAGCGCACGGAGGCTAGCAAGAAATCGCTTCTTAGACAGTGATCTTGCCGTCTCGTCGAGCCCGGTACGCCAATACCGCTTGCCCAACCTCCACAAGCCAGGCCACCTCAGACTGTCCGCTACATCGCGGGGATTGATCTTGAGCTTGGTATAGCCCTCACGCGCCAATGCGAAGATCGCATTAGGCCCCGCATGTATCGATCCATTGATCATCCGGGTCAGGTGCACACCCAGGAAGGGGAACGAGGGATCGGGCACGGGGTAGATCAGCCCTTTCACCAGGTACGAGCTCTCCGGCGTCAGCTCGTAATACTCGCCACGGAAGGGGATGATTCGAACATCTGGGTGGAGTCCAGCCATATGTGCCAGCCGATCACTGTGCAATCCGGCGCAATTGACGAACTGGTCTGCGGAGAACTCGCCGATCTTGGTGGTAATCGTGACGGCGTCCGGACGCGAGGCGATACCCACGATTTGCTGCCCAAAGCGGACCTCGCCGCCAGCCTGCTCAATAAGACGCCGCAATACATTGCAAACTCCGCGAAAATCGACGATTCCCGTGGTCTCGACGCGCACGGCTGACACGGCGGTGACGTACGGCTCGTAATCCTTCGCCTTATCGGCGTCGATCATGGTGCACGGAACGCCGTTGGCCTGCCCGCGGCGGTAGAGCTCAGCAAGCGCTGGCAGTTGTGACGGATCGGTTGCCACCACGAGCTTGCCGCAGATGTCGACGAAGACGCCGTTCTCTTCGGCGAAGCGCCGCATCGAGCTCGCTCCAGCCGTGCCTAGTGTCGCTTTGAGGCTCCCGGGTCTGTAGTAGAGACCGGAGTGGATGACGCCGGAGTTGTGACCGGTTTGGTGTTGCGCGAGACCAGACTCCTTTTCGAGGACAGTGACGGCGTGCCCTCGCCGAGTCAGCTCATGGGCAGTGGCCAGTCCGACAATCCCTGCCCCAGCGACAATGACATTGCTACCCATTGGCCTATGTCTACCAGGGCCGGGCCGGAGGCGCTGGATTCTCGCGGCTCCGACAACAAGACTCACCCGTGGAGAGTGATGTGCCGAGCGAATAGACCGCGCCATACTCAGGCGAATCAACCGGGATGGAGATTGCTGTGAACAGTTTCTCTGACTTCTTCTGGCTGTTGCTGTGGGCCTTTGTTTTCGGCTGCTATCTGCTCGTGATGTTCGAGGTCCTTGTGGATTTGTTCCGCGATGGAGATCTCAGTGGCGGGTGGAAGGCCGTGTGGGTCATTTTCTTGATCATTGTGCCGTTCTTGAGCGTACTAATCTATGTGATCGCCCGGGGCAGGGGAATGGCGGAGCGGCGTCAGGAGTCGCTGGGTGGCGGGCGCAGACATGAAGAGGCCTACGTGCCGCCCCAGATCATTAGCCTGCCCAACCCATCAGAGCAGATTGCGTCAGCCCAGAAGCTGCTCGATCAGGGGGCGATTAACCAGGCTGAATTTGACCAGCTGAAGCAAAAGGCGCTAGCGAGCTCCTAATGACAACCTCAGGAAATGGCCCGGCCGTCGTCAAACGGAGAACTTCCGCGCGGGCCCATCGCGGCACCAGGCGGCGCTTTTCTAGGCCGGCCTCTCGGTTGGCCGAGCGCTGGACCACTATCGATGGCGTCGAGGTCTTCTATCGTGAGTCGCCTCATCCGCCCAATGCGCAGGTGATGCTGCACTTGCACGGGTTCGGGCTCTCCGGCCGCTACCTGCTGCCGACCGCCGAGGCGCTCTCAGATGAGTTCCACACGCTCGTGCCTGACCTACCCGGATTCGGACGGAGCGGCAACGCCATTGAACCGCTGACGGTGACCGAGCTTGCCCATGCGGCGGCCGCCTTCCTCGACACCCAAGGCATTGAAAAAGTCACTTTGGTTGGAAACTCCATGGGCTGTCCGGTCATCTGCGAGTTTGCCTATGAGTTTCCGGATCGGCTCGAGCGGGCGATTCTGGTGTCGCCTGCTGGAGGCATTCAAAACCAACCGCTACCGCGTGCGCTGCGGCAGCTCAGCTACGACGGTCTGCGGGAACCAGTCCGGCTGCTACGCGTCGCAGTCCCGGACTACCTGCGATTCGGCGTTCCGAGCACCTTCCGGATGTTCCGGGCCCTCACGCAGTACCCGTCGTTGGATCGGCTGCTCGCTTTAGACAAGCCGACGCTAGTCGTTGCCGGGAGCCGGGATCCGCTGCTCCCCGGTCCGGCGCGCATCCTAGAAGTCGCCAGCCAGGTCGAACACCATGGCGTCTTTGTTGTCATCAACGGCGCGGCGCACGCCATCAATTTCTCACATCCCGGCGAGCTGGCTAATGTGATCCGACTCTTCATGGCCGACAAGCCCATCGTCGATGACCCCAACTCTCCCGGCACCGCCCGCGCCTACGAGCTACACCGCGGACTCCACGCCCCGCGGCCCATTGCAGAGACCGACGCCGAGTCCTGAATCATGGGTCATTTAGCCCAGCCGTAAGGGCGGCAAGATCGTACGTCGCTCCGAGTGCCTGTTGCGCTGTCTCGACGGTCCGTTCCCGGTCAACTCTCTCGGCCGCCGGGACGGCAGCCTGGATCTGGGCTCGCAGCCGATCTGCGGAAGCGAGCTGCCGGGCCGCTTCAGCCGCATCTCCGCGTTGCATTGCGAGTGCCGCCAGCTCGTCGCGTACACTCGCCTCCCGCCAACGGTCACCCAGCCTGTGATGCTCGGTCAGACTGGCGAGCTGCATTCCCGTAGCGCGCTCGGTCTCGCCGCACAGTCGGGCCACGACCCCGAGCTGATTGAGCGTCCAGGCGATGCCCTCTCGAAATGACAGTTCCTCGCACAGGTCGAGGCATTGGCTGAGCAGCAGCCTGGCCCCAGCCAAGTCGGCTCGGTAGCGCGCCGTGGTACCCAAGTTGATCAACGCCCAGATCACACCCTCTTGATCGCCGAGTTCGCGCATCCTGCGCAGCACATCGGGGCTAAGTTGCTCCGCGGTGTCTAGGTCGCCGCTCAACCACGCCAAGAAGCACAAATAGTTCAGCTGGACCGCGGCATCATGATCATCCCCGGCTTCCTCAGCCAGGTGCAGTGCTTCACGATGCAACTCCGCCGACCTGTCATATCTGCCTTGCACACGAGCGATCGCACCTAGCATGCCAATCGACCAGACCAGGCCTGCCCGATCACCGGCGGCTGCAAAGAGCGCTTTCCCCTCCTCGACCAGTGGCCTGGATTCTGCGTAGTCGCATTGCATGAATGCGAGTGTTCCGGCGAGCACTAACACAGGTGCGCGTAGCTCGCTCGGCGCGTCGGGCCAAGCCCGCAAGGCGCTGGCCGCCCAGCGCCGGCCGTCGGTATAGCGGCCGCGCAGATAACACCAGCGTCCTAGGGCAGCAACGGTGCGTAGCGCGATTTCTGGCTGATGCTGGATCGACCACCCGATGGCGGGCCGAATGTTCCCGACCTCACGGTCGATGATCGACAACCATTCGTGTTGATCATGACCTGTCAGCTTGGGTGCGGCGCGTTCGACAAGATCACGATAGTACTCGGCGTGACGCCGATGGGTGGTCACTCGATCCGGGTGCAGCGCGAAATTGCGGCGGGCGTACTGCCTGATCAATTGCAGCAGCCGGAAGCGTGCCTGGGTGCTGCCCTCGTCTTGACGAACCACCAGCGACTTCGAAACCAATGAGGACAGGACGTCGACGACCTCGATCTCGCTCATCCCGGCTCCGCATACCTCGGCGACCGCATCCCTGGCAAAGCTGCCGCCGAAGACCGAGAGCCGTTCGAAGATCAACTGCTCGATGGGGCTCAAGCGCTGATAAGTCCAGCCCACCATGGCGTCCACCAGTTGCTGCCCACCGCCTGGCCCGGGAGCCTGCAAGATACCCAGTTCACTGTCGAGAGTGGCGGCTAGTTCGTGGACGGTGAGCACATTGGTGCGGGCCGCGGCGAGCTCGAGGGCCAGCGGGAGGCCGTCAAGCCGGTGACAGATCCTGATGATCGCGTCCGCAGCGGGTTGATCGAGTCGATTGTTGATCAACGATCGAGCAAGGAACAGCTGACAGGAGGGAATGGAGCTGAGCTGACCGGCGAGTGTGCCGGGGGCTGGCAGTTGCAGCGGAACAACCGGAAATGCTTGTTCACCCAGTACCCCGGTGAGGTGTCGGCTGGTGACCAAGATCGTAAGCTTCGGGGCGCCGGCCAAGATGGCTCGGCAGAGTTCGGCGCAGGTCGTCAGGTGATGCTCGGCGTTGTCGATCACCAGCAGGCTCGACAGCGGGCAAAGATGGTCGATGATCTCCTCGACGGTGGCTCTCGGCGAACCGCGTACGCCGAGAGCTCCGGCGAGGGCGCTGAGCACAGTTGAGGGATCATTCAGCGTCCCGATCGGGAACCAATGCACCCCGTCGGGAAATCGTGCGGGCTGGGTGGCGGCGTACTCAACAGCGATCCTCGTCTTGCCTACCCCGGCCGGCCCCAGCAAGGTGAGCAACCGGGTGTCGTCGCGCCCGATGAGCTCAGCTATCTGACGAAGCTCGTTGTCCCTCCCTATCGGACGGTCGGCAAAGGCCGGAAGCGATGGCGCGGAGGGCTCGTGGAGATTGACCGAGGCAAACAGAGCGGAGCGATCAGATTCAGGCAGTCGGAGCCCTTGGGCCAGCAGGCGCATCGTGGTCATGCGCGGGGAGCGGCGACCACGCTCTAGCAATGAGACGGCCTCCGGGCTCAGCCCGGCGCGCGCGGCGAGGGTCTCTTGGGATAGGCCGGAGCGCCTCCGTAGGCGCCGCAGCTCCTGGCCGAATAGGTTCATTTCTTGTTACGTGAGGAAATCGTGTTGTCAGGCTGGTCAGATTTGGGCTAGCTCAGCTGCCTGGTGCTTGCGGATTGTTCGTCTGCTGTTCGTGGTCGCACATTTGCCCCAGTGTTCAAGATATGTGAGGCGGGTCTAAGGGGATAGACCAGCCATCGGGGGAATTTCAGCCGATCGCACACCCTAAGAAGCAGGGTGACGCGTGGCATGGGGCGTGGAGGGTGTCGGTCTACGGGGGCCCGCTTGTCGCAGCGGGATGACGGCACCCTCCGATCCGGGTTTCGATCTATCGACACCCTGGTGCGGAGTTGCACTTGGCCTCGAAATCCGACGCCTGCTCTGACGATCGGGAGCCCGACGCTAGCTTTGGGGCGTGACTAGCCCTTTTACGCCTGATCTGTGGCATGCGGTGGAGGGTTTCGACTTCTCCGACATCACCTATCACCGTGCCAATGACGCTCCGGTCGTACGGATTGCCTTTGACCGGCCCGAGGTCCGCAATGCATTTCGGCCACACACCGTCGATGAGCTTTTTGCCGCCGTGGACAACGCTCGGATGTCGTCCGACGTGGGCGCCGTGCTGCTAACGGGAAACGGGCCGTCGCCCAAAGACGGCGGATGGGCGTTCTGCAGTGGCGGTGATCAGCGGATCCGAGGCCGCGCTGGATACCAGTACGAGTCGGCGGACAAGCGCGATGTCGCGGCGCTCGGGCGGCTGCACGTTCTCGAGGTCCAGCGGCTGATCCGCTTCATGCCCAAGATCGTGATCGCGCTCGTCAACGGCTGGGCGGCCGGGGGTGGCCACAGTCTGCATGTGGTCTGTGACCTGACTCTGGCCAGTGCCGAGCATGCCCGCTTCAAGCAGACCGATGCCGATGTCGGCTCCTTCGACGGTGGTTTTGGGTCGGCGTACTTGGCGCGGCAGGTCGGGCAGAAATTCGCGCGGGAGATCTTCTTTCTCGGCGAGACCTACACAGCAGAGGACGCGTACCGCATGGGCATGGTGAATCGTGTCGTGCCGCACTCCGAGTTGGAGACTGTGGGGCTGGAGTGGGCGAAGATCATTTGCAGCAAGAGTCCCACCGCTCAGCGGATGCTGAAGTTCGCGTTCAATGCGATCGATGACGGCCTCATCGGCCAGCAAGTCTTCGCCGGCGAGTCCACCCGGCTGGCGTACATGACCGACGAAGCGGTCGAGGGTCGCGACGCCTTCCTCGAAAAACGTCAGCCCGATTGGAGCCGCTTCCCCTACTACTACTGACTCTGCGGTTAGACGACGCCGTACAACCGATCGCCGGCGTCGCCGAGGCCTGGGACGATGTAGCCGACCTCGTTCAATCTTTCGTCCAGGCCGGCGAGTACCAGAGTGCAGGGCACGTGGAGTTCGGCCACCAACTCCTTGAGCCGGGCGATCCCTTCCGGTGCCGCGATCAAGCAGATGCAAGTGATGTGATCAGCGCCGCGCTTGACCAAAAATTGCACTGCCGAGCCAAGAGTGCCGCCGGTCGCCAGCATGGGATCGAGTACGTAGCACTGCCGTCCCGTCAGGTCGTCAGGCAACCGTTCGGCGTACGTCGTCGCCACCAGAGTCTCCTCGTTGCGCACCATGCCGACGAACCCGACTTCGGCCGTGGGAATCAGCCGGGTCATGCCTTCGAGCATCCCCAGACCCGCCCGCAGAATCGCCACCACCAATGGCCGCGGAGGCGCCAGTTTTACCCCGACTGCTTCTTGCAGCGGCGTGCGAACCGTGCGTGGCATCACGCGAACATCGCGGGTCGCCTCGTACGCGAGCAAGGTGACGAGTTCTTCGGTGAGCCGCCGAAAGGTAGGGGAGTCGGTGGTCTCGTCGCGCAGCACAGTGAGCTTGTGAGCGACAAGCGGATGGTCGACGATACGTAGCTCCACGCTGGAACCGTAGCGAGGGAGCGGCTGAGATTGGGGATTGGACTCGTGTCCAGGCTAGGTGTCTGACACGATGGATCGGGTTTGGCGATTTTGCGGAGGAGGGGAGTCATGTCGGAGTTCGACGACGAGGAGTACGAGTCGTTCGAGCTGGACGGCGCGAGCAAGAGCGCTGCCTCGGCTAGCCGGCGAGCAGGCGCTGATGGCGAGTTCGACGATGAGATTGACGACGATGAAGATTTCGATGAGGTCGATCTTGAAGATGCCGCCGACGACGAGATCGATTTCGTGCTCGCTGCCTATCGCGAGGACGGCCAGCCGTACGTTCAGTCGCTTAGCAAGGATCTCGCAAACGATCTTGATGAGTTGATCGTCCAACTGCGTCGATTACCCGGCGACGCTGGTGCTCTGGGCTTCGTGAGCTTGGTTGAGGAAGTCTTCGTGATCACTCGGGTGCGTGGACAACATGTCCAAGTGCTGCTGTCGGATGCGGCGGCGGCGAGCGATTGGCCGATAGCCCGAGATGTCGTGGACTATCTCGGCGAGGAGCCCTTGGATGAGGAAGAGGACGAGGGCGAGCCAATCGGTGATCTTGGCATCGTCGCGGACCTTGGGTTGAGCGACTTCGACATGAGCGCGATCATCGACAACCTGGAATTAGGCAGCGTCGAGATGCTGACCCAGATCGCGGACAAGATCAAACTCAATCCCCAGTTCCGTAAGGCCGTTGAAGCAGCCGTTGGGTGAGCGAGTACAGCGGGTTGAGCCATTGGGAGGATCCCATGCGGCTCGCGCTCGATCAGGCGCGGATGGCGGCGATGCGTGGCGATGTGCCCGTCGGCGCTGTGGTGGTTGACCAAGGCGGCAGCGTGCTGGCCGCCGCCGGCAATGAACGTGAGGTCAGACATGACCCGACCGCACACGCCGAGATCTTGGCCTTGCGGGAGGCGGCCAGACGACTGCACTCATGGCGATTGACCGGCCTCACCCTGGTCGTCACCCTCGAGCCGTGCACCATGTGTGCCGGCGCTCTGGTGTTGGCTCGGGTCGCGCGGCTCGTCTTCGGCGCCTTTGATCCGAAGGCCGGGGCGGTTAGCTCACTGTTTGATGTGGTACGCGACCCACGGCTCAACCATCGCGTCGACGTCCGCAGCGGCATCCTCGAGGCCGAGTGCGGCGCCCTTTTGAAGGAGTTTTTCGCCAGCCGCTAAACCTCGCGCTTCGGCGGCGGGAAGCTACGTTCACGTAGGTTTCGCTCCTCTGCATGGGTTGCAACCTACGCAGACCGCCAGCAAGCTATGCAGACCCCGACCGAGCACCCGCCAGGCGCTTGGGCGTGCACGATCATGAAACCGGCTGGCGCCACCGCCGCAGCTTGGTAGTCTCTCCGGCGGTGGCGTGTCTGAGCGGCCTAAAGAGCGCGCCTCGAAAGCGCGTGAGGTGAAAGCCTCCGAGGGTTCAAATCCCTCCGCCACCGCCAACTGACAAGGCGAAACGCTGGCCCCGCCACAAGGTGGATGCCGGCGTTCGAGGTCTTGGTCTCATCTTTGGTCTCATCTGGCTAGATTGCGTTCGTTTTTGCGCTGTTTGGGCTCGACCAGAGGAGCACGTCGAGCCGACTCGCCACATCGCTGTGAATCGGAGCAACTACGTGTGCGTAGCGGCCTACCATCGCCGTCGTTGACCATCCCAGAACGCTCATGATCGTGCGCTCGTGCACTCCCAAGAGCAAGAGCACCGTCGCAGCGGTGTCGCGCGCGTCGTGGAGTCGGCCATCCCGTACTCCCGCAGCCTTGAGCAGCTTCTTCCAGCGGTCCCAGTCAGTACGCGGGTTCACCGCTCGACCAATCTCGTCACTGAAGATCCACCTTCGTCAACCCACAGCTGAGCGGCCATCCGTCTCTGGACCGCCTGAGCTTTAGCGTGGTCCCGAAGCAGGTCGAGCACCGCTGCCGGCAGCGGGACCACCCGGCGGCCAGCACGCGACTTAGTCGTGTCGAAATCTGGCCGCGAGAGCACCCGATTGGGGCAATGGCCGGCGTACTTGTGGCCGCAGTGGGGCTGACATCGGTGTTCATAACGGGGTCGAGTTCGACTGCGCTTGATCGTCAAGACTGACCGTGACCAATCCACGTCACCCCACTGAAGGCCCAACGCTTCCCCTTGCCGCAACCCAAGGGCCAAGGCGAAGACCCAACGTGCGCCGTTGGGCTCGCGTTGGGCTGCGACGAACAGTTGTTGTACTTCATCGACGGTGTACGGCTCCACGTCATAGTCATTCACGAGCGGCGTCTTGGCCATCTCCGCAGGGTTTCGAGCTAGATGGCCTCGCCGCACGGCCTCGTTGAGTGCGGTCCTGATCGTCCGGTGCACCTGGTGCACGCGACCGGGACTCATTGGTGTGCCACGCCGAGTGCTGAGCTTGAGCATGCTGATGTAGAGACGTTCAAGGTGCTCAGGCCTCAGGGTGTGAAGCCGGTGGCGGCCGATACCTGGGATCAGGTGCACGTTGACCGCCGCGCGGTAGCCCTCATAGGTGCCCTGTTTCACAAATGGCCGCGGGACGTGTTCTAGCCAGTGTGTCAGCCACGCCTCGACAGTCCAGTTTTCCGTGATCTCCTGGGCCAGTCCGTTCTCGCGGACTCGCTCCCACTCGGCCACCTTCTCCGTCACGACCGTCTTGCTCTTCGACGACACGTGCCGACGGTCTTTGCGCCCCTGGTCGGTCAGGCCCATAGACACCCGCCCATGCCACAGACCATCAGCGCCTCTATAAATCGTCGAACGCCCGTCGGGTTGATGGCGCCGCTTGGTCATGCGGCACCTCCGCGCTGGCAGTCCCTCAGGCCATCGAGGAAGGCGACCAGAGCGTCGGCTGGCACTCTGCGCAAGCGACCGATTCGGACCGACTCAACGGCGCCGGAACTGACCAGCGCGTACATGACGGTTCGTCCGACGCCAAGTCGATCGGCCGCCTCTTCCACAGTAAGGACAAGAGGCAATCTGACTTGATGATCATCCCGAATGCCACGCCTGGCTAGGCCGCCGGCCTCCCCCGAAGTCGAGTATGGAGTCTGCGGTCCGGACCTCAAGGGCTCCTGCGGCGTTGCTTCGTGATTCGCTTCGCTCACCCCTGACATCTAGCCCTCCGAACGCTCAACGACCTGGCATGCCCCACCGAGCCAGAAACGACGGCACCTAGCACGCACAGACCCTGACCTGTGGATGACGAGGCCCTACTGTCCCTAAGGGAACAACGGCGTGGTTGGCGGTCGTCGGCGACCGGCTATTTTGAGGTTCTGCATCGGACCGTCACAAGGCAGGATCCGACGGAATGCTGGCGACAATGGGGCCGCGCCGACGTGCAGAGCTCACAACCCCAACAGCGCCGGACGGCGTTCAGGCGGTGACATCAGCGGTGGGCTCTCCGCCCTGGCGGGAAAGACACAGATAGCGCTATGTTCGGCCCACCCGGATCAGTCAGCCGCTGTTGGTGGTGAACGACGACTCGGCGCGTCGCCCGAGGACTTCGTCTCGGCTGCTTGAGGGAGGCCGCGACTTGGTCCTCAGGTCAGATCAGCCGTCGACGACCCGCCGTTCGAGTGCGGCGGCGATGGACCAGGCGCCGTCGAGGTGTTGGAGATGGCCGTGACGATCTACCCGGCGATCTGATTGTGTCCGCTCCGGAACGAGTCGTCGTAGCGCCTCGAGCAGTACCACAGGTCCGGTGCCACCGGGAATCGTAGCGTGCATCAAATGCCCGATCGGGTCCGACGCTGTCGTCAGGCAGCGTCGACGCAGATGCACCGCGGCCTCGTCCTGGGTGCTGATGAGCCAGAATCGTTTGGGTGGATGCTGGCCAGCAGTCCGAGCCCGACGACGCCCTGAAACCGTCGACACTGCGAGAGATCAGCCCCCATTCGTGGCGGTACCTGGCCCGGCGCACACTGCACGAGTTCCTCCGCGACGACTGCCTCGACCTCGCCCGCGGGCCTGACCTATTACGCGATACTCGCCGTGCTGCCCGGCCTGATTGCCGTTATCTCTTTGCTCGG
>DATDKX010000170.1:0-4491 GCA_036519615.1 Propionibacteriaceae bacterium
GGGCCGTGCGTCTGCACATGCTGCGGCTCGTTATCGATGTGATCCTCGCCCTTGCGACCCTGCTTAGCCGCCAGAGCCTCACGGAATTTGCGCTTGGTCTCGTCCTCGGGTGTCTGTTTTTGGCCGGGTTTGTCACTAGCGCTCATGGGCCAATTCTTACCGCTGATCCTCCGTGCCAGAAGATTTCTGGTTCGACTCACCGGAGGATGACCAGTTCGGCGGCCAGTTTCGCATGGTCTCATCGTCGCCCAGTTGATCACCGCGGTCAGCCTCAGCAGCGGCCTGTTCGTCGGACGTGGCCGCCGCCGCCGCCTCCTCCTTCTCCGGCACGAGCCGCACTGCGGTGCCGTAGGCCGCGACCTCGCTGAGTGATTGGGTGATCTCGCTGCAGTCGAATCTGAGTCCGACGACTGCATCCGCTCCCGCCGCAGCGGCCATCTCGACCATCCGGGCCACCGCATCTTGGCGAGAGTCGGTCAGCATCACGACATAGCCGTCTATCGGGTTTCCGCCGCGCAAATCAGGCCGGAGTTCACGAGTTCGGGCAACGACTCCAACCACGTCGCCAATCACGCCCGAGATCTCGCGCCCCGGAACGTTTTCCATCGTGACTACCGGCAGCGCGCGAGGCATGACAGCTGGCTGCTTCAGGGCGGACGGCTGCGGTGTCCACTGCGTCGGCTGTTGCCCGTACGGGCCTTGCCCGGGCTGGCCGTACGGTTGTTGCGGTGGGTATTGCCCGGGCTGCTGACCGTACGGACCCTGCTGAGGTGGGTAGGGCGGCTGCTGTTGGCGTCCCGCTGAGGGCTGACCGTACGGCTGCTGCGGCTGGCCGTACGGTCCGGGCTGCTGTTGCCCGTACGGATTGGCTGGGTTCTGCCCGTAGGGCGGCTGCTGCCCGTAGTTGCTCATTCCGACAAGATATCGGCCCAGCGCAGTTGCGCCGACGGCCTAGCCCAGCTGGGTCATCTCTACTGTGACGAACATTTCCGAACGACCCCCGGAGTACGTGCCGCGCAACGGCGGGACATCACCGTAATCGCGGCCGTGACCCACCCGGACATAGCCGTCGGTGAGCCGGCGGCACATCGTCGGGTCGTACGCCACCCAGCTCCCACACCACCACTCAATCCATGAGTGGCTCTCGCCTTCCACTGTCTTGTTCGGCTCACCGCCGCCTGGATGCAGATAACCCGACACGTAACGCGCTGGGAGTCCGATCGAACGCAGAGCTCCCAGGGCCACGTGGCTGTAGTCCTGACAGACACCGCGGCGGAGGTCCCATACTTCGCGGGCGGTGCTGGTGACCTTGGTCGAACCACGCTCGTAATTCAGGTGATCATGAATGAGCGAACAAACGTCGAGGGCCGCCAGCCGTGGCGGTTGTGCTGTCGTCGCAGCCGCGAGAGCCGCCAGTTCCTCCGGAGGCTCAGTGCGCTCGTTCACGGTGAGGAACTCGGCCATCTTGTCGATCACGGCGCGATCCCTGAGCGCTGCCCAGCCAAGATCATTGGGCGCAACTCGCCGATCAACATCCCACGCAAGATCATCTCCATGCGTCTCGACAACGCCCTGAGCGTGTACGGTGAGGCGTTCATGCGGCTCGTGTACTTCGAAGGTGGTGACGGCAGTCCCCCAGTAGTCGGTATAGCTAAAGCTCCACGCCGCAGGCTCAATAGTGACCCGGCTGCTCCAGACTGTCTGGTGATCAGTTGCTGCTGGGGTCATCCGAGCCTCGTTGTAAGAGGATTTGACGCGTGACGCGTACCGAAATCCCGTTCGATGATCAATACTCAACCGCATCTCAACGCGTCCCTTCGGTGGTCCAAGCAGGCGGCTCCTCAGCGGCGAAGTAGCTCATCGAGACTGCGATCGCGACCTGAGCGCAGACGTCCTGCACCACAGACATCTCGTGGTTGAGGTTGGCAAGGAGATCGTCTAGATCGGCGTACTCCAATCGAGCCCGCAGTTGCCCGAGCGAGCGCAGCGCGGGCTCAGCATGACGCGCGGTCAGCGGGTTGTTCTGCGCGACGCGCTGCAGGCTGTCGGCGGCGGCGATCAACCCGTGCATGATCGAGCGGGGGAAGCGCGCATCCATGACTAAGAACTCCGCCACCTCGCGGTCGGTGTAAAGACCGCGATAGGTGCGCAGGAAAGCATCGTGTCCACCGCAACCCCGAAGCACAGCCGGCCACTGAGTGCTGCCATGGGTCAGTGATACTGATGCCACGAGCCGCGAGGTCATGTCAGCCTGCTCCAAAGACCGGCCCATCGACATGAACTGCCAGCCATCGTCTCGTACCATGATGCCCCGAGAGATGCCCGCGAACATGGCGCTGCGTTCCCGGGCCCAGTTCAAAAACACATGGGCGCCGCTCGGCCCGAACGGCGTAGTCGGGAGCTGATGCCAGGTGGTATTGACACACTCCCAAAGATCAAGCGGAATCACCTCACGAGCCCGGCGGGCGTTGTCGCGCGCAGACGCATAGCTGAAATAGATCGAAGTCGGCTCGGACGGGTCGTACCCAAGGATCCGCAATACGTCGGTCAGGGTCGGATCCTCGACATGATCAACACTCATCAGTGCCAAGAGGTTGCGGCACGCATCCACCTCGTGGGCCGTGGTCTCCTCAATGATCAACCGCAGGTGCGTCTGCAGCAATCGCGCCGTGTCCTCGGCCCGTTCGACGTACCGGCCAATCCAAAACATCGACTCCGCGATGCGGCTCAGCATCGCCAGCTCCCGGGCTTTGCCTGCTGTTGTTGATCTTGCTGTTGCCGCTGGGTTTCGGCCATCTTGGGCATCACCGCGACCGGGATCGGGGCAACTGTCAGCGGCACTTCGGTACGCGTCTTGGGCTGCTCATCAGCATCCTCGTGGTGCTCAGTCGGAACGCGATGATTGGACGACGATCGATGCGGCGGCGGACTGAGCACCCAGGTGTCCTTGCTGCCGCCACCCTGGCTGCTGTTGACGACCAGCTCCCCCTCTGGCAATGCGACCCGGGTTAGTCCTCCGGGAAGCACCCAGACGTCTTCGCCATTGTTGACAGCGAATGGTCGAAGATCGACATGGCGGGGCTGCAGACAGTCTTCGATCAAGGTAGGCACCGTGGACAGCTGTACGACCGGCTGCGCGATCCACCCGCGCGGGTCCTCGTTTACCCGACGCCGTAGTCCATCCAGCTCTGCTTTGGTGGCGCGCGGGCCGATCACAATGCCCTTGCCGCCAGAGCCATCCACCGGCTTGATCACCAGCTCTTCCAGGCGATCCAGCACCTCCTCGCGGGCTTGATCATCTTCTAAGCGCCAGGTGTCCACATTCGGTAGAATCGGTTCCTCTCGCAAGTAGTACTTGATCAAGTCGGGCACATACGTATAGATCAACTTGTCATCGGCCACGCCATTGCCGATCGCGTTGGCCAATGTGACACCCCCAGTGCGTACTGCGTTCACCAGACCCGGCACGCCGAGCATCGAGTCGCTGCGGAAGTGCACCGGATCAAGGAATTGATCGTCGACGCGGCGGTAGATCACATCGACCCGCTGCAGTCCAGCCGTGGTACGCATGAAGACCTTGCCGCGTCGGCATTCGAGATCACGACCCTCGACCAGCTCGACGCCCATGGTGCGTGCTAGCAGGGTGTGCTCAAAGTAGGCGGGGTTGTAAACGCCGGGGGTAAGGACCACCACGGTCGGTTCCTCGACACCGGGCGGCGCTGCCTTACGCAGCGCGGTCAGCAGCCGGGTTGGGTAACCGGTGACAGGACGGATCCGCTGGTCGGCAAAGGCCGCCGGCATCGCGGTGATCATGGCATTGCGGTTGGTCATGACGTAGGAGACCCCGCTCGGTACCCGGACGTTGTCCTCTAGGACGCGAACATCGCCGTCCGGATTGCGGATCAGATCGACTCCGGCCACGTGGATGCGTACGCCGTTGCTGGGCTGGATCCCCCATACCGCGCGCTGGAAATGTGTTGATGAGGTGAGCAGCTGGCTCGGGATGACCCCATCGGCTATCACTCGAGCGTCGGAATAGATGTCGGAGAGAAACGCCTCAAGCGCTCGCACCCGCTGAGCGACGCCGGCCTCGATGATTTCCCACTCCGGCGAGGCGATCACTCGCGGCACGAGATCGAGCGGGAATGGTCGTTCCACGCCGCCAACGTCGAACGTCACACCTGCTTGCGTGTAGTTGTTTGCCAGCGATTCGGCGATCATCCGGAGGTCATCGGAGGTAGAGCTGGACAGGGCGGAATAGACGGCCTTGTAGGAGGGCCGCACGCTGCCCTCCGCATCGATCATTTCGTCGAACGCGTCGCCTGCCCGGTAATTGGAAAGCACGTCCGCCATAAGGCGGAGCCTACTCAAAGTCTCGTTACCTCAGCGTTAACTCCTTACCCGTCCCGAATGAGCAAACAAGAGTCGCCGAATTCGTGCCACAGATACCCTTCAGCAGCGGCCGCGTCGTACGCCCGCTGGGTGAGCTGG
>DATDKX010000171.1:0-38600 GCA_036519615.1 Propionibacteriaceae bacterium
GCCGCGACCAGCCGTAGCCAACCGCCGTTGCCGACTGCCTCACCGCTGATGGCACCACGCGCAGCCCGTCCACCCCGCTCCGCACGAGCAGCGCCGTCGAATAGATGGCCAGTGCGACAACGATATTGACCGGATCGAGGATCTGGGTGCCCAAGATCAACGGCATCATCACGAAAAGCGCGAGGGATGGAATCGAGTAAATGACGCCCAAGAACGCCAGAATCAGATTGGCTGCCCGCTTGGTCTTATGGACCAAAAAGCCAAGTGGCAGGGAAACCACGAACGCGATGAGAACGGGTAGCAGGGCGAGCACGATGTGCTCGACCAACAAACTGCCAATCATCGGCAGGTTGCGTTCGATCCAGGCCCAATCGAGGTTCACTGCCGTGCGCCCGAGCCGCCGTGATACAGAGCCTTGCCCATGGCCTCCCAGTCCTGCTGGTGCCCATCCGCCCTACGGTGATCTTCCACCGGAGGCGTTGGCTCCGGTGCTTGCTCCATGATCGACTCTGGACGCTCGATGGCGATTGTGCTGTCGCCGCTCCCGTCCTCCTCAACTTCAGGAGGTGGCTGAACAGCAGCTTGCGAGTGTTCGGCACCGGCCTCGTCAGTGCCAACATCGCTCACTGGCTCTGATTCGTCTTGAGCTGGTGGGGGCGGCTCCGCCGGTTCGTCCTCCGGCTCGTCTGCCTGGGTACCCTCGTCGTCCCAGTTGTAGGCCCCGGCTGATTCGTCCTCCCAGTTGTAGACGGATTCGACCGACTCCGGCGTCGACTCACCGCTGCCGTCCTCTGGCTCGTGGGCCCGCTCCGCTTCATCGTGCGACGCATAGGAATCGGGCTCACCCAGGGGCTCGTCACCTGGCCCGGATTCGTCGAGGGGCAGATCCTCCTCGGCGGCTTCGGCGTCGCGAATCGAGATGGACTCGGCAATCGATACGCGTAGGCCCTTCACCGTGTCGAGGATCGTGTCTGCACTGACCACACCGGCATAGCGATGCGTGTCGGCAGTCACCGCGACAGCGAGCCCCTGTGGAGACGTGAGTGCTGAGTCGAGTGCGGCCCGGAGTGAGTCGGTCTCGGGGCTGAAGGTGGAGCCGAGCGGGAACACTTGGCCGGGCCGCTCCAGAACCGCCCAACCGACTGGTCGAGCGTCGCCATCGACCACCAGAATCGGCCCCGCGCCAGTCGCAGTTTCCACATCCCGGACCACCTTGATTCTTTCCAGGCGCAGTTGGCTTGCCGGCTGGAAGGACAGAGAGCGAAAGCCTCTATCGCGACCGACGAACCCCTCCACGAACACGTCAGCAGGCTCGTCCAACAGCTGCTGCGGCGTACCAACCTGAGCAAGATGCCCGCCAACCCGCATGATGGCGACTTGATCGCCCAGCTTGATGGCCTCATCAATGTCGTGGGTAATCAGGATGATCGTCTTGCTGAGCTCGCGTTGCAGCCCGAGAAAGAACTCATGAAGCTCACTGCGAACGACCGGATCCACTGCCGAAAAAGGCTCATCCATCAGCAAGACGAGCGGGTCGGCTGCGAGTGCGCGCGCCACGCCAACCCGCTGCTGCTGCCCGCCGGAGAGCTGCGCGGGATAGCGGTGCGCGAGCTTCCGCTCCAGACCCACGCTGTCGAGGAGTTCCAGTGCCCGCTTTTCGATCTTCTTCTTCTGCCAGTGGAGCAGCGAGGGCACGGTGCCGATGTTGTCGAGAACAGTGCGGTGCGGGAACAATCCACCGCTCTGAATGACATAACCCATCTGACGGCGCAATGTGGTTTTGCGCCTGGAGCGAAGCGGAACCCCGTCCCAGGTGATCCGGCCAGTGGTGGGCTCCAGCATGCGGTTGACCATGCGTAGCGTCGTCGTCTTGCCGCAGCCGGACGGTCCAACGATCACACTGATCTTGTCGGAGGGCACGATGAGATTGAGGTCGACGACTGCAACCGTGCCGTCCTTGAACGTCTTGCCGACTGACTCGAACTCGATCACGCCAACCCCATAGATCTGGACCGCACAGGTCTCGTCCAACAGCTTTCACAGACCCTAGTCGCCTGCGCTGACAATTGAGGTACGCAGCGCGGCGTGCCCCGGTTACGCACACCGACTGCCGCTTGTCGGCGCCCTCGGAGCGGTAGCTCTGCACAAGTTTGTGACGGTCTGCACAGGTTGCAAACTGTGCAGACCGTTAGCAATCTAGGTGGATGTAGGTTGCCACCAGTGGTCCGCATTTCCCGCCTCAAGACCGCCGACGAGTGTTTCGACGCCCGATCGAACCCTCGTTCCCCGTCCGAGGACGGCCGGCGACGCTTAGGCGGCCGCGCACTCCGAGGCAATCCCTCTCGAACTCCCTCGGTGCCAGCGCTCCAAGAATCGCGTGAGCGCCGCACTAGGCTGAGGGTCGCCCTACCCCTAAGGAGGAACTGCCCTCAAGGAGGAGTCGCACGTGAAAATCGCCGCGGTCTTCGTGGCGTTGGCCGTCTCGGTTGTCGGCGTCGTGCTTTTTGTCAGCACCATTGCAGCGATCGTCGACGTCATCAAGCTCGGCAAACCCGCTCCAGGAAGAGGTGATCATCCCGGCGACCGCTGGCGTCATATGCTCGCCGAGACCCTGGGGCATACCCGAATGCTGCAGTGGACCAAGGTCGGCGCTGCGCATTGGTTCGTCTTCATCGCCTTCGGTGCTTTGATCTTTACCCTAATCACCGCGTACGGCCAACTGTTCGATCCTCGCTTCGCCATACCCTTCATCGGGCACTGGGTGGTGTACGAATGGGCCAGCGAGATCATCGCTTGGACTGGCCTCATTTCGATCAGCTTCCTGATCTTGGTTCGGCTGCTGCTCCGAGGCCGTGGCCGAAAGTCAAGATTCTTTGGTTCACGATCTTGGCAGGGTTACTACGTCGAGCTCACTGTGCTCGGAATCGTGGTCTGTGTTTTAGCCTTGCGCGCAATGGAGTATCGGCTCCTTGGCACGGAAACCTCACGGCTGCATTTCCCATTGAGCTGGTTCCTGCTCCCGGCAGGGATCTCTACACCGGCCCTCGAAACCGGCATTGTGATCGTTTCGGCGATCAAGATCATCATTTCGATGGCATGGTTCGTTACTATCGGCCTCAATATCACTATGGGTGTCGCGTGGCACCGATTCACCGTCTGGCCCAACATTTGGTTCAAGCGTGAATCCTCCGGGCGCCCAGCACTCGGCGCACTCCAGCCGATCATGATCGACTCCAGGCCGCTTGACTTTGCCGAGATCGAGGAGCTCGACGAAGACGCCTCATTGGGTGCCGGCAAGGTGGAGGACTTTACCTGGAAGGGATTGCTGGACTTCACTTCTTGTACCGAATGCGGTCGCTGCCAGTCTCAATGCCCGGCCTGGAACACCGGCAAGCCGCTCTCGCCCAAGCTCGTGATCATGGACTTGCGCGAGCACGCGTACGCCAAAGCGCCGTATCTCCAGGCTGCAGAGTCAGCTCGTGCCGCGCTGCCGGAAGCGACCCGAACAGAGGCCGCTCGACCACTGGTCGGCCCAATCGAGGTCACCAATGGGGTGCCAGGCGTCATCGATCCTGACGTGCTCTGGTCCTGTACGACGTGCGGTGCATGCGTCCAGCAATGCCCTGTTGACATCGAGCATGTTGATCACATCCTCGACATGCGCCGCTTCGAGGTCATGATGTCTGCGGAGTTCCCAACCGAGCTCAACGGGCTCTTCAAAGGCCTGGAAAGCAAGGGAAATCCCTGGAATCTCAGCCCGCGCGGCCGGATGGACTGGGCCAAGGATCTGCCTTTTGATGTGCCAGTGGTCGGCGAGGATATGGCGGACCTCAGCGAGGTGGAGTACCTGTTCTGGGTCGGCTGCGCCGGTGCGTATGAAGATCGCGCCAAGAAGACGACCCGCGCAGTCGCGGAACTGCTGCACATTGCCGGCGTGAGCTACGCCGTGCTCGGCAACGGCGAGACCTGCACCGGAGACCCGGCCCGACGCTCCGGGAACGAATTCGTCTATCAGCAGCTCGCCATGCAAAATGCCGAGACGCTGCAAGAGGCAAAGGCGACCAAGATCGTCGTGACCTGTGCGCACTGCCTCAACGCCTTGAAGAACGAGTACCCGCAACTTGGCCTCAACTGCGAAGTGGTGCACCACACCCAGCTGCTCAACCGGCTGGTACGCGACGGCCGGCTGACCCCGGTCGCGCCGCCCGAGGGCTCGGTTGCCGGACGAACGATCACCTACCACGACGCTTGCTATCTGGGACGGCACAACGAGATCTACGATCCCCCACGCGACTTGCTCGGCTCCCTGCCGGGCGCCAGGGTCACCGAGATGCCCCGAACTCGCGAGCGGTCTTTCTGCTGCGGCGCCGGCGGTGCCCGGATGTGGATGGAGGAGCGGATCGGTACTCGAATCAATGAGAACCGGACCGATGAAGCGCTGCGTACCCTCGCGGCTTCGGGAAGCAATGGCCACGACGCGATTGCGACGGGATGTCCGTTCTGCCGGATCATGCTGACCGATGGATTGACCGCCAAGCAGGCGGATGGATCCGCGCCGGAGACCACCGAGGTGCTCGACGTCGCCCAGCTGCTCCTAGAAGCAGTCAAGCGGGACAGGTGACAAATGTGCCCTGAGCCGGTCCAAGGGCACATCTGACGTCACAAGGTCTTGATTTGACATCACCTTGATGTCACTGTGGCGTCATGGATCTTTCACCGTACATCGAGTCGGTCCGAGCAGGCGTCGTCAACGCCTCCTCGCTGGCTGACGAACAAACCCAGCACGTTGCCCAGCGGCTTGGCACAGCAATCGAGTCCTCGACCCGCCTCGCTCTTATCGAGGCGCTGTCCGATGCGGCCGCCACCATTAGCGCAGAGCTGGCACCGTCCTCCGTCGAGTTACGCATGGTCGGACAGGACCCGGAATTCGTTGTCTCGCTTCAGACCACGGAAGCCGAACCGACCTTGCTCATGCCAGAGCCCGAATCGGCAAGTGAGGAAACGGCCGAGATTGAGGACGAGCCGGTAGCCCGCATCACCCTTCGGTTACCGCAATCGGTCAAGGCGCGCGTGGATGAGGTGGCCTCAGCTGAAGGAATTTCCACCAACGCCTGGCTGATCCGGGCCGTTATGGATGCCTTGTCCGAACGCAGCGGCTCTCGACCGGAGTGGCCACAGCCTCCTCGTCCCCCCATGCCTCCATCACCCGACATGATCTTCGGCCTGCGTAGCAGCGTATTTGGGCCGGAAGGTCCGTTCGGCCCGGGCGGTCCGTTTGGTGAGCGACTCAGGAGGGCTGGACGCGAGGAGAGACGTTCCCGCGGGAACGTTCAGGGGTGGGTGCGATGAGTCTCACAAACACTTACGAAGGCGTACGGCAGATTGTCGTCGATAACCTGGGCGACGGATCGATCACTGTAGAGCCAGGCTCGCAGCAAGATCTTGTCGAGGCCTCAATTGACGCCGATGGTGATCGCTTCGACGATCATGTCCAGATCCGCCATGATCAGGACTGGCTGCGGATCAGCTTTCCGCAACAGTTCCTCAGGTATACCAAGGCCCACCTGCGCCTCGCCGTACCAGATGGTCTGACATATGTGATCAAGACCGGATCGGCTGACATCTCCATCAGTGCCGACATCGGCCGCTCTAAGATCATTAGCGGTTCCGGCGATATCACCATCGGCAATGCTGCCGATCTTGATTGCAGCACAGGATCAGGCAACATCTCGGTTGCCAGGCTCGACGGCAGTGGCGCCAAGCTCGGTTCCGGTTCGGGCGATGTGTCGGTCGGTGAGGTGAATTGCCCCGTCACGGCAAAGTCCGGTTCGGGTGATGTGGTGGTGAAGTCGGTACGAGGTGCCATTCTCCGAGCCAACTCAGGATCAGGCGATATCGCTGTCTCGGCAACGAGTGGGTCAGTCGACTTGCGCTCGGCCTCGGGTTCCCTAGCGGTCGGCATAGGCGACAACCTCCCCGCCTGGCTCGACCTCAATTCCGTATCGGGCGACATCCGGATCGGCCTCGAGTCGACCAACCAGCCAGAGCCTGGTGAGCCGTACATCACGGTTCGCGCGCGTACGGCGTCCGGCGACATCTCGATCCACCGCGCCTAACGCACTGACGGAGTGGCTTCGGCAGACTTTGCCGCATGAGCCACTCCGTCGTACGCCCGGGTGTTGGGAGTCTGCTCCGCGGTAGCTAGATCTGCGTGCGGTGGAAGTTGAGGTGGGAGCGGCTCGGTGTCGGACCGCGCTGGCCCTGATAGTGAGAGCCGTACTGAGCCGACCCGTACGGGTGCTCAGCGGCGGTGCTCAACCGGAAGAAGCAGAGCTGGCCGATCTTCATCCCAGGCCAGAGCTTGATCGGCAGCGTCGCGACATTGGACAGCTCGAGTGTGACGTGACCACTAAAGCCTGGATCGATGAAACCCGCGGTGGCGTGAGTCAGCAGCCCGAGCCTGCCAAGGGATGACTTGCCCTCGACGCGTGCCGCGATGTCGTCTGGAAGCGTCACCACCTCATAGATAGAGCCCAGCGCAAACTCCCCCGGATGCAAAATGAACGGCTCATCACCCACCGGCTCAACCGCCCGGGTCAGCTCGGATTGATCTGCGGACGGATCAATGTGCGGGTACCGATGATTCTCAAACACGCGGAAGTACCGATCGAGACGGACATCAATGCTCGACGGCTGCACCATGTCGGCGGAATACGGTTCCAGCCCGATGCGGCCGACATCGATTTCGGCCTTGATGTCACGGTCGGAGAGCAACATGGCGCGACCCTACCGCGGTAAGCAGCCCTTAGCTGCCGCGCGTGATCTCCAGCCAGTGATCACCAATGGAAATGATCGCGCCTTCGCCGACGCGGACCATTTCACCAGCCTTACAGCGGGCTGACATCCCGTTCGTCGTAGAAACGGTCGAGCCATTCGTCGATCCCCGGTCAACCACATATACACCGCCAGCGTCCACACCCACCGCCAAGTGCGACTTCGAGACGGTACGCGTCTCGTCGGCGATCTTGATCAACTGCGCGTCTTCCTCACCCGCCTTGGGCTGCGGGTTACGACCCAGCAGCACCAGGCCATCTAGAGCGATCCGCCTACCGTCATCCAGCAAGATCGACCAATCCTGAACATAAGGTGAACGGGGTGCGACCGCTGTCTGATCTTTAAATTCACCGGCCGAAGCTTGGTGCTCCTCCTCGTATGCCGGCACCCCACCCGACGGAGTGCCATTGGGCGACTGAGACACCGGGCTGGCCTGCTGGCCGGGGGCGTACATCTCACCGCCCGGTCCGTACTGCTGCGGTCCGTACGAGGCGCCCGGGTAGGGAGTGGCGTACTCGTTGCCTCCGGATCCCGCCCCGGGTGTGCCTTGTGGCGCACCGGCAGGTGCGTAGGGGGTCGAGCCGGCCGGATACCCGGGTGGTGCAGTTAATTGGCCAGGCGGTGGAGTCAGTTGGCCAGGTGGCACAGGACTGCCCGGAGAGCCATAGGCCTCCCCGCCTCCATAACGTGGCGGCATCGGCGCGCGGGCGCCATTCGGCTGCAACTGCTGAGATCCATTACCGAGCTGAGCGGGCTGATCCTGCTGTACGGCACCCACCACCCGAGCCGGCTGCGCCGCTGGCGCGAGGACCCGCTCCTTGATCATCACCGCCGTAGCGGCGAGGTCATGCCAGCCCTGCTTGCGTGGGTGCCTCAGTTCCATGATCAACATGATCAGCAGCCCGATGCCGGTGACACACAAAGCCCAGAACACCAATGTCCGCACACAAACCCGACCCCAGCCGATCGGCCGACCGTCAAGAAATCCAACCAGCTGCAGCTTCATCGCCCGCAGGCCAGGGCTCGCCGCTTGCACGGCAAGCAGGTACCACACCAAAATGATCCAGCCGATCAGGACGGCCGAACCAATCACGAGGATGGTCGCCCGAAGCGCACCGCTCGTGGCGGGGAGCAGCAGGAACAGCGCGATGCTGACGACGACCGGAACTGACAGGTTGATCAGATACGCCACGAAGCGCTTGCCAAGCGGACCTACCTCAACCCCTGGCGGCAGGCCTGTCTCGCGATTCGGGCGACCCGGCACGGGCGATTCCATCTACAGCTCCTCGTCGTTGGTGACTTAAGTCGCAGCACCAGACGCTACTGCGGAAAGTCGATCAATACAGAAACTCCATCACCAAGCTCTATGACGCTGCCCACTTGTACGGGGACCGGCTCACCAGGAGCCAGCTCCTGACGATCTACGCCTCCGGGCCGTACCAGGATCGTTCCATTTGTGGAGTTCTGATCGGTTGCCACAATCTGCCAGCCATCCGGAGCCACCTCCAGATGCGTCCGGCTGATGTCATGATTCGGGCTTGGGACGGTCATCAGCCGGGGTGCGCGACTGTCCGATCGATCCGTGGAGGGTGCCCGGCCGATCAGGACCGGCCGGTCGAGCTCGGCGCTGCTGCCGTCCGAGGCGCGCAGCACAGCGAGGACGGGGTACGCCACAAACTGCGGCCCTTGGGTGCCCACAGGCCCTCCACATACCCGACAACTGGTTGCGCTTGGTGGGCTAACGTGCCCGTTCGCACAGAACACCGCCAAGATTGCGGAGTCCTGAGGATCAACGTCTGCTGGCGAGTCTGCGGAGTTCGGCTCGATGGCGCGGGCCACTACGGCGTCAGGAGCCCCCAGCTGAGGAGCGACCGCAGCCTCAAGTTGTTGAGGTGCCCCGGCCTGCGGATCAGCGCCTGACTCAACCGGGAACGGCGGAGGCATGAGCTCTGTCTCGGCATTCGCGAGTGCGGCGATTTCTGATGCCGACAACTCAGCGGTCCGCTCCGCCGGCGCTGCTACCTCCAGCTCGGGCTCACCCTGCGGGGAGCTGACCTGCGCCGCCTCCGAAGCGTCAAGAGTCACCGACGAGGCGCGTACGGCTCCCACGACAAGCGGAAGCTCGAGGAGGGTGGCGTCTCCCTCCTGCGGCAGGTCGACTCGTATGTGGTCCACACCGGCAAGACCAACCTCGCTCCAGGTCTGGATGCCCTCCCCGTCGGCCACCACCTTGCCGGTCGCTAGATCGATAACCGAGATGTCCCCGCGGATCAAAGAACGCATGCCGTCATCGGTCCAGAAGAAGGCCGCGAAACTGGGCAGGTCGTCAATCTTGAAATGTGCCAGCCGTGACGCCAGATCGGTAATAGAGCTGGAGGCGACAATCTCCTCCCATAGGGTGTTAATCAAGGAGGCCCACTCATGGGTAGGCGGCTCAAGCACGACCAACGAGGTCGGCCCAGACAGCACTACCCAGTCCCCTGGCGTGTATGTGGCACGCCAATGTCCCAGCGCCGCAGTCATCGGTCCTCCCCAGGCCTTGCAACTTAGGCTTCCGCGACATTGTCTCTTGGCCGGGCGCTCCAGGGAAAGTCAGGACCTTCAACTCCACCATGACGGCAGCCCGCTTCGCCGACTGCAAGAGCTCGCGGGGTAGCCGCGGGCATGTGGAGCGCTTGTTCGCGAGCGACGAAGGAGGTGAATCCGGCAGGCTGCCGGCCAGAGTGCAATGAAGCCACCGTGTAACGATTCCCCTGGTCAGAGCCAAGAGAAGGGGCTGCTTGAAGCGCGTGCCCGCCGTATAGTTTGAGTCGTGCTCGCCGAAACCCATACCTGGGTTATTGCGACGAGGTCGCAAACTACCGCTCGTCGTACGACGATCGCTGATGTCGCGCGGGAGGCGGGCGTCAACAAGGGAACCGTCTCGCGGGCGTTGCGCGGCATCCCCGGAGTGGGCGCATCGACCAGGGAGCGGATCATCGAGACGGCCGACCGGCTCGACTTCTCGGCTTCGCACCTGGCTACCGCACTTGCCAGTGGGCAGTCGAGGACTGTTGGCATCGTTCTTCCTACGTTGCGCTCCTGGTACTTCAGCGAGTTCGCGTCGGGAGCCAGCGAAGTCCTCAGCCCCGCTGGTTTTCGGGTGGAGCTGATCAATCTGGATGTCGACTCAGATTTCTTGGAGGTCGATTCGCCGCAGTTCCGCAAATTGTTCCGAGAGCTGGGCGCGGGCCGGGGCCGGGATGCGCTCCTGTTTGCCGGCACCATATCGACGGAGCGAGATGAGCATAACCCCGACTCCGCCCGGGTACCGGTCCTCGCATCCGGCTCACCGCTGACCAGCGTGCCGGGCATCTTTGTAGACAACCGACTGGGCGGGCGGCTGATCGCTGAGCACCTGCTTGCGCGAGGTCATCGCGACATCGGTATCTTCGACGGACGCATGGCGGGCAAGCACGACTACCACGTCTGGGATCAGCGGACCGACGGGTTACGCGACACCATACGAGAAGCCGGGTTTGACATCGACAGCCGCAACGTCGTACGGCCAGGCGATTGCCATGCCGTTGATGGTGAGCGTGCGATGAGTGAACTGCTCGCCAGCGGCCGGAAGCTTCCGACAGCGATCTTCTGCCATACCGATGAAATGGCGTTTGGGGCTATGGCGGTGCTGCGCGCAGCCGGACTCCGTTGCCCGGACGATCTTTCCGTGGCAGCCTTCGATGATCATCCAATGTCACGCTGGTGGGGCCTGACGACTGTGAGCCAGCATGCTCACCAGCAAGGCGTACGAGCCGCCCATGCCATGATCAAGGCGGTGTCGGGCGACGGCAACGGTTCAGAGAAGGAGCCACCGAAGGAGCTGCAGGTTGAGCTGCTCGTGCGTGGCACTACCGGCCCGGTTCCCAAGGACGTCGCCTGACCATTTTAGGGTCCGACGCCTGTCTACTCACCGGTGATGCAAACCTGTGCGACCTCTGCCTCGACGTCGGTGCCTCCGGAACCCATGACCCCGGTCGCTAAGGCATTCGCAGCCAGACGGTGGTATCGCTGGGCAACTGCCCATGATCAAGATGGGCGCTGCTCAGCAGCACCTCGCCCGGTGGCAGTGGGACTGACTCATTGCCGAAATTGGTCATGCAGCGTACGCCGCCAGCCTGTGCAAAATGCAGTACCGGCAGCTGCGACTCGATCCAGCTGAAATCGCTGTCAGTGAAAAGGCGGCGGCGGAGTGCGAGCGCCCGGCGGTAGAGATTGAGCGCGGAGCCCGGATCCGCCTCTTGCACGCTCACGGCGTACCCAAGAAACCAGTCTGGCTGTGGCAAGTGCGCAGCCCGCGGACCGAACCCGTATGACGGTCCATCTGCGGTCCAGGGCAATGGGACTCGGCACCCGTCCCGACCCTTTTCCGTCGTCGAGCGGCTTGCCATGGGGTCTTCCAAGGACTCCCGCGGCAGGTCAGCCACCTCATGGAGTCCCAGCTCGTCGCCCTGATAGATGTAGACCGATCCCGGCAGCGCCAGCAAGATCATGATCGCCGCCCGCGCGCGCCGCTCACCCAGGGCTCGGTCCAGGCGAGGCGTTGTGCCGTCGGCCAAGAGCCAGGCTCGAGCGACCTGCTGCGCCGGACGCTTGTCCTCCAGCGGCAGCCCGTACCGTGTCGCCACTCGTGGCGTGTCGTGGCAACCCAGCAGCCAACTGGTTGTCGAGCCGAAATTGATCATGTCGGCCAGGCCGGTGTTGATCACCTGAAGATAGTGCTCAGGCCGCCAGTCCGCATCCTGCATCGCGAAATTGAACGCCTGCCCGAGGCTGTCGGCTGACGCGTAGCGCGCTCGACGCGTCGGGTGCACGATGGCCTCGGCTACGGCGAAACGGGGTGGATCGTAGGAGTTGAGAATGCGTCGCCAATCCGCGTAGATCTCTTGTACGTCATCGCGATCCCATAGCGGATGCGAGCCGTCCGGTCGCATGATGTCAGCGATCTCGACCCACGACGGATACGGCTCCGACATGTCCTTGCGCAATCCGTGAGCAACGTCGATCCGGAATCCATCGACACCACGGTCCGCCCAGAAACGTACGGTCCGCCGGAAGTCCTGACGAACCTCCACCTTCTCCCAATTGAGATCCGGTTGTTCGGGCGCGAAACAGTGGAAGTACCACTGACCGTCGCCAGCTGGCGCCCAGGCCGAGCCGCCGAAAAGTGATTCCCAGTCATTGGGCGGTTCCTCACAGTTCGCGCCGCGGCCGTCGCGGAACAGATAACGATCACGCTCGGGAGCACCTCGCCCGGCGGCAAGGGCTTGGACAAACCAGGAGTGTCGATTGGATGTGTGATTAGGCACGATATCGACGATCACCTTGATGTCGGCGGCGTGCAGCGCGGTGACCATCGCGTCGAAGTCGTCCAACGTGCCGATCCGTGGATCGACGTCGCGATGATCATCAACGTCGTAGCCGCCGTCGGCGAGTGCTGAGGGATAGAACGGGCTCAGCCATATCGCGTCCACGCCAAGTGATCGCAGGTACGAGACTCGCGAAGTAATGCCAGGCAGATCCCCGAGGCCATCACCGTTGCTGTCGGCGAAGCTACGTGGGTAGATCTGGTAGACCACCGCCGTACGCCAGAAGTCGGTAATGTCCTTGGGGCGCGCTGGATGATCTTGGCTAACCCTGCTCGTCACCTGACGAGTGTGCCTTATTCGATGTCGGATTTCGTGTGTTTCTCCGCACATTCCCCGATGAGTGTGCGCCCATTCCACCTGCCGTTCGACGCTAGCCCATGCTGAACCGAGTCTCACTGATCTAGATGACGGCGACCTCAAGGTCGGAACCGACTTCCGCTCGATCTACGCGACACTCCTTGATCATGTTCTGGGCACCGATCTGGGGAGCATCCTCGACGGCTATAGCGAGCACGTCGATAAGCTCATCGGCTAGCTCTTCGGCCCAACCACTTGGCCGGAGCGAACTGCCCTCATAGTGCTGGAGGTTGTGCCTTAATCGGGCATGCGCGAGGATCAGAAGCAAACGGCCAACCAAATCTTTGTGCGCCACGCGAGGAGGCACCCATGAGCGAATCCGCCACCATCAACGTTGCCGAGGAGCCCACCGGCCTGACGGGGGGATCGAAGCTCATCGGTCGGGTGGCGCTGGTCACCGGGGGTACCCGGGGAATCGGCGCCGCCATATCGGAGGAGCTTGCATCGCGAGGCGCCACGGTTGCGGCCGGCTTTAGCGGAAACGTAGAGCGCGCCAAACAGTTCGCGCAGGACTTTGAGGCCCGATTCGCGACACCGGTCAGCACCCATCGCGGCAACGTGGCTAATCCGGATGACTGTCGCCGGGTGGTCAATGAAGTCCTCGAGCAACATGGGCGGCTTGACATTTTGGTCAACAATGCCGGGATCACCATTGACAAGACGATCCTTAAGCTGACCGACGATGACTGGCACAAGGTGCTGAACGTCAACCTTTCAGGCGCGTTCTTCCTCTCGCAAGCCGTGTTGGGTCACATGGTCGAGCGAGGCAGCGGCCGGATCATCAATGTCAGTTCGATCATTGGCGAGATTGGCAATATCGGCCAGGCCAACTATGCGGCGTCCAAGTCTGGCCTCTTCGGGCTTACCAAGACCTTCGCCCGCGAGGCCGCCTTCCTGCTGGAACGCGCTGGCAAGCTCGATGACGACAGCATCGGAATTACGGTCAACACCGTTACCCCGGGCTACACCTACACCGAGATGGTCGCCGCGGTACCGGAGAAGGTCCTCGACAGGCTCAAGGGACAGATTCCGATGCGCCGCTTCGGCCGGCCTGAGGAGGTCGCGCGGATCGTCCGATTCCTCGCCGCTGATGAGTCCTCCTACATCACCGGTCAAATCTGGGGCGTCAACGGCGGCATGGATATGTAGCTTCCAACCCACTTGGCAACTCCAAAGAGCCTGAAAACTTCACTCCAGCTGCACTCTCCTCGTGCGGTTCACGTCTGAGTCGAGAATCGCAAGCTCGTCTGGAGTGAAGTTTCCAGGGAGTTTTGCCGACGCCTTGGTTCGACGCAGAATTCGGAGACGACTGAATTAATCGCACTCGTGTTCTAATAGGTATATGAGGTTTGAGGCGCGACACATCGGCAGCGGGCGGTGGGGCGTCTACGACGGGGGCGTGATGGGCTGGCGCGCTGTCGATCTTGGTGAGGATGAAGCTCGCCAGATGGCGATCGATATGGACGTTGTTTACAACCAGTATGGGCAACGAACGGCGGATGAGCGACGCGAAGTACGCCCACCGGTCGAGGTCGAGACGGCAACATGGGCCACAGCCGGCACCCTCGACTATTGGGTACGCGAGCGGGGGGAGTGGTGGGGACGGGTACGTGGGGCAGATGGGCGACAGGCTTGGGTCAAAGCAAGAGATCTCAGGCGTACGGATGGCGGCTGAGCCCTCTCAAAGTCCGCGTAAGACGGATTCAGAGCATCGGCGGTTGATCGCGCCGGGTCGTAGTGGTGGTGGCCAGCAGTCGGCGGGCTCGCCGTCCAAGATCATTAAGATCGACCCGGCCAGCCTCCGCCGCCGCAGCGAGCCGTGATGCCAGGTCCAGCGCCTCGTCGATGAAGGGCGCCTCTATCGCAACCGCCTCCTGACCCATGTCGCGCAAGATCGTCACCTCGGTACGCGCGGCTACGATCGGATCTTTGACGCCCTCGACCCAGACCCTGGTTCGGTGACCATCTCCTCGTTCATCCCCAAGCAAGGGCTCCAAGGCATAGATCCGGTCTGAACGCGCGAACTTGCCAAATCCAAGCGAGACCATGCGCGGTTCTGACGCCACAGTCTGATCATGTCAGCCTGCGACACGCCATGTCACTCCCGACTCGAACCTCGCGCCGCTGCCGAATTATTCCGAAGTCGCCACGAACGACACGTGAATCAGTTAATGTGATCGCGTTTCTGAGCATTGCAATCCGCGTCCGTCCAGCGCGACACGCCGATTTTTCGGGGGGCTCTCAGTCGTCTCCAGGCATCCTATGATCAAGTCTGATCACATCTGTCACAATCGTCACTTCATCAACGGCCGGCAGGAGTCGACATGACATTCGCCACGCAGCCCGGGACAGACAAGCCAAAGCAACTTTGGACCAAAGTCACCGCATTCGGTGTCGAATATCAGAGGCTGCCATTGCATACCCGGTGGCTTGATGAGACCGACGATCTGGCGCTCGCCCTCAAGGAGCATCTTCGGCTCGCCCAGCCCGGTGACACCGTCGCCGTGAGTGAGAAGGTGGCAATCCTGTTGACCGGCCAGACAGTTGATATCAAGACCGTGCAGCCGGGTCGAGTTGCTCGTTTTCTGGCCGCTCACGTCCATCCGCGTACCGATTCCAAAGGGCTAGCTGTGGCCGAGAAGATGGAGTACGTAGTCCGCACCGTGGGCTATCCGCGGATCATCGCGGCGGCAGTCAGCACCGCGGTGACTCGACCGTTCGGCGTGCACGGGACGTTCTATCGCATGGCAGGTTCTGTCGCCCGTGACGTTGACGGCGGGCGACCGCCGTACGAGCACGTGCTTTTCCCGCCATTGGATGCCATGGTCGCACAGCGCATGTGCGCCGACCTCGAGCGGGCGGTCGATATCGGTGTCAGCATCGTCGATCTCAATGACTATGGCGGCTCGATCCGTGCAGTCTCTCCGCGGTCGCTGTCGGCGAAGACGTTGGAAGCGGTGCTGGGTGACAACCCGCTGGGTCAGCGGCTTACCAGCACACCATTCGTCCTGGTCCGTCCTGCCGCCTGAAGCCTGGAGCTTGATCAAAGCCGGCGCGCGCCTATCGCCGGCGCCGCGCGACTACGACGTCGATGGCCTCGCCAAGGAGGCGCCGCTCGGGCGCGCGCAGCGCGTACAAGACCCCAATGAAGGCTGCTACGAGGGTGAGTCCGACCGGCACCAACAACAAGATTTCGTTGATCAATCCCGTGCCCAGAACCGGGTTGAGCAACCAGTAGACCCCAGCGCCGGCCGCGGTCCCAACCGCAGCGGCAGCGCCCGTACGCCCCACCATCAACGGCAATGACCTGAGATCGACGGCGTCATGGCGACGGCCTAGTAACACGGTATTTGCCACTGCTGCAAAGAGCACCGAGAGCGAGGTGGACGCGGCGATCCCAGCGATGCCGAAGGTCAGCCCAAGCGTGAAATCGCCGACCACATTGATGGTCATGGCCATGATGAACACCGTCACAGGCCGACGCGAGTCGCCCAGCGCGTACGAGGCCCGCACCACCATCTCGCGCCACCCAAGAGCCAAGAGAGCTGGCGCGTACCACAGCATGGCGGTCGCCGTGTGCTGGGTATCGCTTGGCGTAAAACTGCCGTGTTCGAAGACCAATGCCACTAACGGAACCGAACAGACCATCAGGAAACCCCAGACGGGCATCAGCACGGTGGCCACCGTTGACAGGCCCCGACCTACCAGCCGCCGCATCTCCTGAAGGTCTCGGCTGCCGGCAGCAGCGCCGAACGCGGGATAGAGCGCGGTCAGGAGTGATGCGACGAGCAAGGTCTGACCGAGCGAGATGATCCGCCACGCGTAACTCAATGCCGAAATCGTTCCCTCGCCCACCATCGAGCCCACGGCTCGATCGACCATGGTGTTGGCGTTGCCGAGAGCACTGCCAACCAGCAGCGGCGGAATCAATTTGGCAATCGAACGGAAGCCTGGATCCTTCAGGTCCCAGGATGCCCGCAGCCGCAGCCGCAGGGCATGAATGGGCACCAGCTGGCAGAGCAACCGGGCTCCCGAGCCAACGACAAACCCGACAGCCAGCGCGTACACGCCGTAACGGGGGCCGAACACGACCGCAGCCACGATCATGATCAGGTTGAAGGGCACGCCTTGCATGGCAGACCAGAAGAATCGGCGATGTGCCTCCGCCGCTGCAGCGAGCAGGTTGGTCCCCGATATCAGCACGGTGGCAATCAGCACAATCCGCGTCAGTGAGGCGGCCAGCTCAGCCTGTGCGCCCTTGAAGCCCGGCGCCAGCACGGTGACAACCGAATTCGCGGCTAGCGCCATGACCAACGACCCGAGGCCGAGGACGAGCAGCGTTACTGTCAAGACGACGGACAACGTGTGAGCCGCCTTGTTTGGATCGTCCTCTGTACTGTTCTGGGCTGCGCTGTTCTGGGCGGCAAGAACCGGCACAGTAGCCTTCGCCATAGCGCCGGCGATCATGGCTAGAACGAGGTTCATGAGCCCCTGGGCCACCAGGAAGGCGTCGAGCTGTGCACCAGCCCCGAAGACCCCGGCAATGACGACGTCGCGGAGGAAGCCAAGGACCGCTGACAGCGCGGTCAATCCGGTCACGAGCGCTGCCGCTTGGGCAATCCCCGAGCGTGCCTTCACGTTTAGCAACTTAATGCAGCTCCGGCGGCCGCACCTCCAGTGCCCACGGAGACCCTGTTAAGAAAGTGGTCAGAGACCACGTGGAAATCGGCGAATCCATGCTCTCTAGGACCACTTGCCGTGGGGCGCTGCGCGGCACCCGGCTAACCCGAATCAGCGGATGTCGTCGTCCTCGACGAACACCACAGTCTCCTGCTCGGCCAAGTCAGCGTCATCGGCCTCGCGGAGGACGCTGGCAATGTTGGCAGGCCGCGGACCCACTTCGCGCTCAGCCTCGGCCTCGGCTTGCGGGTCGGCCTCGAGTGCCTGTTCGGCCCAGTCGGCCTCAGGTACTTCTGTGGGCGGGGTGTCAGGGCTGGAGAGGGCCATGGCGAGCTCCTTGACGGTCACATCGGTGATCAAGGTCTGGTCCACCCTATGCCCTCCCGAATAATCCAATTGCGCGGCCCAGGGATCGGTGCTTACGGTGATCAAGGAATATGTCGCGAGCCGATTTGTCTACACGGAAAGAGAGGAGGTGCTCACCTTGTACTTGATCATGATGACTCCGAACACGCGGACTGGCCGTGCTGACGCCGGCTGGGTGAGCGTCGTCCTCGATCCGGCTGCGTAGCCCGACTCCGCCACTTCAGAGCATCCACTCAGGCGCTTAGCGCCGTTGGTGGCGACCCGCGGCGGTCGCCGGGTCAACCATGCCCACATCACTTATAACTAAGGAAATCTGCCATGTTTGAACAGGAATACCGCCCGCAGCAACAGATCAGCCGGGAAGCTGCGGAGCGCTACGCGATCATGGTCGCGATCACGGCGCGCAGGGCTGAGGCCAAGCGCGTACGCCGGCAGCGGCGCGCGGTTCGCCAGACTCGCTCATCTGCTGCTGAAGCGGCGTGACTTAGCGGCGGCGGCGCGCCGTGCCGAAGATGCTCCGGACGATCTCCGTCCCGGCGGTTCGCGCGAGCTGCTTGAATGCACTCGAGCCCGTGATCTGCTCCACCATGGACTTTTCGCGGCCTTGCGGCGTACGCGAACGCGTCCGCGTGGCCGCACGTGCCTCGCGCTCAGCTTGAGCCTGAGCTCTCTCCCGCTCCTTGGCTTCAGCAGCCGCCCGAGCTGCGGCCTCCTTTTCCAGGCGCTCGCGCTCGGCCTCCTCGGCTCCAGCTTGCAACTTGCGCGCCAAGATTTCGTGCGCTGAGTCGCGATCAAGCGATTGGCCGTATTTGGCCATGAGCGCCGAGGCCGCGATCCCCGGCCGTAGTACCTCATCCGGTGTCGGCGCCATCAGCGACTCAGGCGCCCGCATCCGGGTCCATGCCACAGGCGTCGGCGCTCCGTCGGGATCCATCACCGTAACTATCGCCTCGCCAATGCCGAGTTGCTGCAGTGCCTCCGACAGGTCGTAGTGCGACTTCGGAAAAGTGGCGACCGTTTGCTTGAGAGCCTTGGCGTCGTTCGGCGTATGGGCGCGGAGCTGATGCTGCACCCGCGATCCCAGCTGGGCCAGTACGTCGTCGGGCACATCCTTCGGCGTTTGAGTGACGAAGAAGATTCCGACGCCCTTGGAGCGGATCAGCCGCACGGTTTGCGCGATGGCGTCCAGGAACGCCTTGGAAGCGTCGTCGAAGAGCAGGTGCGCCTCGTCAAAGAAGAAGACCAACTTCGGCTTGTCGATGTCGCCGACCTCGGGCAGCTCATGGAACAGGTCGGCAAGCAGCCACATCAAAAAGGTGGAGAAGACCGCCGGCCGGTCTATCAGGTTCGGCAGCTCCACGAGCGAGACCACACCACGACCATCGCGGGTGACGCGCAGCAGGTCGGCGGTATCGAACTCCGGCTCCCCGAAGAAGGCCTCCGCACCCTGATCTGCGAAGTTGATCAAGCTACGCAAGATCACGCCGATCGTCGAGGCGCTCAAACCGCCGATGTTCTTGAGCTCCGCTTTGCCCTCCTCACTGGTCAGATGCGTCAGCACTGCCCGCAGGTCTTTCAGGTCCAGCAGGGGCAGCCCGGCCTGGTCGGCGTAATGGAACACCAGACCCAGCGAGGACTCCTGTACGTCGTTGAGGCCTAGCACCTTTGACAACAACACCGGTCCAAACGAGCTCATAGTCGCCCGCAGCGGTACGCCATTTCCTTGACCGCCGAGTGCAAAAAATTCCGTCGGGCAGGCCTTCGGCTGCCAGTTCTGGCCGATCTTCTGGGTACGCGCCAGCAGCTTGTCGTTCGGCTGTCCGGGCGAGGCAATCCCCGACAGATCACCCTTGATGTCGGCGCCAAAGACCGGCACACCCGCTGCTGAGATCTGCTCGGCCATCAATTGCAGCGTCTTGGTCTTGCCCGTACCGGTGGCACCCGCGACCAGCCCGTGCCGATTCAGCATGCTCAACGGGATGCGGACCACAGCTGATGGAACCGGCGCGTCGTTCTCCATCAAGACGCCAAGCTCAATGGCCGGCTCGTCGAAGGTGTAGCCCTGAACGATTTGCTGTACATCCTCAGAGAGTTCTTCGGCGAGCGGCTCACTCATGTGCCAAATCGTAACGACGGACCGTGGAGTTGCCGTCCCCAACTTGACTAGAGTGTCACAGTGATTTTCAAGCGCGTCGGGGACGTACGCCCGTACCCAGATCATGGTTACGTCCAGAAGCAGTGGGCGGCGATCGCCCCGCACCAGGTGCGCTTGGACCAGCTCGTCACCACAAAGCGGACGCTGGATCTGGAAGCACTGCTAGAAGAAGATTCAACGTTCTACGGCGACCTGTTTGCCCACGTCGTGCAGTGGCGCGGAGAGCTCTATCTTGAGGACGGGCTGCACCGCGCGCTGCGCGCGGCGCTCCAGCAGCGACAGACCATGCATGCCCGAGTGCTTGACCTGAAGTAACGCCGAACTCCAGGTAGGCTCACCCGCACGGGGGGTAGTCGGGCACGGGAGGAGCTCGGGACTCACGCATCGGGGCCGCTGCGGAGGAAAAGGAGTTCGACGTTGATCGGTCGGATTTTCCGCGTGGCACGAACCCCGGTCACCCTCCTGATCTTGTTCGGAGTTCTGCTGTACGGCGCCTATTGGGGTTACAACAACATCATCAAGCCCGTCCCGGCGCTGCCTCCCGAACCCTGCGTCGTCCAGAACGTCCCTAACGGTCAGCTGAAGACCAGTCAGGTCGTGGTCAGGGTCTACAACGGCGGCGACCGCAAGGGTCTGGCAGCCGACGTCGGGCGGTCGTTACGTGGCAAAGGCTTCCGGGTCACGCTGACCACTAACACGGTCGAGAAGATCCAGAAGACCGTGATCGTCGGCGCTGACGTGAACAATCCCGAGGTGAAGTTCGTCAAGACCTTCTTCAAGGAGTCGGTCGTACGCTCCGACCAACGGGTAGATCGTACGGTCGACGTACTCGTAGGCAATAAGTACGGAGGCTTCGACAAGAAGGCCAAGACCACGTATCGGGTGCAGACCGACACGGTTTGTCTCCCGTCCCAGACTCCGAGCCCCACCCCCGCCCTCGGCGGCTGATTCGAGGCTGGCAACCATTCCGACGATGCTGCAGCGGCTGCGGGATGCGCAGAACGCCCATGACGCCGAGGGCATGGCAGCGCTGTTCGCCGAGGACTACGCCAGCTCTCAGCCGTTGCACGCCAGCCGAGCGTTCGTTGGCCGTGCGCAGGTCTTAGAAAACTGGACAGCGGTTTTTGAGGGCGTGCCGGACTTTGTTTCGGAGCTGGTGTCCTACTGCATCGACGGAAATACCGAATGGGGCGAGTGGTATTGGCATGGGCGGCATTTGGATGGCTCGACGTTCGCCATGCGTGGCGTCACAGTCTTTGTAGTACGCAGCGACCTGATCGCCGAGGCGCGGCTGTATATGGAGCCTGTCGATACGGCCAACGAGGACATCGAGGCTGCAGTACAGGAGCTCTACAAGCCACCGCCTGCTGAGATGGCCTGAGCCCATACCGAGGCGATCACTGTCCCTCAACACCGGTCAGCAACGTTTGCCGTCTCGGGACAGCTAACGCGTGCCGTAGGCGGCATCCCCACACTCACTCTGCAGCGCTCGAGCGCCAACGAGCGAGTCGACCGCGCTGCCCCACGGCCCGCAGGCGTTCCTCGGTATTGGCTCGTTGGTCCTCAGGCGTCACGATGAGCAACTCGTCGCCCGCCTGGATCCGTTCTCGGCCACCTGGATAGAAGGGTCGATCGGCGCGGATGATCAAGGAAACGACGGTGTCTTTGGGAAGCCGAAGCTCGGCCACTTCGACACCGATGAGCCGCGACTTGGCCGGGATGCGTACCTGCAACAGATCGGCCGAGATCTTGTCTAGAGGTGCCAGCTCGACCTCGACGTCCTGCGCTGTTTCGTCGTCAACCAGCCCAAGCAGCCGGGCGACGAAGGGCAGCGTCGGACCTTGTAGGCAGGTGAAGACAATGACAAAGACCAGCACGACGTCGAAAAGGAACTCCGCGCCTGCGACCTCCTCGGCCAGCGGAATAGTAGCCAGGACGATGGGAACGGCCCCCCGCAACCCGGCCCAGGACAAAAACACCTGATGCCGCACTGGAACTTTGAACCAGATGGCGGACGCCACAACCGAAGCGGGCCGAGCAACGAGTGTGAGGAAGAGCCCCGCCGTAATTGCGATGAGCGCGGCCTGAAGAGTGACGCGGTCGGGGAAAGCGAGCAGGCCGAGCATGACGAAGAGGCCGATCTGGGCGATCCAGCCAATACCTTCCACAAAAGAGCGGGTCGCCGCGCGGTGCGGCAGTTGGAGATTACCGAGAATGAGTGCGCAAACATAGACAGCCGCGAATCCGCTGGCGTGGATGAGCGCGGTGATTCCGTACGCGAACACGGTCCAGACCAAGATCGCGAGTGGATAGAGCCCCGAAGAGGGCAGGGCGACGCGGCGCAAAATCTGCGCTCCAAGCCACCCAAGACCCCCACCAATGACAACGCCGCCCAGCAGCTCGAGCACGATCAAGCCGAACAGGCCGAGAACGCCGACCTCCGCAGGCTGGCCTACCGCAAGTGAGCTGGCGACCATCACCAGCAGCACAGTTGGTGCATCGTTGAGACCAGACTCGGCTTCCAGCGCACCTCGCAGTGCATGCGGAATCGGAACATTGCGGAGCACGGAGAAGACCGCTGCGGCATCGGTCGGGGACGTGACCGCGCCCAGCAGCATCGCGATCCAGATGGGCAATCCCAGGACATAATGCCCGAAAAGAGTCATCAGGCCGACGCTGATTCCGACCCCGACAGTGGCGAGCAATGCAGCCAGGATGGCGGAGGACCTGATGTCGCTCCACCTTGTGGTGAGTCCGCCCTCAGCAAGAATCACCACCAAAGCGGCGAAGCCGAGCGCCTGCGCAAGATGGACATTGTCGAAGGGGATCCCGATGACAGATTCGCCCATCACCAGACCGAGTCCGAGGAACAGCAGCAGGGACGGTAGGCCGATCCGAGCGCCGATCCGAGCGGCGATGATCGCGGCGATCAAGACGACGGCACCCACCAGCAGGATGACGTCGATCTCAATCATGCGCACATCCTTCCCGAAAGTTAGGGCGCATGATGCGAGTGAGCCCTTCGTCAACTCAGGACGGCGCCTGTCGAAGCGCCAGATTAGGGCGCAGAGTCGCGACGGGCGCGGGCCCGCCTCTTGCCCTCATGCATTGCCTGGACACGGGCGACAGGAATGGTGTGGCCCTCGGCTAGCAGATCCGCGTTGAGTTGCTGCGGTTTGGGCATTTGGTCGGCCCAAGGATCGGTCCCCTCCAAGAGTCCCGCCGCATTGTGAATCGTGAAGTCAGCAGGCACTACTTGGTCAAGGTCATCCCAGGACACGGGAAACGAGACGGATACGCCGGGCCGGATCCGTGGACTGTACGCGGCCACGACGGTGGCGCCGCCGGCACGTGTCGAGTCGAGGAAGACCTTGCCCTCCCGCTCTTCCTTGACAAAGGCAGTTGTTGCTAAGTCTGGATCGATCCGCTCGGCGCGTACGGCCACAGCCCTCGTTGCCGCAGCCGCATCCTCCGGTGAGGTCTCCGGCGCTAGCGGCACGAATACATGCACGCCCTTCGCGCCGCTCGTTTTGACAGCACCAGCCATGCCCGCTTCGTCTAGCGCTTGGTGGACCAGTTGGGCAGCCTGCACGACCACACCGAATGTCGCTCCCTCCGGAGGATCTAGATCAAGTACCAGATAGTCGGGGTACATCGGATGGCGGACGCCGAAGAGCGTGACGTGGTATTCCACGGCACGCTGGTTGGCGAACCACAGCAGTGTCCGGCGGTCATTGCACAGGGCGTACGAGACTTCCCGCCGAGAAGCATCGGCCCAGATCTGCGTTCTGGCGACCCATTCCGGCGTGTACTTGGGAAGGTTCTTCTGCATGAATGGCGGCTGACCGGGTCTGATGCGGATGACAGACAGCGGCCGGTCGCGTAAGCAGGGCAGGATGCGACCCTGAACCGCATCGAAGTAGTCGATCAGATCCCGTTTCGTCGCACCCGCCCCGTCGAAGAGTTCTTGATCGAGGTGGGTGAAGGAGACATCATCTGGCAGTTTGCCGCCGTCACTCATGGACTAATCATCACCGGAGGCTTGCCCTACTGCGCCCTGAGCCTGTCGAAGGGCGCGCTTCGACGAGCTCAGCGCATGTCCCCCGCTTCATTCGGCGGATAGTTTTCAGGAAAGTGGCAGGCGACATGGTGTCGCGGCACCAGCTCGACCAGCGGCGGCTCCTGTGTCCGGCAGATCTCCTGCGCCTTCCAGCATCGGGTGTGGAACCGGCATGCCGGCGGGGGTGAGATCGGACTCGGCACGTCACCGCTTAGCAGGATCCGTTCCCGCTCCTGACGGCGTCGAGTGTCGGGGACGGGCACGGCTGACATTAAGGCGACCGTGTACGGATGCATCGGCGCCCCGTACAACACCTCGGCATCGGTAAGTTCGACGATCTTGCCGAGATACATCACGGCGACCCGATCCGAGACATAGCGCACTACCGACAAGTCGTGGGCGATGATCACGTACGTCAGATCGAACTCGGATTGCAGGTCCTCCAGCAGATTGATGATCTGTGCCTGAATTGAGACGTCCAGGGCAGACACCGGCTCGTCGGCAACGATCAGCCGAGGGCGCAGTGCGAGGGTCCGGGCGATGCCAATGCGTTGCCGCTGGCCTCCAGAGAATTCGTGCGGATAGCGGTTGTAGTGCTCGGGATTGAGACCGACCGCAGCCAGCAGGTCCTGAACCGCCTTCTTCACTCCACCCGGCGGATCTACGCCCTGAATGCGGTATGGCGCGCCCACGATCTTGCCCACCGTGTGCCGGGGATTCAGCGAGGAGTACGGGTCTTGGAAGATCATTTGCACGTCGCGCCGCAACGGCCGCATCGCCCCATCCTTGAGGTGGCTGATGTCGCGGCCCTCGAACGTGATCTTTCCCGCTGTCGGCTCGAGGAGCCGAGTCAGCAGCCGCGCCGTGGTCGATTTGCCGCACCCTGACTCACCGACAATCGAGAACGTTTCGCCTCGTTTGACGGAGAAATTCACTCCGTCCACCGCCTGAACCGCCGCCACTTGGCGGCGCAGGATCCCGGCGCGGATCGGAAAGTGCTTGATCAAACCTTCGACAATGATCACGTCCGAGTCCTGCTCGGCACCCGCTTCCGCAGGCTTCTGAGTGGACGCAGTCATAGCTTCGGCGCAATCTCGTGTTCCCAGATCTGCTCGCGGTCAGTCTGGGATAGATGGCAGGCCACGGTATGACCGGGTTCGACGGGAATCAGTTCGGGACGGATCTCCTCGCTCAGACCGCCGTTTCGTGCGGCATACTCGCAACGAGGGTGGAACGGGCAGCCCGGCGGCACGTTGATCAGACTGGGTGGTGAGCCCCTGATCGCGAGCAGCCGCTCACTCCTTGTGCGGTCAAAGCGCGGCATTGACCCAAGTAATCCCCAGGTATAGGGATGGGCTGGTCGATTGAAGAGCTGCTCCGCGCTGCCGTACTCCATCGCTCGACCGGCATACATCACCAGTACGTCATCTGCCAGCTCGGCAACAACGCCCAGATCGTGGGTGATCAAGACGACGGAGGAGTTGAATTCGCGCTGCAGGTCGCGGATGAGATCGAGGATCTGCGCTTGGACAGTCACGTCGAGCGCCGTGGTCGGCTCGTCGGCCATGAGCAGGTCCGGATCGCACGACAGCGACATGGCGATCATGGCCCGCTGCCGCATCCCGCCCGAGAACTGATGCGGGTACGCGTCCACCCGGCGGCCTGGCTCGGGAATACCCACCCGGCCAAGCATGTCAATCGCGTGCTTGCGCGCCACCTTCTTATTGACCGGATTGTGGATGCGGTAGGCCTCGATGATCTGCTGACCCACGGTGTAGTAGGGGTTCATGGCCGAGAGTGGGTCCTGGAAGATCATGGCCATCCGCTTGCCGCGCAGGCTCCGGACATATTCCGGAGTCTTGTCCAGCAACTCGTCCCCGTCGAGATAAATCTCGCCGCTCAGTTGGGCGCCGGGGCGAGTCTGCTCCGACGCCGGCCGAGTATGCAGACCCATGATGGCCAGGCTGGTCACACTCTTCCCAGAGCCTGACTCGCCCACAATGCCGAGAGTGCGGCCGCGGTCAAGGGCAAAGCTCAGCCCATCGACCGACTTCACCAAACCGTCGTCGGTTGGGAAGTGCACATGAAGATCAACAACCTCTAGGAACGGCTGTTCGTCCGACCGGCCGGGATGCCGAGTAACAAGATCGCGCAGTGCAGATGTAGTCATTCGAGCCGCACCCGGGGATCGATTACGCCGTAGAGAAGATCAACGATCAAGTTCGCCATGATCACAAAAAAACCGGCAACCAGTGTGACGCCCAGAATCTTCGGCAGGTCACCATTGACGATGCCGTCATAGGCGTACTTGCCGAGACCATTGAGAGAGAACGTCTTCTCGGTGAGCACCGCCCCACCGAGAAGCAGGCCAACGTCGAGCCCAAAGATGGTGAGGACCGGGGTAAGGGCCCCGCGCAGGGCATGTTTGAGGATAACGGCCCGCTCCGGGAGCCCCTTGGCCCGCGCCGTGCGAATGTAGTCCTCGCTCATGGTCTCCAGCATCCCCGCCCGCGTCAGCCGCGCATACTGTGCGGAGAACAGAAAGGCGAGCGTAATCCAGGGCAACAGCAGCGAGTATGCCCACCGCGCCGGGTTCTCAGAGAACGGAACGAACGTGCCGCCGGGCGCGGTGATCCCAAGTTGATAGCTGAAAAATGCCAGCGCTATCAGTCCGGTGAAGAAGATCGGCAGCGAGACCCCTGCCAGCGCAATGCCCATAGCGGCCCTGTCGAACACTGTGCCCCGCCGCAGCGCCGAAATCACTCCCACGCTGACGCCCGCGATCAGCCAGATGAGCGATGCCCCGATCACGAGTGAGATGGTCACCGGCGCGCGGTCCAGCAGCTCAGGCCACACAGGTTGTTTCGTGATGAAGGAGTACCCGAGACAAGGGGCGGGACAATGTTCGACACCAGAGCCGTAGTCGTAATCGGAACCGACAAATACGCCCTTGAGCCAGTGCCAGTACTGGACGGGTACCGGGTCGAGCAACCCGAGCCGTTCGGCAGTCAGGTGGACTGTTTCCGCAGTAGCGGCGCGCCCTACGTAGCGCGCTGCAAGCGTTTCCGGGGTTGCTCCGCCAAGCCGTGGCACGAGATAGAAAATCGAGAAGGTGACCATGCTGAGCACGATCAGCAATACGACTGCCCACCCCAGGCGCCGCACAATGTATGCGAACATGAATCACCTCCCTAGATGATCATGCACGCTGAGCCTGTCGAAGCATCGCTTGAAACAGGCTCAGCACACATGATCATTTGCTTCTTACTTCTGGGCTCCCATCCCCAGGTAGTCGTACTCGCCGAAGGCATCGGTGACGAAGATGTTGGTGGCATTCTTCGACCTCACCAGCAGGCTCTTGGAGTAGATGCCTGGATAGATGACGGCCTCCTCCATAACCCGCTTATCAATCGCGCCCCACATCTGGTTGCGCTTGTCAGTATTCAATTCGGTCAACGCTTGGTCGAGCATCGTGTCGACCTCAGGAATGCGCACACTCATGTTCGAGGAGCCGCCGGTTTCGCGGATGACCCGCGAGTCGACGATCTGGGACAAGAACCCGAAGCCGTCCGGCCAGTCGGCCGCCCATCCGTTGGTTGCCAGACCCAGCTTGTTCTTCACCACGTACGGCGGGAGGCCGGCGTATTGGGCGAAATAGTCACCCTGCGGGTAGGGCTTCAAAGTGAGCTTGATGCCCACTCGGCCCAGGGCCTGCTGGAATGCCTCTGCCGTAGCCTTCTCCTTCGGCCGCTCGGCGCGGTAAGCGATGTTGGTCTCGAAGCCATTGGGCTGCCCGCACGCTTCCAGCGACTTCTTGGCCGCATCGAGATCACCCTTGTGATCTTGACCGTTCGGATACAGATCATAGGCCTGATAGCCCGGGACGCTCGGCGGCAGGATCGTCGTTGCTAGATCCCCGCCAGCAAACTGCCCGCCGTAGGCGGTCTGGTATCCCGTGCGGTCCATGGCGTACTCGATCGCCTTCCGGCAGTCGATGTTGTCCAACGGAGGCACTGTCTCGTTGATCGAGGTGTACCACAGTCGCACGCCAAGCGGGTTGTCCGCGTTCTGCTTGAGGTTCGGATCCTGTAGGACCCGGCTCTGTGCGGCAGGTTGGACTCCAAGGGCCGTGACCGCGACGTCGAGGTCGCCGCTGATGATCCGGTTGTCAATGTCATCGGCGTTGACATTGAGCGTGACCTCGATGCGATCAGGAAGCGCCTTACGGTTCGGGTCGGTCGCTTGATCCCATTGATCATTGCGAACCAGGTTGAAGCTCTTTCCTGGCTGCAGTTCGGCGAACTTGTAGGGACCAGTGGAAACGATGGAGTTCCGGTACTTGGCGCCGGTGTCCTTGTCCTTAGGAACCGGGAAGGTGTCCGGTTGCTGGGCGAGGTAATCGAAGGCCGCGAACGGCTTCTTCATGTGGAACACGATTGTGTACTTGTCCGGTGTTTCAATTGCCGAATCGGTGTTCATGTTGGGTGACTTGTACGGACCCTTGTAGCCGCTCGGCAGGTCGAGAAGCGCATCCCAGTACGCCGGTCCGTTGGGGAATGTCTGCTTATCCGTGGAACGCAGCACGGCGTACTTGACATCGGCCGAGGTGACCTCGGTGCCGTCGTCGAACTTGACACCTTGGCGCAGCTTGTAGGTCCATGTCTTGGCGCCATCGGAGGACTGACCCGGAGCCTCGGCGAGATCCGGTACTAGTTGGTTGCCTTCCTTACCAGGTGCCGACTTGAACATCATCAGCGAGCGGCCGTACAACCGAGCGAAGTTCCAGGAGTAGGCGTAATAGGTCTCGCCAGGGTCAAGGGTGTCCCAGTCACCTTCGTTTGCAAACTTCAGAGTGCCGCCCTTCTTGTCGGAAGGATTGACAACACTGGTGGATCCGGCATTGAAGGCGGCTTGCGCGCTCTGGTTGCTTGACCCTTGCTGGTTGCCAGCGCCGCCGCCGCCGCAGGCGGCCACAAGCAGCGTGGCCGAGATGCCGACGGCGGCGAGCCCCCTAGCTCGCCAGGATCTTGGATGTTTCATTCATGATTCCCTTCTGGTGTGTCGGGGGGTCACCCCGAGGTGATTCCTAACGGTTGGCTCGTGGATCAAGCGCATCGCGTAGCCCGTCGCCGAAGAGGTTGAAGGCCAAGACAGTGACAAAGATCGCCATGCCGGGCCAGAACATGAAGTGCGGCTGCGTGTAGTAGACGACAGCGTCGGACAACATGCCGCCCCAGCTGGGCGTCGGCGGCCGGATACCAACCCCGAGGAAGGACAGGGCTGCCTCGAAAAGAATGTTGGTTGGAATGAGGAGCGTCGAGTAGACCAAGATCGGCGCAATCAGATTAGGCAGCATCTCGGTACGCAGAATGTAGCCGCGGCGGGCTCCTAAGCTTTTGGCCGACTCGACGAACTCCCGTTCTCGAAGCGAGAGTGTCTGGCCGCGAATGATTCGCCCGATATAAGGCCAGTTGAAGAATCCGATGATGAAGATCAGCAATGCGATCCGCAACTGATTGCCGTGCAGACCGAACGCGTCGTCGGGAAAGACGCCCGCCAAGGCAATGGCCAAGACCAGTAGGGGGAAGGCCAGAAACACGTCCATCAGCCGGCTAGTGAAGGTATCGGTCCAACCTCCAATAAAGCCAGAGATGATGCCAAGGGTGGTCCCGATAGCCACCGACAGCAGTGTGGCCAGGAAAGCGATCAAGAGAGATATCCGGCTGCCGTACACAATCCGGCTGAAGATGTCGCGTCCGTTCACTGGTTCAACACCCATCAGGTGATCCCAGCTCATGCCGCCGAAGCGACCGATCGGCTCGAGCGTGCCGCCCGCTGTGTCGATCAGCTCCTGATGGAACTCGTTCGGCGGACTCCCGAGGTATTTGACGATCAGTGGCGCAAAGATGGCTACCAGAATGAGAAAGATCAGAAAGACACCACCAGCAAGGGCGACCTTGTCTTTCTTGAGTCGCATCCATGCGATCTGCCCGAGGGAGCGGCCCTCCGTCGGCCCGGCGCCGACTAGAACGGCCTCCGGTATGGCGGCTTCGGCCCCAGCGCCGGCCTCCGGCGGTAATGTCAACTCTTCGCCTCCTACCCAGCAGTAACCTAGCTCGAAAGATCAGCGGGCGTCATCGATTTCGAGCAGGTTGTGACCGCAGCGATATGCCGCCGTTAGCGAGTCACGCAACGAGTTGCGCCGCCGCCTGTCGCTGGGATGATCATCGCCCGTGGAAGATGTGGGAAGAGTTTGGAGGTCGCTCTTGTCTGACGGCGCTATTGATCTTTCGGTACCTGACCTGCTTACGCTGCATCAGCGGCGGAGCGAGAAGTGGTCAGGCGGCGAGGAGCATGTGCTTCCGTCAACGGTCGCCGAAATGGACTTTCCGCTAGCTCCGGAAATCACGGCGGCGCTGCACGCGGCGATCGACCGACATGATCTTGGCTACACCCCGCCGAGCGGAACTCAGCTTCCCGCGGCCTTCGCCGGCTTCGCCCGACGGCGGCTCGGCTGGACAGTCGACCAAGATCAGATCACGCTGGTCCCAGACGTCATGGCGGGACTGATCGAGCTGTGCCGCCTACTGGTTGAACCAGGTGAGCAGGTTGCATTCTTCACCCCGGCGTATCCACCCTTCTTCGATGAACTGCCGCAGGCGCGAGTTCAACTCGTGCAACTCCCTTTGGAAGCGGACGGCGTAATAGTCGATCTTGAATTGGAGGCGGCGCTGGCGGGCGGGGTACGCGCCCTGGTGCTGACCAATCCGCACAACCCGACCGGCCGGGTGCTGTCGCGCTCAGATTTGGAGCAGATTGCTGAGCTGTGCGACAGCTTCGGCTGCTGGGTGCTCGCCGATGAGATTCATGCGCCGCTGGTCCTGGAGGGCGCAACCCATACGCCTTGGTTGAAAGTTTCCGACGCTGCGCGGGAACGTGGCATTGCTCTCACTTCAGCCTCCAAAGCGTTCAATGTGGCTGGGTTGAAGGCGGCGCTCATGATCACTGCCTCCGATCGGGCTAGGGAGGCAGTGCGGCGCGTGCCATCGCTGACCGATCGCGTGGGGCTGCTCGGTGTCATCGCGGCCGAAGCGGCTTTCGTGTCCGACGACCGATGGTTGGACGCCGTACGTGATCAGCTGGCCGCTAACCGCCAGCTTCTCGGTGATCTTCTGGTCGCCGAACTTCCCAAGATCAAGTGGACACCGCCCGAGGCCTCTTACCTTGCCTGGTTGGACTGCCGGGCCTTGGGCCTCGGCGACAATCCATCCGAAACGTTCCTCCAGCGAGGAAGGGTCGCCCTCAGTCGAGGGCTGGATTACGGCCGGGAGGGAGCCGGCTTCGTCCGGTTGAACTTCGGCACCAGCCCGGAGCATGTCACCGAAGCCGTGCGCCGCATGGCGCGGGCTGTGTCCTGACACCTGCGCGGCATTCCGAGATACTGGAAGCACCATGCGTCTCGCCGGCTTGCGCGAGTGGCTTGAGGCCAAGGATCCGGGCCTGGTCGCCGTAAAACGCGCTGTTCGGGTGACTCTGGCCGCGTGCGTGGCGTTCTACTTCAGCCTGTATGTGCTGGATAACACCCAGATGGCGACGTTCGCCTCTTTTGGGTGCATCGCCTTTGGTGCCTTTTCTGAGGTGACAGGCGAACCGTGGCAGCGCACCAAAACGTACGCCGTTGGGCTAGTCGCCAGCATCGTCTTGGTCACGCTTGGCACGGCGCTCGCGGTCAACACCTGGGCAGCCGTTGCTGGGATGTTCGTGGTTGGCTTCGCGATCGCTTATGCCGGCGTCGGCGGTCCGCGCGTGGTGGGTGTCGCAAATGGCCTGCAGTTGCTCTACATCTTGCCGAGCTTTCCGCCGTACCTCCCAGAGGCGCTGGGATCGCGGCTAATAGGTCTGATCCTTGCTGTCGTACTACTTGCCATAGCCGATCGGGTGCTGTGGCCGCGACCCGTACCGACGCCATTTCGTCATCGGTTGGCCGAGGCCATCCGCGCTATCCGGGATCGGCTGACGACGCTTCTGGAATCAGCCGGTGATCGGCAGGGCGGCCGCCAGTCCGAGGATGGTCAGTCTGCCCATGCTGAGTCTGAGGGTGCGATAAGTCTCCGGCTCAGTCGCATACCACCGCTGGAACGGCCGACCGGTCCAGGCAGACATGATCGAGCAGCCATGCATGCGGCCACGCTGCTGCGCGGTGCAGAGGGGCGCGTCACCGCATTGGCTGAGCTGGCCCACCAGCATCGTCCCGCCGTAGCCCACGGCGAGGGCGCGACATTGCTCGACGTAACGGCGCGCAGCCTGGGCGACTCGGCGGAGGCGCTAGCGGGGACTCCTGACGATCATGGAGATCGGCGCGGCTCCGATCCCGATCCCGTACCAGTCGAAGATGCGCTCGGTCATTATGTGCGGCAACGCGAGGCTCTTGCCGGGAGTGCGGAAGTTGATCATGATCTGGTAACGCGGCTGCGCTCCGCCGTCGCGATAGAAGAGCTGGCCGTGTGGACCCGCGATCTCGCCGAGGCGACCCGAATCATGCAGGATGAACGCGTTTGGGAGCCGCAGGCACAGTCTTTGGCTGAGCCATTTTGGTATGCGAACCGCTCCGCGCTGTCACTGTGGTTTACGCGGCTTCGTGGCCACTTCACGCCGCGATCGGTGTTCTTTCAGAACGCGATCCGGTTGGCCATTGGGCTGGCCGCTGCCCGGCTGATAGCCGGGGTGCTGGACTTGTCTCACGGCTTCTGGATGTTGCTGGCGACGCTGACGTTGATGCGCACGTCGGTAGCGACCACCCGGGCCGCCGTCGTACCAGCATTTCTGGGAACGGTTGTTGGCGGGCTGGTGGCAGCGTTGGTCCTGGCGTTAGCTGGTGGGAATTCCGTCGCATATGAGGTGGCCTTCCCGTTTGTCATGGTCATGGCGCTAGCAGCGGGGCCTTTGGGCGGCGTGGTGGCCGGCCAGGCAATGTTCACGTTGCTCATTGCGATGCTGTTTGCTCAGATGGCTCCGGTGTCGTGGCGGCTCGCCGAGGTCCGGGTTTTCGACGTCGTGCTGGGTGGATTGCTCGGCGCCGTTGTCGGCCTGCTCGTGTGGCCGCGTGGCGCTCAAGGCGAGATGCGGCGAACCGCCAAAGCGACGTTCGAAGCTGCGGCAAATGATCTTGAGTCGACCGTGCGCTCGTTGACGCATCGCGACGTTGCTTCTTCGGATCGGCAAGACACTGCCAGGGTGGCCGTACGTTTCCTGATGTTGGCGGACTCGACTTATGCGCAGTATCGGTCGGAGCTCAGAAGCGCACCGGACGCGGTGGACTGGTTGGGCGTCCTTGGGCTCGTCCACGAGGTCGTTCGAGGAGGTCAGGCTCTGCGTCGTACCCACCGCACTCCGGGGCTGCTGCCGTGGCCAGGCGTTGCCACCGAGTTGGAGAGTCTTGGATCGGGTACGGCCGATCAGCTCCGTGCGCTCGGAGATCTGTTCAGCATCAAGTCCACGAGCGACCAGGCGGAGCCGGAGCCCGCCCCGGTCTCCGTTGATTCATGGATATCGACGAGCGACGGTCGAGAAGTGGTCCGCCGGCAGACCGACCCAGCCGCTGCAGTACGTGTCCTCGATCTTTGGGGATGGCTCACCGGTGTCGCCTCGGACAGCCACAGAGTGGCTGATGGTGTCAGGGCTCCAACCGAGTTGCGATAGCGCGGTATCTGCTCAGTCGTCTTCGTCGTTGGATCCGGCCAACCATTCTTTGGCATCGTCGAGATCGTCGGTCTCAAAGACTTTGACCTCACCTGGGATGAGCCAACCGAACGCTTTGACACTGTTCTCCAGCCAGTCGGCGTCCGAAACAATAGCAATCTTCTGCCATGCCTTGAGGTGCTGCGCCCACAACTTCGTGTCGGCCCACACAGCGCCCGGCGAGTATGACCCGAAATCTTCGCCGAGGACATAGAGCAGTCGCACGTCATTGCGCTCCAATGCGGCACCAATCGCCGGCAGGAGCACATCGCGATAGTCGTCGTCCGTCACCTTTCCCACGGCCTCCACACCGATCGTTCCGGCAGGCATGTTCTCGATGATCTTGATCATTTCGCTCTCTTCGTCGACGCTGCCGGGTCTCGGCACTTGTTTCAGACTGGCGGTGGCGGCGGGATTTGAACCCGCGGAGGGTTGCCCCTCACGCGCTTTCGAGTTCTACGGCTGGTGGTTCAGATCCGTTCGGTTGGGTCTGGTCGCGCCTGAGCCGAGGTTCGGCAGCCCACTGCGGACGCCCCTGAACTTACACGAATGAGACCACAGATGAGACCAAGGAGAAGCCGGAATGCAGCCCTGCAGTCTTGATCGGCCCAGAACAACAAACCCGCCCGCTCCTGGATGGGCGTGTCGCCCGGTGAGCTGCGCATTACGAGTCGCCTTCCGTGCGTTTCAGACTCTCCCGCCCCGCGTGATTGTGGCCTGCATCGTGCGTGCGCGTCCGTCGTTGCCAGCTCCGTAGGCTGCTCGCTTGGCTGCTTGTGAGCACGCTACCCGCCGATTCAGTCCGTGTGATAAGTGGAAGGAGCACTGGGACCGCAGCCACGACGCGCGCGAGGCGATGGTCGGCGGCCTGGCCCACTCAGGCCGCGTGATCTTCGCCGCCGGCGCCGTGATGGTCGCCGTGTAGCTCATGTTTGCCCTGTCCGGGCCGCTGCCGCCGAAGGAGATGGCATCCTCGGCATCGCGGTGCTGCTCGACGCGCTGCTCGTGCGGCTGATGCTTGTGCCGATCCTGCTGCGTCTCACCTGCCGGGCGCTTGGTGGCTGCCGAGGTGGCTCGACCTGCTCGTCCCGGACGCGCGCTTCGGGCACTGACGGGATCCGCGTGACGGCGGACCTTATAGTCCGTCCATGGATGCCCAGCTCGTGGTCTCGGTGCTGCTCGCGATCGGGTTCGCCGTCACGAACGGACTCCACGACGCATCCAACGCGATCGCCACGCTGGTCGCCACGCGGGCCGCGACGCCGCTGCAGGCGATCCTGCTCGCGTCGGTGTTCAACCTGCTCGGCCCGCTGTTCCTCGGCGCAGCCGTCGCCGACACGATCGGCGGCATCGTCAAGGTCCCGCCGGACGTGACGGTCGAGGTGATTGGCGCCGGCCTAGCGGCGGCGGTGACCGGCCGGCTCGGTGACGTCGTGGATCATCGCTGGCGGATCAGACCTGGCTTAGGTAAGCGGACGGTTGGTCATCGGTCGGACGGAGTCGTCAGTCGCGAGCAGACGGTGAGCCAGGCGACCAGGTTGGCGACGGCCGAGGTGGACACGAATCGGCGGTTCAGGAATGGGTTCTGGTGTAGGGGACACCTTGGGCGGCGCAGTAGGCGGCGACGAGCGGTTGGGCTCTGCGCAGGTGGGGGCGGGCCATCGAGGAAACAGGTGGTGTTCGATCTGGTAGTTCAGCCCACCCATGAACACCGAGATGAGGGGTCCGCCGCTGATGTTGCGGCTCATCAGGACCTGGCGGCGCAGAAAGTCCAGCCTCGACTCCCACTACCGGAGGCGGTCAACTATATGGCAGAGGACTATCCGTGCGTCCTTGATCTACTTCGCAACGAGGATCCGATTTATGTGAACTTCGTGGCTGAGGACTGGGATCAAGCATCGATCGAAACGACGGACGAGCCCATCGGCGAAGGAGAGCTGGCTTAGGCAGCTCTCAGAACAAGCCGCGGATCGGTGAGTCGACGGTGCGAAATTGGTAAATTTAGCGACCGATAGACGGCCCCCGTCCATTGAGATGCTTCAGGATCGACGTTTCGACTTGCGACCTGGCCTAGCCACGACCAAGAAAATTCTGGGCACCGGGGGTGCGCGCTTCCCCTCGGTCACACACCATCGAGGTGATATGAAGTGTTCACACCTGTGAAGGGCCGCTCGGTCATCGTGACCGGCGGGAGCAAGGGCATCGGCAAGGGCATCGCCGGGGTGTTCGTCCGCGAGGGTGCGAACGTCCTGATCGCCGCCCGCGACGAAGGCATGCTGAGCGCTGCGGCCGAGGAGCTCGCGGCCGGCGCCGAGGGCAAGGTCGAGACCACGGTGGCCGACGTGTCGCGCGTCGAGGACTGCCGGCGCCTGGCCCAGACCGCGGTCGAGCGGCTCGGCGGGATCGACATCCTCTGCGCCAACGCCGGTGTCTTCCCGGACAAGCCTCTGGCCGAGATGACCGAGGCCGACGTCGACGCCGTGCTCGGCTGCAACCTCAAGGGCACGATGTTCTCGGTGCAGGCCTGTCTTCCCGCCCTGGAGGCGAGCGGGCGGGGGCGCGTGGTCGTGACGTCCTCCATCACGGGCCCGATCACCGGCTACCCGGGCTGGTCGCACTACGGCGCCAGCAAGGCCGGCCAGCTCGGCTTCCTGCGAACTGCCGCGATCGAGCTCGCGCCTCGAAAGATCACGATCAATGCGATCATGCCGGGAAACATCGCGACGGAGGGGCTGGCCGACTTGGGCGAGGAGTACATCCGGGGCATGGAGCCGCCATCCCGCAGCACCGCCTGGGCTCTGTCGACGACATCGGCAACGCGGCCCTCTTCTTCGCCAGCGACGAAGCCGGCTACATCACCGGCCAGACCCTCGTGGTCGACGGGGGCCAGGTGCTGCCGGAGTCCCCCGCCGCGTTGGAGGGGATCTGAGCCGTGCGGTGCGGCGCGGATCCCGTGCCCGGTGCGCGGTGCGGGACTAACGGATGTGCCCGGGACCATGCGGAGTCTTGAAGCTGTGAGCTCAAAGCTCCGGCCAATCGCGTTCTCTATCCGATATTGCAATGGATCGTCAGAATCAGCGACACGAAGGAGCTAACCGCGACAGATAGTCGATCTTGCTCTAAATTTTGGATTCGGCACTCGCGGCCGTCGACGCAAATGGGGGACCATATGGCAAAAGAGGATAAGCCGATCCCTATCGAGGAAGTCTGGAAGAAGGGTAAGTCCATCCCATTCACGAGAGATTATGAACACCACACCTTTTTTCTCATAAGACAATCCCGCAGGGGACGAAGCGCTAATTGCGCGTCCCCATAGACGCCTTCTCGGTAAAATCACGCACGCGGACGTCCGCTTGGCGGATGGTGACCGCATACGTTCAGTGCCGATCGATTACTTAGTGGTCTAGTCTCGCGAACATGCGTCATGGTGGCACGGTCACTCGCCGTTCCCGGGACGGAGATCAACAGCTCTGATCCACCGGTGGCGGCCGTCAGCACCGCGTACCCGGCCACACCATTCCCGCCGTTCCCTCAGCCACCAATCGAGCTGGCCGGCTTTCGACCACCTGGCCGTCTCCACCTGGATCGGTGGATCGACTTCTCGGCGATCTGCGTCAGCACGCTGCTGCACGTTATCGTCGCTGAGATCCATATCTGATTAGAATATGTTTACGATTCTGGCATAACGGAGCACATCGGGAAACGACGTGCTGCCACGTCCGGCAGACGCCCGGCGTTGCTCAGTGAATCGGCTGGGACTCATCGACCGTCCGCTGCACGCCCGGGTCTCCGACGTCGGCGAAGTAGTCCGACTGGACGGTAATGTCGGTGCCGTTGCCCACCTTGAGTGCCCGCAGCACCAGCGTCAGCAGCACCGCGACGACAATGTTGACCGCCAGCGCGGTCAGCGCGATGTAGCCCGAACGGCCGAGCAGCGGAACGACCGACAGCGAGTTGGCGAACGGCCGCGTGCTGCAGAGCGTGCAGTAGCCGTACGCGACAATCGTGCCAAACGCCATCCCAACCGCCCAGCCGGCGAAGAGCGCCCAGCGGTGGAACCACCGGGTGAACAGCCCGAACACAATTGCGGGCAGGGTCTGGAGGATCCACACGCCGCCGAGCAGCTGGAAGTTGAGGGCGTTCTGCCGGTCGAGGAAGAAGACGAACAGCAGAGCCCCGAACTTCGTGATCAGTGAGGCGATCTTGGAGACCTTCGCCTCCTGGGCGTCGGTCGCCGCGCGCCTCAGGTAGGCCTTGTAGATGTTGCGCGTGAACAGATTGGCCGCGGCGATGGACATGATCGCGGCGGGGACCAGCGCCCCGATGGCGATGGCGCCGAAGGCGACGCCGGTGAACCAGCTCGGGAAGAAGTCCTCGAAGAGCTGGGGAATCACCAGCTGAGGATTGACCTTGCCGTCCAGCCCGATCGGCTGCGTGCCCGCCTTGATGGCGACGTAGCCGAGCAAGGCAAGCAGCCCGAGCAGCAGGGAGTAGGCCGGCAGGATCGCTGCATTTCGACGTCCAGTGCTGCGGTCCTTCGAGCTCAAGGTGGCCGTGACACAGTGCGGGTACATGAACAGGGCCAGCGCGGACCCCAGGGCGAGCGAGGCGTACGCCCAGTAGGTGAGCTCGGTGGGGATGAAGATGCCGGTCGGCGTCCCCGCGGCGGTCTTCGTCGCCATCTTGGCTTGCGCGGCGTCGAAGATGCCGAGCCAGCCGCCGAGCTTGAGCGGGAAGTAGATCACCGCCACGGCGATCACGAGGTAGATCAGCGTGTCCTTGACGAACGCGATTATCGCCGGCGCGCGCAGGCCGGAGGAGTAGGTGTACGCCGCCAGCACGGCGAAGGCGATCAGCAGCGGGAGGTCGCGGGCCAGCGGACTGGCGCCCCCGATGCCGACGACCTCGAGCACCGCCTGGATGCCGACGAGTTGCAGGGCGATGTAGGGCATCGTCGCGAGGATGCCCGTCAGCGCGACCGCGAGGCTGAGGCTCCGGGTGC
>DATDKX010000172.1:0-9792 GCA_036519615.1 Propionibacteriaceae bacterium
AGTCAAGACGGCGGCGTTCAGCTACGGGGTACGGAAGGCCATTAAGGGCAACGGCTCGCGCCGTAGGGCCAAGCGGAGCGCATGATGTTCCGACGCTTGTTGTGGTTTCTTATTGGCGCCGGCGTTGCGATCTTCGTATACCTGAAGATCCGGAATTACTTGAAGAAGGCGAGGCCGGAGGCTATCGGTCATCGCGTCGCAGAGTCCGCAAGCGGCGTGAGCGAATCCGCCCGCGGATTTATTGACCGGGTACGAGCTGGAATGGCCGAGCGTGAAACGGAGCTTCGCGAGACGCTCGGCCTGCCCGAAGATCAGCCATAACCCGGTCCCTATCCAAGTTCAAGGAACACGTCATGAAAACCGCCGAGATTCGGCGCCGCTTCCTGGATTTCTTCGCCGCCCGCGGTCACGAAGTGGTGCCATCCGCACCTCTGCTCTACAACGATCCGACACTGTTGTTCGTCAATGCCGGAATGGTGCCCTTCAAGAAGTACTTCATCGGCGCCGAAACCCCGCCTTTTGATCGGGCCACGAGCGTGCAGAAGTGCGTCCGAACACTCGACATCGATGAGGTCGGCAAGACGACCAGGCATGGCACGTTCTTCCAGATGAACGGAAATTTCTCCTTCGGCGACTACTTCAAAGCCGAGGCCATACGGTTCGCGTGGGATCTGGTGACCAGCTCACAAGAAAGCGGCGGCTACGGGTTTGACCCTTACAAGATCTGGGTCACCGTGCTGCATTCCGATGACGAAGCGGCGGCGCTGTGGCAGAGCATTGCGGGGTTGCCACCAGATCGGATTCAGCGCCGCGGCCTACTCGACAACTACTGGCACATGGGTGTTCCAGGCCCCGGTGGGCCATGCAGCGAGATCTGGTTCGATCGCGGTCCCGAGTATGGCCCAGATGGCGGCCCTGTCGTCGATGAAGATCGTTTCCTGGAGATCTGGAACTTGGTCTTCATGCAGGAGGAGCTCTCCGTCATCCGGAAAAAAGACGACTTCGACGTCGCACGCCCTCTGCCGCGTAAGAACATCGACACCGGCATGGGTCTGGAGCGCGTTGCCTGCCTCTTGCAGGGTGTGGACAACCTCTACGAGATTGACCAGGTCTACCCAGTGATCGACCAGGCCGCTCAGCTGGCGGGCAAGCGATATGGCGATCGGCACGAGGACGACGTACGGCTGCGGGTGGTCGGCGACCACGTTCGCTCGGGTCTGATGTTGATAGCCGATGGCGTCACCCCAGGCAACGAAGCGCGCGGATACGTACTTCGCCGGCTGCTACGCCGGGTGATACGCGCCATGCGGCTGCTGGGGGTAACAGAGCGTGTGCTGCCGGAGCTGCTGCCGATCAGCCGCGACCTGATGGCGGAGTCCTATCCCGAAGTCGCTTCTGATTGGCCACGGATCTCCCAGATCGCGTACGCCGAGGAGGATGCGTTCCGCCGTACCCTGGCAACCGGCACTCAGATCTTTGATCTTGCTGTAGCGGACGCCAAGAGCCAACATCAGACCGTCCTCAGCAGCGAGCGGGCGTTCCAGCTGCACGACACGTACGGATTCCCGATCGACCTAACGCTGGAGATGGCCGACGAGCAGGGCTTGAGCGTCGACGAGGCGGGCTTTCGGCGGTTGATGCAAGAGCAAAAGGATCGCGCGAAGGCCGACGCCAAATCCAAAAAGGCAGGCGCCCTGGCGGTGGAGATCTACCGGGATCTGCGCGCCGTGGGACCGACCCCGTTTACCGGTTACACCGAGCTCAGCACCGAGTCGAAGGTCCGCGGCATTGTGGCGGACGGGCTGCTCGCTGAGGCAGCCGAAGAAGGCGACGTGGTCGAGGTCGTCTTGGAGCTGACGCCGTTCTACGCCGAATCCGGTGGCCAAGACTCCGACGCGGGCCGAATCATCGGCGAAGGTGTAGAGCTTGAGGTAGTCGATGTGCAGCGTCCGGTGAAGGGCCTCATCGTGCATCGGGTACAGGTCAAGCAGGGAGAGCTGCTCAGCGGCGCGCAAGTGCTGGCCGCAGTTGATGGCGAGTGGCGGATTGGGGCGTGCCAGGCGCACTCGGGCACGCACGTCATGCATGCCGCACTGCGGCAGGTACTGGGCCCGACGGCCTTGCAGAGTGGCTCGTACAACAAGCCGGGCTATCTGCGCCTTGACTTCGCCTGGCAGAGCGGCCTTAGTCAGCAGGTTCGCGCCGATGTCGAGGAGGCGGCGAACCAGGCGATCCGCAAGGACTTGAACGTCAGCGCAACGATCATGCCGCTGACGAGGGCGCGCGAGATCGGTGCGCTGGCGCTGTTTGGCGAGACCTACGACGAACAGGCGGTACGGGTCGTCGAGATGGGCGGTCCTTGGTCGCGTGAGCTGTGCGGCGGCACCCATGTGCAACACACGTCGCAGATCGGGCTCGTCACGATTAGCGGGGAATCGAGTGTGGGGTCCGGCGTTCGCCGTGTCGAAGCGTTTGTCGGCATTGAGGCGTTCCGCTATCTCGCCAAGGAACGGGCGCTCGTCATGGGATTGAGCGAGGCGCTCAAGGTGCAGCCCGATCAGCTACCCGATCGGATCAACAAGTTGCTGATGCAGCTCAAGGCGGCCGAGAAGCAGATTGCGGATCTGAGGAGCCAGACGGTGTTGTCTGATGTGAACAACATCGTCGCGCAGAGTCACGACATGTGGGGCGTCGGCTACGTCGCCCATCGCGCGGATGGTGTCGCCGGCAACGACTTGCGAACATTGGCGCTGGAGATCCGCAATCGAGTACAGAACAGCCCCTCGGTGATTGCAGTCGTAGGCGGATCGGTCGACAAGCCGAGTGTGGTGATTGTTACGACCGAAGCAGCGCGCGATCGCGGTCTGGACGCGGGCGAGCTGGTACGCGTCGCCGCCGAGACGCTTGGCGGTCGCGGTGGAGGTAGGCCCGAAATCGCTCAAGGTGGGGGCACCGATGGGGCGCGCGCCGAGGATGCCCTCAAGGCCGTCGAGTACGCCATCGGGCACGCGCTGCAGTCTTCCTCAGGCGGCGCGTTGTCTTGAACCTTCGGCGAGGGCCCCGGCGGCAGACCAGCGAAACTCTAGGGTCAGGTTTAGCGGCACGCCAGGCTCTGTAGCACGTGGGTTTCAAGCATCTTAGGTTTTCGCAGATCTGCCGCCGGGCCTTCGCCTACGTTCGGCAGTTGCGCGGACTTGGAGACGCAGCATGCTACGAGGGCCGGGTTTCGGCTGGGTCACCTGCGAACGCGCGGCTAGGCACCGTCAGCAAGCTGTGCAAAGCTCGGCCATCCAGCCAGAAAGAGGGACCTAGGGCAGATGCGGCAAGGCATACGGCTGGCGTTCGACTGGGGAGACGTCCGGATTGGCGTTGCGGGGTGTGACCCGGAGGGCTTGCTGGCGTACCCGCTGACGACGGTTCCGGCAGGCGGAGATGAAGTCGCCAAGCTGACGACCATGGTGGCTGAATATGAGCCGATCGAGGTCCTCGTCGGGTTTCCGCGGAGCCTGAGTGGTGGCGAGGGCCCGGCAGCCTTCAAGGCTCGGGAGCGGGCGGCGCGCTTGGCCGCGGCGGTCCGCGTTCCGGTGCGGCTGGTGGACGAGCGGCTGACGACGGTGACTGCCTCACGGCGGCTGTCAGAAGGTGGGAAACGGGCAAAAGAGCAACGGAAACTGATCGATGCAGCGGCTGCGGTCAGCATCCTCGACCACGCTTTGGCGTTCGAACAGTCGCAGGGGAAGCCTCCGGGGGAGTTAGTATCAGCTCCTGGCGGCCCAGTCAGTGACGGGCCGGACCTGCCTGGCGGCTCACGGCAGGAGAGGCCTCTGCAGACCTGAGGGAGATCATCCAGCGTGTCATCGATGCTCGACCCAGAGGTCCCACCGAACCAGACCAGAGAGATGATCAAGACCGGGAAGGGTTGCCTTGCTGTCCTGGTGGCCGCCGCAGTATTGATGTTCGGCGGCTACTTCGTCTGGGACAAGGCCAGCACCTTCTTATCCACCTTCGGCGAAATCCCCGACTATCCCGGCCCCGGCAACGCCAAAGTTCTCGTCGATGTCCCAGAAGGCGCCTCATTGGATGTGATTGGCGGCGTCCTGGTCGAGAAGGACGTGGTCAAGTCGACGAAGGCCTGGGATCGAGCGGTGCGCTCCGAGGATCGGGCGACCAGCGTTCAGGCCGGCAGGTACCTGATGAGAACCCAGATGCAGGCCATCGACGCACTGCGGTTGCTGATCAATCCGGGTAGCTCGAAGATTCGCTTGCAATTCACGATTCCTGAGGGACTCCGGCTCAGTGCCCAAGTGGACGCGCTGGCCAAGCGCACCAAGATCAAGAAATCGGCATTTGAGAAAGTCTTGGCCAACCCGAAAGCCCTCAAACTTCCCAAGTACGCCAAGAACCGACCGGAGGGTTTCCTCTTTCCCGACACTTACGAGCTGACCGCCGACTCGACGGCAACGTCGACCTTGAAGCAGACGGTCAGCCAGTTCAAGTCGGTGACACGCGAGATTGAGTTTGAGGCTGCGGCGAAGAAGCTGAAGCGATCACCGTACGAGGTGCTCATCGTGGCGAGCATCATCGAACGCGAGGTGAATCGGGAGGAGTACCGGGCGAAAGTGGCGCGGGTGCTCTACAACCGACTCGACAAAGGAATGAAACTGAGTCTCGACTCGACGGTGATCTACGCCGAGAACCTCAAAACGAATACGACGTCGAAGCAAGATCGCAAGAGCAAGTCGAAGTACAACACCTATCGCTATAAAGGACTGCCGCCAGGGCCAATTTCCGCGCCTGGCAAGGCGGCCTTGGAGGCAGCGGCCAACCCTGACAAGGGCAAGTGGCTCTATTTCGTCACGGTGAACTTCGATACTGGCGAGACAAAGTTCGCGGATAACCAAGCGGACTTCGAGAAGATCCGCCAGGAGTTCCAGGCCTGGTGCCAGACACATCCTGGTCGCTGTGATACCTGAGCTCGACTTTCTGGGCGGCGTTCGTCGGTGCGCGGTTCTGGGTTCGCCGATCGCGCATTCGCTATCGCCGGCGCTGCACCGTGCCGCCTACGGCTACCTCGGCTTGAACTGGACCTACGACCGGGTTCAGGTCGATGAGCGGGGCTTCGCCCCCTTTGTCTGCGGACTCGATGCATCCTGGCGCGGGCTAAGCCTGACCATGCCGTTGAAGGTGGCTGCCCTCGAACTCGGCGAGGCGGACCAGCTGGCCACGCTGACCGGCGCGGGTAACACCCTGATCTTGGAAGGCGACAGCCGGCGGGTCTACAACACCGACGTAGCTGGGCTGAGCGGGGCAGTCGGTCAAGTGGCTCAGGCGCCGCTGCGCCGTGTGACGATCCTGGGTGCCGGAGCCACCGCGAAGGCAGCACTCGTCGCGGCAACCGAGCTCGGTGCGCAGCAGCTAACAGTTGTGGCGCGTACGCCGTCCAGGGCGGAGCCGCTTCGGGTCCTCGCTCGGAATTTAGGCGTCCAGCTGGACGTGAGGCCTTGGTCTAGGCAGATTCCAGAGGCCGATCTTGCGATTTCGACCGTCGTCTCCGGCGCGGCCGACTCCATTGCGGACGCGGTCGCCGACAGTGCGCAGCTGATCGTTGACGTCATCTACGACCCATGGCCGACCGTCCTGGCTATGACAGCTCAGCGTGCCGGTTGCACTGTCATCAGCGGCCGGGACCTGCTCGTTGGTCAGGCGGGGCTGCAGATCGAATTGATGACAGGGCGTTCCGTCCCAGCCGAGGTCCTTTATGCGGCCCTCCCAGCCGAGTTGTCAGCATGAGTGGTCGCCCTAGCAACCATGGGCGCTGACGACTCGGAGTTCGTGGAAGACTGCTGATCATGCTCAGATGGCTCACTGCCGGCGAGTCGCACGGTCCTGCGCTGGTGGCAATCCTGGAAGGTTTGCCCGCCCATGTCGCCATTACCAGCGCCGACATAGCTGACGCGCTGGCCCGCCGCAGGCTTGGATTTGGCCGCGGCGCTCGGATGAAGTTCGAGGCAGACGCCGTGACCATCCTGGGCGGCGTCCGGCACGGCGATACCCAGGGTGGCCCTATCGCGATTGAGATTGGGAACACCGAGTGGCCCAAGTGGCAAACAGTCATGGCTGCTGATCCGGTCTCACCGGACGAGCTCGAAGGACAGGCACGCGGCGCGGCGCTCACCCGACCGCGACCAGGCCACGCCGATCTTGTGGGAATGCAGAAGTACGACTTTTCCGAATCGCGGCCTGTCCTGGAGCGGGCCAGCGCTCGGGAGACGGCGGCGAGAGTCGCGCTGGGCCGGGTGGCGTACGCGTTCTTGCAACAGGCGCTGGGCGTCAGCGTGCTTAGTCACGTAGTCGAGCTCGGTACGGCCCGGGCGCCTGCTGGCGTCGTACCCACTGCAATAGACCTGGCCGCGATTGATGAGGACCCTGTTCGCTGCTTCGACCCCGCGGCGGGCGCTGAGATGGTCGCTGAAGTCGAGCGAGCACAGAGTGACGGAGACACGCTCGGCGGTGTGGTAGAGGTCGTTGTCTGGGGCCTGCCGCCCGGTCTGGGTTCGCACGTTCACTGGGATCGCCGCTTGGATGCACAGCTGGCGGCTGCGCTGATGGGAATCCAGGCCATCAAGGGTGTCGAGATGGGCGATGGATTCGAGCTAGCGCGCAGCCGTGGCAGTACCGCGCACGACGAGATCCTCCCCGGTGAAGGCGGCATCACTCGAGCATCACATCGGTCCGGTGGCACTGAGGGCGGCATGAGCACCGGGGAGGTACTTCGAGTACGTGCGGCGATGAAGCCAATCTCAACTGTGCCGCGCGCTCTGCGCACTGTCGACATCACGACAGGGGAGCCTGCAGTCGCCCATCATCAGCGCTCGGATGTATGCGCGGTACCGGCGGCCGGGGTTGTTGCGGAGGCGATGGTCGCTCTGGTCCTAGCCAACGCGGCTCTGGAGAAGTTCGGTGGCGACTCTGTCGCTGAGACCAGGCGGAACTATGAGAGTTATCTCAAGCAGCTGGCTGATCGCGGACTTCAGGTGCGGCCCCAACCATGAGCGATGACCTGGCACCGGAGCTGAGCACTGAGCTTGTCGAGGGACCCATCGTGCTCGTTGGTGCTCCCGGCTCGGGGAAGAGCACCGTTGGAGCATTGCTTGCCGAGCGGCTCGGCGTACCCTTCCGCGACGTTGACGCTGCGATCGTTGCGCGAACCGGAAAGTCGATCACTGAGATCTTCACCGACGACGGAGAGGCGGCCTTCAGAGCCCTCGAAGAACAGTTGACCGCGGAACTTTTGCCACTGCCCGGCGTGTTGTCGCTCGGCGGTGGCGCGGTACTTTCGGCGACCACCCGGGCGGCGCTGCATGATCATCGGGTGGTATGGCTAAGGGTCGGTTTGGCCCAGTCGGTGAAGCGTGTTGGGCTTGATACCGCGCGCCCGCTGCTGCTCGGTAACGTCCGCGGTACGCTACGGAAGCTGCTCGACGAACGAGCGGGGCTTTACCGAGAGGTGTCAAGCCAGGTCATCGACACCGACAGCACCACGCCTGCCGATGTCGTTGAGATGATCATGAACGCCCATGCCGTCCAGCACTAAGCCCGCCAGGATTGCTGTCAAGGCAGAGCGGCCGTATCAGGTTTTGGTCGGTTACGACCTGCTCGCGGCGGTTCCTACTCTGCTCGGCCAGGGCGTGCAACGAGTGGCGTTGTTGCATCCGCCGACGATGATCAAGACGGCCGAGCGCCTGGCGCGGCTGCTAACTAGCGCCGGCCTGGAGCCGATTCGCATCGACGTACCCGATGCCGAGGCTGCGAAGAGCGTCGCAGTCGCCGAACGCTGTTGGTCGATTCTTGGCAACGCCGGCTTTACGCGGTCGGACGCAGTCGTTGGGCTCGGCGGTGGTGCGACAACTGACCTGGCCGGGTTTGTGGCAGCGACCTGGCTGCGGGGTGTCCGAGTGGTCATGGTTCCCACCACCCTGCTAGGGATGGTCGACGCCGCGGTGGGGGGAAAGACAGGGATCAATACCGCGGAAGGCAAGAACCTCGTTGGCTGCTTCTACGAGCCGGCCGGCGTAATTTGCGATCTTGCTGCACTCGGCACGTTGCCGACCGGGGACCTGATTGCCGGCCTGGCTGAAGTGATCAAATGTGGCTTCATCGCCGACCCAGCGATCTTGACCATGATCGAATCAGACCCGGCCGCGGCGGTGCGTCCTGATTCGACGATGCTCCGCGAGCTGGTTGAGCGGGCGGTGTCGGTTAAAGCGCAGGTAGTCAGCGCCGACCTCCACGAGACCACATCCACCGGATCGGCGGTTGGCCGGGAACTCCTCAACTACGGGCACACCCTCGGTCACGCAATTGAGCGCCGGGAGCATTTCGCCTGGCGTCACGGTGACGCGATCAGCATCGGCATGGTCTTTGCCGCTGAGCTTTCCAGGCTGGCCGGCCGACTCGACCAGCAAACGGCTGCGCGACATCGGAAGCTGCTGTCTTGTGTCGGCTTGCCAACGAGCTACGCGGCTGACGCGTTCGACGACCTGTTGCAGTCCATGGCCATCGACAAGAAGGCCCGAGGCTCAACCTTGCGGTTTGTGATCTTGAACGGGCTGGCCAGTGCGGAGATTCTCGCCGGACCGAACGAGGACCTGCTGCGCGCTGCCTACGCCGCCATCTCGGCCTAGGTGATCAGATTCATTGCGCGCTCACACGCGCCATGACCGCGCTCGATGTTCAGGGTGGCGAGGAGATCCTCATGGAGTTCGAACCAGACTGTGTGGCAGGAGTCGATACCGACCCCGGTCACCCATGAACTGTCTCTCCGGTCAATCCGATCGAGGGCGGTAGAGAAGCGGTCGGCATACCCGTCGAAACGATCAAGTACGTCTAGCAAGTCCACGCATACGGGACGAAGACTGCGGTCGAGGGTTCCGAGCGCGTCGAGCACCCTCTCGTCCCAGCGGCGGTCGCTGTGGTCGTTGCGTGCCATGGAGTCGGCCCGGGCTGGCCGGATCTGCCAGTTCTTGATCGCATCGAGGAAGCGCTCGTTGAGCTGGTCGAAGTCGGCGTACGCCGTGGCAACCGTAGGTCAGGCACCGCACTGGTCTAGCTCGGCACCTAGACGTCGTTCGTCCTCGGCTCGGCCGGCGTCGGTCAGTGCCCAACCCGAGATGTCCGCGAAGTGCGCGCGCTGGATCCAGCCCTTGGCCTCGAAGTCGAGCAACAGCTCCTCTGTGACATCGGGGTCAAGCTGAAATCGCCTGGCCGCTGCAGTGCCGCCAGCCATGCCCCGGAGCCGCACTGCGTGCAACACAAGAAGGTCTGGCTCGGACGGATAAGCCATGTTTGGCACCTTAGCGAAGCCGCATGGACGCTCCTAGGCAAGGATGTCAAGCATGATCGAAGCCTGGGGCGAGCTCGATGTACGGGAAACCTTCGCGGAGGCAGCGCGGACCTTCGCGGATCTGGTACGCCGAATCCCGCCGAACCGCTGGGACGGTCCTGGACTGGGGGAGTGGGACCTCCGTTCTTTAATCGGGCACACATCCCGATCACTCATCACAGTCGAGACCTACCTCGGCCAGCCTGCCGACAACGAAGACGTGCCCACCCCAGCGGCCTACTACGTGGCTGTGGCCGGCATTGATCCTGCGGGAGTGGTTGGCCGAGGTGTGGCGGCTGGGCAGGCGCTCGGAGAAAACCCCGCCGAGTCTGTGGACGCGCTTGCCGAGCGCGTACCTGCGCTGGTGGAGACGGCTGGCAATCCGTTGATCACAACAGCGGCAGGAGGGA
>DATDKX010000173.1:0-3061 GCA_036519615.1 Propionibacteriaceae bacterium
TTTTTGTTGCAGGCTTCGGTGTAGCTGAGGCCGAGATGTCCACGAACGATGGCGTGGGGACGGCCGATTCAACGGCGCTAGCTGGCGCCGCAGCCGGGGAATCTGCTGAGGCCGGGCTTGGAGTGGCTGCTGAGCCGCTGCCGGGGCCGCCGATGATCAAGGCCAGCGCGAGCACAAAGATCGTTGTTGCCGCGAACACCAGTCCGCGCCGAGCCCAATAGGTCCGCACGGACTCTGGACCGACCGGGTGCAGCACTCCGCTCATGGCGCCGAGCCTAGAGAGCACGGCGTGGACCCGGCCGGAGGCACGCCGCCGCAAGAGTCAGTCCTGGCGAGCGGTCTCAGCCGCTAGACCCGGATCGCGCGCCGCCGTGCTGAGGAGGAACGAGGGGACATGCTCTTCGTCCCCGAGTGACGATGAAGTAGGCGGCGACAAAGCGCGATCCGCGCGGAGCGAGCGCAGCGAGCGGAGCAATCGAACACTGTAGCGTGACGCTCGTGTCTGTGGGCGACCATGATCGGCAGATCTCTGTCCGCAGGGCGCGGGCAGTGGTGGGACGCGCCTTGAGCTGGTACGCAGGGCACGCGCGTGATCTGCCATGGCGACGACCGGAGGCGACACCGTGGGCGATCAGGGTCAGCGAGTTCATGCTCCAGCAAACGCCGGTGGAGCGCGTACGAGAGCCGTGGCAGGCCTGGCTGGAACGATGGCCAACGCCCAATTCGCTCGCGACGGCCGCTCCCGGGGATGCGGTACGAGCTTGGGGCCGTCTCGGCTATCCGCGCCGGGCTCTGCGGCTGCATCAAGCGGCCCAGATGATCACCAATGACTTCGATGGCCGGGTGCCTGAAGATCGCGAATCACTGCTCAGCCTTCCCGGGGTTGGCTGGTACACCGCCGCCGCAATCCGAAGTTTCGCGTACGGTCGGCGCGAGATCGTGTTGGATACCAATGTTCGGCGAGTGCTGGCCAGAATCGGTTTCGGTGTCGCCTTGCCGAGTCTGGCACCGACGGCACAGGAGCGACTTTTGGCCGAGGAACTGTCCCCGGAGCAGCCCCAGCGTGCCGCCCGCTGGGCCATTGCCTCCATGGAGCTTGGCGCGCTGGTTTGCCGGGCTCGCAATCCGCTGTGTGACGCCTGCCCGGTGCAAGATCTCTGTGCCTGGCGGCGGGCGGGCAATCCGGCATGGGTTGGGCCGCCGCGGCGGGGTCAGGCATATCAGGGCACGGATCGGCAATGCCGGGGCGCCTTGCTCGCCTTGCTCCGGTCCAGCCACGACCCGGTTGAAGATCAGCAGCTGGCAGCCGCATGGCATGATGTTGCGCAGGGCAGACGCGCGCTTGCCTCGCTCGTAACCGACGGGCTGGTTGTGCCCGTAGGCAGCGGATGGTCGTTGCCAAGCTAGTCCAAGACTCGATCAGAAAGGGCCTTTGCTGTGATCGCGCTTGCCCCGACGCTCCCACTCCGCAATGGTGCTGAAATCCCAGTGCTCGGCCTGGGCACGGCCCCGATTGTCGGCGCCGAGTCTGTTCGTCAGGTCCGGACGGCTCTGGAGGCCGGTTACCGGCTGATCGACACAGCCGAGAATTACCGCAACGAGGATGCGGTCGGACAAGCCATCCGGGAGTGCGGCATTGATCGATCGGAGATCTTTATCACTACGAAGTTCAACCGCCGCTGGCACAGCGTTGATGGGGTTCGCCAGGCGTACGAGGCAGGTTTGCAGCGGTTGGGCGTCGACTACATCGATCTGCTGCTGGTGCACTGGCCGAACCCGGACCAAGATCGCTACGTGGACGCGCTCCGAGGCCTGCAAGCGATGTTGGACAACAGTGGCCTACGGGCCATTGGCACGTCGAACTTCAAACCGGCCCACCTACAGCGGGTGCTCGATGAAACTGGCATCACTCCCGACGTCAACCAGATCGAGTTGAACCCGTATTCGACGCGGAATGACAGCCGGGACTACCACGCCGCACATGGGATCGTCACCGAGTCGTATAGCCCTATCGGGGCATCGGGCGCCGAGTTAAGGAACGACCCTGTCATTACGGCGATAGCCAAAGATCACGGCAAGTCCCCCACCCAGGTCGTGCTGCGTTGGCATATTCAGCTCGGCTTGGTCGCAATACCGCGATCGTCTAATCCTGGTCGGATTGCAGAAAACATAGACATCTTCGACTTTGAGCTCACCGAAGAGGATTTGACCAAGATCACCGCGCTGGACCGTGGCGAATCCGAAATTACTGACTCGGATGTCTTCGGTCATTAGGGCATCGCAGGGCCTGTCGCGAAACGATGGAAACCGCGCGCGTCGACGACATTCCCGTTCTCATCGCTAGTTCTGACAGCCGCGCGCCCGGCCGGCGGTTGGCATTGTGGATGCACTTCCTGGCTTGCTGCGGCGGGTGTCATCGCTGTCGTTTGACGCATGAGCACTGCACCGCACCCAGGAACCTTCCGATCAATTGATGATCCGGGGCGGTTCAGCCACGTCAGACGGAACGTCTGGCCGATCTTGGGACACACCACATTGGACGCGGTTCGGGTTATGGACTGGGCCATGGAGCGGTTCGTCCTGCTCCGCTGAAGACAGCGGCCCCATTCCGCGCCAGCCATGCGGCCTAAGCCGTCCTGAGCTTGTCGACGGTGCTCAGCGGGCAAAAGGAGCACCTCGCGAATCGGCCCTAATCGGGTGCAGGCTGCTCCAAGGTCATCGATACCCGAGTGGCGCCGATGCTTGCGATTACGACGCATGCCATGGCGAGCCACTGAATAACAGTGAGGAATTCTCCAAGCACAAGCATTCCAGCGATAGCTGCGGCGGCAGGCTCCAAACTCATCAGAATGCCAAACACCCTTGGCGGAATCCGGCGTAGTGCCATCAGCTCGAAGCTGTAAGGAATAACTGAACTAAGCAGACCAACTCCGATGCCGAGCGTAAGGACCGTCGGGTTCAGCATTCGACTGCCGGCCTCAAGGATTGCCGGCGGAGCCAGAACAATGGCTCCGACCATGCTCGCTATGGCAAGACCGGTGAGGCCCGGCCAGCAACGACC
>DATDKX010000174.1:0-3544 GCA_036519615.1 Propionibacteriaceae bacterium
TAAGCAGTGGCCAGAAAGGCGACAACGTGAGGTCAAATGGCTCTCGGCCAAGGAAGCAGCCGAAACGGTGCAAGAGCCCATGTTGAGCGCGATCATCCTTCGCTTGGCACGTACATCTGCCGACTGACGCGAGCTCAATACGCACGGTCACCATCACCCGATCGAAGCGGCGTGTCCCAGCTATTGCCATTTTGCGCGGGTAAAGACCTCGCCGATGAGAACAAGGGAAAGGATTCGCAACGCGGTGTACGATGACGGTGGCGCTTGTGTGAAAGGCAGTTTCGTCGTGAGGTTCAAGCCTTTGGTCAGTTGGCTCAGCGCGCCGCTGATAGCCTTCTTTCTGACATTCGTGCCGATATTTGCGACGGTGCACGCGGCCGAGGACGTTGGCAAGGTAACCGTGGTGTCGTTCGGTCTTTTTGGCGATCAAGGCGTTTTTCGGAGGGAGGCGACCGGTGCAGCGCAGGTCGTCGCGAGCCGTTTCGGGGGTGGCCTGTCAATCGGCGTTGGATTGGGACCCCCTATCGGCATCCAAAAGGGACCCCTTTGAGCGGCGGGTTTTGGCGGTAGCGCTCGCGCCGTCGGAGCTGGCCGGGGTTGCGGAGACGGCGCGAGCGCGGGCGGGGACGTGATCGTCTGCCCGGCTTTTGAAGCGCCAGCTGTCGTTGCCGGTCTCGATGATGTCGCAGTGGTGGGTCAAGCGATCGAGCAGCGCGGTGGTCATCTTGGGATCGTTGAAGACGCTCGGCCATTCGCCGAAGGCCAAGTTGGTGGTGACGATGATCGAGGTTCGCTCGTAGAGCCGGCTGACGAGGTGGAACAGGAGCTGGCCGCCCGATTGGGCGAAAGGCAGATAGCCGAGCTCATCGAGGATCACGAAGTCCATCCGGGTCAACTGATCAGCAATCCGGCCCTGCCGCCCATTGCGGGTCTCGGTCTCGAGACGATTGACGAGATCGACGACATTGTAGAAGCGGCCGCGTGTGCCGGAGCGAATGCAGCTTCTGGCGATCGCAATGGCCAAATGGGTCTTGCCGGTGCCGGTGCCGCCGACCAGCACGGCATTACGCTGCTGGGCGATGAAGTCGCCGCCGGCGAGGTCGCGCACAAGCGTCTCGTTAATCGGCGTATCCTCGAACCGGAAGTCATCGAGGTCCTTGGCGAGCGGCAGCTTGGCGATGGTGAGCTGGTACTTGATTGAGCGCGCCTGCTTCTCGTTCACCTCAGCGGTGAGCAGGTCTCCAACGATGCGTTGTGGCTCATGCTGGCGTTTGACGGCCGTGGCCATGATCTCGTCGAAGGCGGCCTTCATGCCGTAAAGCTTGAGCTCGCCCATGAGGTCGAACAGTTGGGTGCGTTCCATCAGACGGTTCTCCTGAGGTTGTCGTAACGGGCACAATCGGCGACCGGGGCATGGCGCAGGGTCAGCGCGGCCGAGGTGAGGATCGTGGCCGGCGGACCGGGGTCGCGCTGGCGGGCCAGGATGTTGAGGACGACATCGGCGGAGTGGACGCCGTGGGCGATCGCCGCGGCGCAGGCGGCCTCGACCGCCGGCAGCCCGTCGGTGAGCACCGCCGTGAGGATGTCGACCATCTGCCGATTGCCGTCGTCGACGCCGGCGAGCTTGCGCCGCACGCGCTCCATGGCGGCCGGCAGCACCCAGTCCTTGAACGGCGCGCCATTGCGCAAGGCGCCGGGCTTGCGAGCGAGCACCGGCACGTAATGCCAGGGGTCATAGACCGTATCGCCGCGGCCGAAGGAACGCCGATGTTCGCCGACGATCCGGCCGTCCTGCCGGATCACGATGCGATCGGCATAGACCTGAACCTCGACCGGACGCCCGACCGCGCTGGCGGCCACCGAGTACTTGTTGTTGTCGAAGCGCACCAGGCAGGTCTTGGAGACTGAGGCCGGTACCGCGTGGAATCCGTCGAACCGGCCGGCATAGGGAACGAGCTTTGGCCGCTCCGCCTCGAACACCTCCCAGATCGTCTTGTCCGCAAACTCGGGATGTTTGTGGGCCTTGGCGTAGGCGATGCATCGATCAAGCAACCAGGCGTTCAGCTCATTGAGGTTCTTGAACCGCAGCCGCGGCGTGAAGAACCGCTCGCGGACCAGCCCGACCTGGTTCTCGACCTGACCCTTCTCCCAGCCCGAGGCTGGCGTGCAGGCGACAGGATCGACGAGGTAGTGGCTGCACATCTGCAGGAAGCGGCGATTGTAGAGGCGTTGCTTGCCGACGAAGATCGTCTCGACCGCCGTCTTCATGTTGTCGTAGATGCCGCGCTGGCATGCCCCCTTGAACAGGGCGAAGGCCCGGTCGTGGGCATCGAACACCATCTCCTGCGTCTCGCGCGGATAGACCCGCACGAATGGCATCCGGCTGTGACAGAGCCGGACATGGGCGGCCTTCACGATCACCGTCACGCCGCTCAGCAGGACGACCTCGTGGCTCCAATCGAACTGGTAGGCTTCTCCCGGCCCGAAGAGCAGCGGGACGTAGGCCACCGCCGTCGATGCGCCGCGCTCCTTGCTCCACTGCCTCGCATAACGTCGAACGGCATCGTATCCGCCGCCGTAGCCAATCCCGCGCAGTTCCTCGAACAGGCGAATCAGCGTCAGACGTTCACGCGCCGCCTTCCCTTCGTTCGTCAACAGCAATTGATCGAGCTTGTCCCGCCACGGGCCGATCTGCGGCAGCGGTTGCGCTTCTCGCTCGTAGCGAAACTCGGTCGCCTCCGATCGGACAACCTTCCGTACGACCTTCCGTGACACTCTCAGCTCACGGCAGATCGCCTTAATCGGCTTGCCCTGTACAAAAAACGCGCGTCGGATCTTCGCAATCGTCTCCACAATCAGCATCCCAACCTCGGCTTCCAAGAATCATGGAAGCCACTGTGGACCCGCAGCCCCGGGGTCCCGATTGGATGCCGATTACCCCGAAAACGGGGTCCTTATTGCATGCCGATTCACACCGATTTTGTTCGGAGGCGCGCTCTGATCCGGTGCGTTTGTGCGCTGAGAGCGCTAAAGATGCCAACAGCGATCCCGCCACCATCGACCACGAGACCGACGCAAAGGTCACCGTCCATCTGGCGGCTCTTGGTCGCTCGGTTTTGCCTGCGCACTACCGAGTTCGAGCTCAGGCGTGGCAGATATGGCCATGTTGCGCGGTTTTGCACCAAGCCGGCAAGCGGCTTCGCGGATCGGCAAAGAGGACTAGAGCAAATTGAAGCAGGACAGAATCACGATCCGTGGGCCCGAGAAGGACGGTAGCTATATCGTCGAGTTCAAGATAGCTGACGGCGAGGCGCTCGCGATCTCCGTGCCAAGGGGGCGAGACCGCCGTCCTAGAACACTTTCAAACAAAGATGCCCCATGGGCTCACAGTGCCGGATGTCCCGCGCGAGACCGAGATGGGGGGTAGCTGAGATGCCTAGCCGGGGGCTCGACTGGCGGCTCCATGCAACAGAAACGCGACATACGCGGCTATGGCACACGACAGAAAGCGCCCCGACCCGCCGACCTGTCAGCGACGGGCCGG
>DATDKX010000175.1:0-9877 GCA_036519615.1 Propionibacteriaceae bacterium
ACATGTCACCGGCAGTGTGCAGCTCGACGGCACCGAACTGTACGGCCAAGGCGTCGATCCGGTAGCGGTGCGCCGGGTTGTCGGCATGGTGTTCCAGCGGCCCAACCCATTCCCCGCAATGTCGATCTTCGACAACGTCGCGTCGGGCCTGAGGTTGAACGGAGTTAAGAACAAACAGATCTTGGCCGACGCCGTGGAACGGTCGCTGATTTCAGCGAACCTATGGAATGAGGTCAAGGACCGGCTCGGCAAGGCCGGCATTGGCCTTTCCGGCGGCCAGCAACAGCGGCTCTGCATTGCACGCGCCATTGCGGTTGAACCTCAGGTGCTGTTAATGGATGAGCCGTGCTCGGCGCTCGATCCGATCTCCACTCTCGCCATCGAGGACCTGATCGGTGAGCTTAAGGAGCAGTACACAGTGGTAATCGTGACCCATAACATGCAGCAGGCCGCGCGGGTGAGCGACCAGACCGCATTCTTCAACTTGGCAGCCCAAGGTAAGCCTGGCAAGCTGATCGAGATCGGTCCGACCGACAAGATCTTTTCCAACCCGGACCAGCAGGCGACCGAGGATTACATCACCGGAAGGTTTGGTTAGCAAGGTCGCTCATCACTCTTGCGCTGCCTATGTGTTGGGTAACGACTGGCTTTGCGCGCCTGGCCTCGGGCCCTTCGCCACATAGAATCGGCCCGTGAGTGCGAAGGCTGGATGGTACCCCGATCCAGGCGGGGGCCAAGGACTTTTCCGGTACTGGGATGGCAAGGCGTGGTCAGCCGCAACTTCCCCCAATCCGAGCGCGCCTCCGCCAACACAGGGACTCGTTGGCGCAACAGCAACTCCGCAAGGTGGCCAGCAGTTCGGCCAGACCGGACAGCCGACCTACGGCGAGGGCGGCCAGCAGTACGGTCAAGGCGCTCCGGCGATGTACGGTCAGTCGCCTTATGACCCGAGCGTGGGCAGCGCGTACGCGAACTATCAGGAGCTCCAGAACAAGAAAACGCCCGTCGGCTGGTGGATTGCCGGTGCCGCACTGGTCATTGTCATTGTGGTCGTTGCTGTTCTTGCCATCCGTGCCGTCACCGGTAGCGAAATCGGCACCAGCGGCGGCCCAGTAACGCAGCCCTCCCAGGACGCCTGCCCACCTCAAAACACCGCCAGCCCCTCCGAGACCCCAGCCCACCCGGCGGACGGACGGGTTCATGGAGGTCCGGTCTCCTATCCCATGCTCGGTGCGCCATGGAGTGCGCCGCAAGGAGATAGCCGGGTGCCGTTCGGCAGTGATGTGCAGACCCAGCAGGTGCTCGACCAGGCGGACTATGACGGGCAGGGCAACAACTGGGTCGCATCAGTGTTGGTCGGTGAATTGCAGGCCGGCGATGGGTTCTTCACCCCCGAGCAAGGTGCCCAGATTGTGGTGAAATGCATTCTCGGCGCGTTCTATGGGAACAACCCCGTCAAAGGCAACGTCAAGGTGAATGAGAAGACCACCATCGACGGTCACGACGCCTGGCTGGTGGAATCCCAGCTCAGCTTTGATATCGCGGGTCTAAATACCAAGGGCGAGCTGCTCATTGTCGCGATCGTCTCCGCAGGCAACCGTTCGGGTCTCTACTATGCGTCGATTCCGGATACCACGCCTGAACTGGTAGAACCGGCCCGAGAAGCACTGAAGAACCTCCAGGTCGACGGGTAGCGGTGCTAGCTGCCTGCCGATCGAATCCGTGGTCCAACGCCATCGACAGGGTCAGGACGCATGAGGACGGCAGGCTCACGGGCGTACAAAGGTCTCTGCACTTAGCACCGGGCTAGCCCCCGGCGCTCCTTCATGGCAACGACGCGTATTGCGCTTTGGGTGACGCGCTTCGCGAAGTCTGGATCATTGGACGCTTCCTCTTTGATCGCATCGGCCATAGTGGTCGCCAGACTCGGGTCACCAATGATCAACAAGTCGCCCCCCGCTCCCATAAAGCGGAGTGCGCGCTCATCCGGCGGCAGCGTACTCATCGCGACGGCGGCCAGATCATCGGAGATCACGACACCGGAGAATCCAAGATCTTCTCGCAGCATCTCACCCATGATCACGGTCGAGAACGCTGCACGATGCTCCTCGTCGATCTTGCTGTAGAAGGCCGATGAGACCATGACCATGTCAACCTTGGCATTGATCGCCGCTTGAAAACCAGCAAGAGCAGCATCGTGGCGGGTAGTCGTTCGATCGACTACCCGCGTCATGAAGTCCGTATTGCCACGTACCCGGCCGAGTCCAGGGAAGTGCTTGACAGCCGTCGCTACGCCTGCCTGATTCATGCCCTCGGTAACTGCAGTTACTTTTGCCGCGACCGTCTTCGGGGACCGGCCGTATCCACGACGCAGCTGACCAATCGGCTGATTCATCAAGACCATGGCGGTGGGCACGACATCGGCGACCGGCGCCAGATTCGCGTCGATCCCCGCCGCCTTGAGCTGGCGACCCCAGTAGTTGGCGTTACGGCGGAGTCGTGCGTCAGACTGCTTGGCTTGTGCGGCCGCCGACGGAATCCTGGCAAAGCCCGGACCCTTGAGCCGCTGGACGAGTCCGCCCTCCTGGTCCACGGCCAGCATGACCTTGACCCCTTCCGGGCTCCGAGACGCGTCGCGTACCCGGCCCACCAGCCCTTGGATCGCCTGCATCCCGGCCGTGGAATTGCCCAGCAATAGGACGCTTCCGGCTCGAGTCCGGTCGATAATCGTTCTCTCTGACGCGCTTATCCCGCTGGAGCTGACAGCCACCATCAGCAGCTGCCCAACCCGCTCGGACATGCTCATTTTGCGTACCAGCCGGGCACACGGTTGATCCACGGTGAGCGAGTCGGTTGGGTTTGCGACACTGGTGCTGCCAGGCGTTGGCTCCGGGCTCGTCGACTTCGGGATCCCTGTTGACCCGGAAGGCGGCACCGTAATCGGCGGCGCGCCGGTGGGCGCTGCACCGCATCCGGCCAGTGCGGCAATAATCATCAGCGCGCAGCTGACAGGTAGCGCCCGCGGATCGCCTCTTGCTCGACGCACAGCACCTCAATCCCCGTCAGATTCACCGCACGAGCCTGTTGGCGGCCAGAGCAGTCCGGACACTAGGGTTGTCGCATCGCGGTGAGGACGCAGCTGCGCATCCACACCTGTACGCCCACCCGGTTTGGAGGACAACCCCATGTCGAGCGTCACCAGCGTAAGCCCACGCACTCTAGGCGACGTAATTCCCGGCGGCCTGGTCCGCAGCATTGCCCTGGTAATCGGCGGTGCCATCTTCGTTGGGCTTACCGCTCAGGTCTCGATCCCTTTGCCGTTCACTCCGGTTCCGCTGACCCTGCAGACTTTTTCGGTGTTGCTGGTTGGCGCGGCCCTGGGCAGTGTCCGTGGGGCATCGTCCATGGTCCTCTATCTGCTTGCCGGCGTCGCGGGTGTGCCCTGGTTCGCGAATCACCAAAGCGGATGGGCTTTCGCCTCTTTCGGCTACATCGTGGGCTTCGTTGCGGCAGCCTGGCTCGTCGGACGCCTCGCCGAACGGGGCGCCGATCGTCGGGCGCTGCCGACCATCGGCATGATGGCGCTCGGAAACCTCGTCATCTACGTTTTCGGAGTGGCTGGCCTGATGCTCATAGCGCACCTGTCGTTGGGCAAGGCGCTGACGCTCGGGGTGTTGCCCTTTCTGATCGGCGATGCGATCAAGATTTTGCTTGCTGCTGTACTGCTGCCGGGCACCTGGAAGCTGATCAATTCCCGCAAAGGCTCCTAGAGCACAGCCAATGGCGTTCACAGCCGAGGTTCTTTCAGCTGGACAGGGCGGCGGCCACGCCGTCGTAGTGCCAAAAGAGGTGGCCGCAGCTTTCAGCGGCAAGCGGCCTCAAGTCTTGGCCCATGTCAACGGTGTGGAATATCGCTCTCGGCTCATGGTCTATGGCGGTCAGAGCTACCTCGGTCTTCGCAAGGACCTGCTGCGGCAGCTCCAAGTGGAAGCGGGCGATCAGGTGCAGATCGAACTTGTCGAAGACCACGAGGAGCGGGTCGTTGTCGAGCCACCTGAGCTCACCCAGGCGCTTGCCGACAATCCAGCAGCTCAAGCGGCGTACCAAAAACTGCCGTTCACGCATCGCAATGAATATGCCCGCTGGATCGATGAGGGCAAGAAGCCCGAGACCCGTGCCGATCGGGTCGCTAAGACGATCAAGCGGCTGACCGAGCCTCGCTGAACATTCGACCGGCCTGGGGGCTCGGGCCACACCGGTCGGAAACCTACCTGGGTAGGTTGAAGCAGAGCGGTGGCGGCGCGGTTGGCCAAGCGGTAGACGATCAGTCGCTGAGACCCAGAAGCGCGTTTTCGATTACCTCGGTCATTGCCGGGTGAATCCAGTACTGACCGCGAGCCACTTCGGGCGCGGGCTGTTCAAAGCTCATGGCGTGGATCAGCGGCTGGATCAATGAGGATGCCTGCGGCCCCACTATGTGCGCACCGAGCAGCAGCTTCGACGGAGCATCAGCGATGAGTTTGACGAAGTGGTCGTGATCTTCCATAGCCCAGCCGTATGCGGTCTCACCGTAGTCCTGTTTGGAGACGACATAATCGATTCCCCGCTCAGCAGCCTCCGCCTCGGTGATGCCTACCGATGCCACCTGCGGCATTGAGAACACCGCCCGCGGTACGAATCGTCGATCATTGGCGATCATCGAGTCCGGGTGCAGCAGGTTGTGTTGTACGACCCGGGCATCACTGTTGGCGATGTGTTTCAGCTGCTGTCGCGAGCACACATCGCCGAGTGCAAAGACGCCGTCAGCGGTGGTTCTTTGGTACGGGTCGACCACGATAAGGCCGTCGTCGTCGACATCGATCCCACCGCGCGCGGGATCCATGGTGTCACCGTTCGACGTCCGCCCGGTAGCGACCAGCAAAACCTGCGCATGGAGTGGCTCAGGCTCATCCTCTGGACCCTTGACATGCAGTCGCACGTGCCCGTCGGTTGTGCTCTCAACGCTCTTTACGCTGGTGGACAGCCGGACATCGACTCGCCGACCAAGAAGATCAGTGAACCGCTTGGCTACCTCAGCGTCCTCCCTCCGTAGCAAGACGTCGGAGCGGTTCAGCACAGTGACCGATGTTCCGAATGCAGAGAAGACGTGAGCAAACTCGGCCGCGATGTATCCGCCACCAATGATGATCATGGACTCCGGTAGCTCAGGAAGCCTCATCACCGTGTCAGAGGTATGGAACTCCACCGAACTCAGGCCGGGGAGATCTGGAACGACTGGGCGACTACCCGCAGCGATGACAATCCGGTCAGCAGTAATCGTCTCCGCCGCCCCGACGTCCAGTTCGCGTAGGCCGACGAAACGTGCTCGGCCATCGAAGACAGTGACATTGTGGCTCTCTTGCCGGTAGGTCCGGCCGTTGGCGGCCTGGGGATCGATCCGGCCGAAGATGCGTTCCTGAATCTCCCGCCATCTGATCCCCTGAAGGTCGAGATCAACCCCCAGCCTGACGGCCTGAATCGTCGAAGCGGCAAGATCTGCCGGATAGACGAACATCTTGCTCGGAATGCAGCCAACGTTGAGGCAGGTTCCACCGAAAGTCCCCATCTCGACAATCGCGACATTGAGGTCGTCAAACCTGTCGTCGATGATCGAGTTTCCGGACCCGGTGCCGATGATGCAAAGGTCGAAGTGCCGCACGCCGCCATCGTGCCAGCAGTTACCTAGCGTTACTGATCGGTAGCACTTGCCGCGTACTGGTAAATCGGGACACCATTAGGCAGTGGGTGGCACAAGCCTCGGCGGCAGGCTCAGCCGTCATCGCCGAAACCGGATCACTTACCTGGCATTACTTCGGCGCTCCAGCAACTACACGATGCATGCGTGGTACATCCGTGCGGCCGCGTTGGTGATCATCGCCAGTCTCTCCATTGGCAGTCGCAGCAGCACGCTGGCGATCGGATTGTGTCTGCTTGCCTCCATCGGCAGCTATCTACTGTGGACCAACGAGCGGCATTTGCGAAACGGAACCCAGCCGCGCTTCTGGTTATCGCAGGCCTACCTCCGGAACGTGATCAAGACCGACGGTCGGCATCGACTGAACCTTGGCTCGTACTTCGAGATTCCGGAGGCCTTTGTGCTCATCGCGATCTCGTCCTGGATAGCAACCGATGATCCGCTTTGGGCACGACTCATCATGTTGGCCGCGGCCACAGTGTTCCTGATCACGACCTCGTTGCTGATCTTCAATGACCACGCCTGGTTCAATCCTGAGGAATCCGATCCGCCAGCCTGGCACGAGATCTTCCGATTGGTGGCCGGCCCTCTCACTGCATTGCCGGTCTGTCTGATTGCGCTACCGGCCGACTGGGGACCGGACGGCTGGCTCGCAGCGCTCGTAATTTGCTTGCTCCCGCTCGCGGTCGTAGGTTCTCGAATTTCCGATACGGACTTGATCATGCAGACACTACCGGGACTGGTTCAGGAAGAGTCCCACGCGGGACGCGAATTGGTGATCAGCGAGACGCACGGCGCCCTATCGACCAATCTTCGGCTGATTGAGCAGCAGGCGCGCGAGGTCCGCGATCTTGCTCCCACCCTGTACGAGCTTGCCGTCTCGGCCAATAGTCGGCTGCGGGAAACGCTGACCCTCGCCCAGCTGGGCCGTGACAGCTCGACAACCCTGCAAAATCTCGAGGCTCCGGTGCTTACCCTGGCGCGGGCTGTCGGCGCGAAAGCCGCCGTAGATGTCAGCGTGGAGGCGCTGTCCGCCGATGATCGTGATCTTGCCCGGTTGGTCCTGAACGACTTGGTCGGAAACGCGTTGAACGCCGGTGCGGGTGACATCCACGTCGCGGTAGCACCCGATGATGGACGCGTTGCTATCTCGGTGACTGACGATGCTCCACCAATGGCCGATGGGGTGTGGAAGACTCCGGGAACGAGTTCGGCTCGGCTGGAGACGCGTTTGGGAGACCTCTCCGGATCGCTGAGCTCAAAACAAAACGGCACCACCAAAACTGTCACTGCTCGCTGGGTGCCAGAAAGTGAGTGATCAAGTCCGCAGATGATCAAGGGCTCAGCAGTTGATCAAGACCATGGAGGTCTGGCGGTGAACACAGGCGGCGTGCTGCTGGTTGACGACGTGCCAGGTGAACGAGCGAATTTTGAGCAGGCGTTTGGCCGTGACCTTACAGTCGCGCCGTCCATCGACCAGCTGAATGAGCAGCTGCGCCGCGGCCTCAACTGGGATCTAGCCTTTGTCGACTTCAACCTGAGCTCCCAGACCAGTACCGGGCTAACCGCCCTGCTCCGGCTCCACCATGAGCGTCCAGCGACAAAGATCGTTACCTATAGCCAGTTCACCGAGAGCGGCCGGACGCTGTACGCCGCCGCGGCACATCACTGGTTCAAGGCGTCGGCGCTGATGGACAAGACCAAGAACGATCCGGGCACGCTGGTGCACTATCGGGAGTCGATCTGCAAAGGCATTAACCCTACGCCGGTGCCTTGGCAGCGGCGTCTGCAGTGGGCGCCGCTCATCGACAACCTGTTGGCCGATGCCTCCTGGGTGCGAGTCTGGCGCGCCCTCCGCGACGCAGCTGGCGACATGGCGCTGGTGGCTGAGATGCTGCACGTCGATGCGAGCAGCTTGCGAGGCTTCAAAGATCGCGCCACCGAAGCGGCGATCCAGTTCAATGAGAAGTTCCACGACATCCCCCACCCGGGGCGTACTCGGAATAAGAAGGGCATCCTGGCCGCCTTTGCCGCCGAGCATCGTCATTTCCTCACCGCGCCGGATCTCTCCACGGTGATGTCACCGGGCACCCGGCGACGGTGTTAATGGCGCTCTGACAGGCCGCCTGCAGCTATTTCGGCTCGGCCTGCCTGGGGATAGCAAGGTAGCGCTGACGTTCGGCTGGGTCGAAGTGCTCGAGGGCGTAACGCAACGTCGTACGCGGCATGGCGGCCGCATGTTGATCGAGGAAGCGGCGCAGTTCATCTCGATCGACGCGCTTGCCCGCTTCCCGAAGCGACCAGCCCACGGCCTTATGGATCAGGTCATGGCGATCGGGTAACAAGATCTCGGCGAGGCGATAGAGATCGCCGGTCTCGCCGCGCCGCAGGAAGTATTGGCTGCTGACCATGGCAATCCGACGATCCCACAACAACGGCGAGCGGACAAGCTTGTAGAGCCGCGATCGGTCGCGATCCAATAGGTAGCCGCCGACGATCGGACCGCAGCTGACATCGACCAAATCCCAGTTGTTCACATAGCTGGTGTTCCCGAGATAGGCGTCATAGATCATCTGCAATTCGGCCTCGTTGGCAAGCTTCTTGCTCTTCTTGGCGCGCTCAGTCATCACCACGAGCGCGATCAGCCGATGCTCGTGGATCGGGCTGCGCAACATCGGCAGCCATTGATCAGGTTCGAAGACTGCTGCAGCGTACGGCTTGGCCAGCTGGCGGAGATCACCGAGTTTGAGACCAAGGAAGATGTCACCCTCGCCATAGCTACCGGGTGCCACTTTGAAGTATCTGGCCAGTGCGCGTGCGTTCTCCGGGGTAGCGGCAGCTTCCATGGCCCGTACCAGATCTTCCACGAGCGCCACAATGCCATGCAGCGCCGGCATCTTGAGCAACAAGTAAAACCAGATATTTCCTATAGTGAGACAGGGTTTATCGAAGCAGCGGCTACGGTGGTCGACGTCATTCACCGCACCGTAGATATCAACGAGGATTCGACATGATCAAGCGACTGCACCGCAGGCTTCATGTCGACTTGCGACGTACGGCCAGTTCGGTCTGTCTGCGATCCAGTTGAGCTGAGCTCAGAACATTTTGCCTCGCCGCGGCATCGATTCGCGGCTTCTTGATCATCCGCTCTGTTCGAAAGAAAGTCGAAGGAATTGTCATGCCCAAAAGACACAAAAACCCTATTGACCTTGTCAGGTCGTCACCGACCTGGCCGGGCAGCGCCTCCTGTGGGAGCCGCTGGTGTCCTACGATCCCGTCGATCGTTACTACGTCCGGCTCGCCCGCCAGCGAGAATCTGAAGCGTGGCTGCTGACCTGGTTGCCCGGACAGGGCACCGACTGGAACGACCACGGTGGGAGTGCGGGCGCCTTCATGACGCTCCGCGGCGTACTCACCGAGCGTCACGCTGAGGTCGGCAATGGACCCCCCCTCGGATCATTCCGGGAGCTCGGGAATTGATGGCAGGTACGCTGCGGGCGTTCGGCTCGCGGCACGTTCATCAGGTGACTAATCACGGAGTCGAACCAGCGGTGAGCTTGCATGTCTATGCTCCCTCAGCGCGCGTTTCCCACCAACGGTGCGGAAACGTCCGCCTGATCCGGCTCTGAGGTGGACGTCTCTCACCAAAAGTGCGAGGACGTGCCGGACTGGTCAGATACCGGCGTAGGAGTGCAAGCCCGAGACCAGCAGGTTGATCCCAACGAAGTTGAACCAGAACGATGCCATGCCGATGATCGCAATCACGGCAGCCCTGCTGCCGCGCCAGCCAGCTGTCGAACGGGCGTGCAGATAGCCCGCGTAGATCACCCACGTGACAAGAGCCCAGGTCTCCTTGGGATCCCAACCCCAGTAACGTCCCCAGGCGTACTCGGCCCAGATAGCGCCCGCCACCACAGTGAAGGTCCACAGCGGGAACGCGAAAGCAAGGAATCGATAGGCGATCAAGTCGATCTTGCGAGAGCTCGGAAGCCGCTCCAAGTAGCCCTGCACGGCGCCACGGTCCTCGGCACGCTTTTTGATCAAGTAAATGATGGACATCACTCCACCAACGTTGAACGCAGCTCCTGAGATAGCCGCGGCCACGATGTGGATCAAGAACCAGACCGAATGCAGGGCGGGCAC
>DATDKX010000176.1:0-5296 GCA_036519615.1 Propionibacteriaceae bacterium
GATTGGGCCAAGGGAGGAGCTGATTGTGAGCAGACCGAGCAAGTTCGCGCCGGAGTTCAAGGCTCGCGCGATCGATTTGTACCGGTCCTCAGAAGGTCGCACGATCCGATGTGGCCCGGGAGCTGGGCATCGGCACCGAGACGTTCCGTAAGTGAGTGCGCCAAGACGAGGCGGATCGTGGTGAGCGGGATGACCGGTTGACCAGTAAGGAGACTGAGGAGCTGAAACGGCTGCGTAGGGAGAATGCGGAGCTGAAGCGCACCAATGAGATTTTGAGGTTGGCGAGCGCGTTTTTCGCTCAGGAGGCCGACCCGACCCGGCGCAGGTCGTGACGTTTGTGGAAACGCATCGTGACACCTTCGGGGTTGCGCCGCTGCTCGCCGCGATCGGCGAACCGGTGTCCACCTTCTACGACCGCGTCGATCGGAAACCCTCCGCCAGGGCGGTGGCTGATGCGGCGGCGGCGGAGCGGATCGAGGAGATTTGGGAGCGGTCGCGCCGCACGTACGGCGCGCCACGCGTCCATGCCATGCTGGCCCGCGAGGGCATCCGGGTGGGCCGCAAACGCGTAGAGCGGCTGATGCGGCAGCTGGGCATTCAGGGCGCTCACCTGCACGAACATTGGAAAACCACCCGACAGGACCGCGATGCGGCGGCCGCACCAGACCTGGTCGACCGTGACTTCACAATCTGCCGCTCGTTCATCTGATCATCCACGCTGCTTTGACCTCTACAGTGTCAACCGCTTTGCTCCTCAGTGTGATTCAATTGGATGAATTATCCATCCAATTTATTTAGGATGTCAATGTCACCTCGGTCGTACACGATGCAGCGTCGGTCACGGCACGTGGCTCAGACAAGGGAACGCATCCTCGATGCCGCGCTGGAGTTGTTTAGTAAGCAGGGAGCTCAAGCCACCACCATGACTGAGGTGGCTCGTCGCGCAGATGTCTCCCCAACGACGGTGAGTAACCACTTCGCCACACAAGATTCGTTGATTGAGGCGGTGGTCTCTCGCGTACTCGACGACATCCAGGTCCCAGACAGCACGATTTTTGCAGGGACGCGGTCGATGGCTGGCCGGCTGCGGGTGCTCACTTCCTCGATATATGCATTCTTCGAGCGCACGTTGTCCTGGTATGAGCTGTTGGGTGCTGAGCTGGTTGAAGTGCCGGTATTGGCGCGTGCCCAAGCGGCGTTCTGGGACTCGATTCGGCAGTTATATGCACGGGCCCTGGCTGGCAACAATGATGATCTGCTCGCAAAGACGACGGCCGGTTTGCTTCATCCTGCGACGTTCGGCGCACTTAAGGCGGTTGGGATGACGGTCGATGAGGCGGCCACGGTTGTCGGAGAGATGCTGGCCCGCCGGGCGAGAGGACAAACACGATGAAACTCTTCTATGACTTGTGCTACCGATTCGATACACCGCCGCGGGTCGGGCAAGCCCGGTGACGAGAATCGAACTCGCATGACCAGCTTGGAAGACTAAACCGGAGAGGCTCTGGCTAGGCGGTTTCCTTACATGCAAGGGGAAAGGCTAACCCTGAATAGCCGTGGGTGACCGCAGCTGCGCGGGGGGTTGGGCACGGGATTGGGCACGCGACAAGTCATTGTTCGAATCGCTGCTTTCTGGCTACTACGACGACGTCTCGGACGCGTTGGGACGGGTTGGGTCAGTTGGTGGGCGCTGTGGTTCTTGGCGGGGGAGGGAGCAAGAGCGGGGTCAGTGTTTGGATCAGCCAGGTCTCGTAGTGGTCGGGGCTCCATGCTCGATGGCTGGTGAGTTCGGCATATGTGTCGGGATTGGCGAGGGCACCGTAGATGGCCGCGGCGTCTGGGGCGTTCATTCCTTCGCGGAGGGGTCCGTTGTCGAGCAGCATGGCAATGTAGGCGGTCTGGTGTCGGTGGCGACGTTGGCGGTCGTTGGCGACGAATTCGGCGAGGGCGGGGTCGGCGGTGCCGGAGTTTCGCAGGATGCGATGTGCGAGCGCCGTGCGTTCCAGGATGCCTCGCGAGAGATGAGCTAGCCGGGCCAATTGGGCGCGCTGGTCGGTGATGGCCCGGATTGCCGCGATCTCGGGTAGTTCGAGGACGTCGACCCGCGCGGCGTCTCCGACGATGGCCGTCTCGAGAATTTCCGATATCAGTGCGAGCTTGTTGCCGAATCGGGAGTAGACGGTTTCTGCCGCTACGTCTGCCTCGGCCGCGATCGCACTGATGGTGGTGGCAGCGAAGCCTTGTGCGGCGAATAGCTTCGACGCCGCCTGCAGGATCGCTTGCCGGGTTCGTTCGGCTTTGTCGGCTCGACGGGTACGAGTTCGGTCATTTCCCTTGACTGCGTTCACACTCATATAATACAGTCTCACTGTATTAATACAGCTTAGCTGTATCTTCGTATCATACCGGGTTTGGCGGTTTACGTGCGATAGCGAGGAGGGATTCGGAAATGACTGACATCGCTGGTCATTGGATCGACGGCGCCTGGCTGGAATCCGAGCGGGTTGCCGACTCCTACAACCCGGCGACCGGGGAGGTGCTTGGCAGGTTCGCCGACGGTGGTGAAGCCGAGGCCCGGGCGGCGGTCGGCGCCGCCCGTCGTGCCTTCGCGGACACCAACTGGGGACGGGACCGGGCGCTGCGCTCGCGGGCGCTGTTGGAACTCGCCGAGGGATTCGAAGCACGCGCTCCGGAACTGGCTCGGATGCTGACGCGAGAGAACGGGAAAACGCTGGCGGAAGCGACCCTCGAGGTCGGGGCGCCGGCCGCGACGTTGCGTCACAATGCCGCTCAGGCCTTGACAGAGGTCGGCACCGCTGCCGAGGTGGCGCCAGGTCAGTATTTCAGCAGCCTGGCCGAGCCGGTCGGCGTCGTTGCGATCATCGTGCCGTGGAATGCGCCGGTGGCACTGTTCATCCGTTCCCTGGCTCCTGGGCTCGCCGCAGGGAACACCGTGGCGGCAAAGCTGCCGGGGCAGACCGCGCTCACCAATGCGCTGATGGCCGAGACGGTGTCCCAGGCGCCCTCACTGCCTGTCGGCGTTGTCAACATGTTCACCGAGTCGGGCAACACCGGCGCGCCGTTTCTCGTCGAATCGGCCGATGTCGACATGGTCAGCTTCACCGGCAGTATTGAGGTCGGCAGACAGATCGCCGCCGCTGGTGCCAACACGCTGAAACGGATGAACCTGGAGCTCGGCGGCAAGACTCCGATGATCGTGTTCGACGATGCGCCGCTCGCCTGCACCCTCCCAATACTGGCCGCCGCCGTTACGACCTTTGCCGGCCAGAACTGCATGGCGGGCTCTCGGATTCTCGTTCAGCGCGGCATCGCCGAGCGCGTGCGCGAACAGATGAGGGAACGGCTGACACGCGTCGTGGTCGGTCCCGGCGAAGAGAAGGACACCCAGATGGGGCCCCTGATCGACTCCGCTGCCGTGGCACGCGTCGATCGAATCGTCGAGGACTCGGCCAGCTACGGCAAGGCGATCGTTCGCGGCGGACCCGTCACCGATGGACCGCTAGCCTCCGGCGCCTTCTACCGGCCCAGCCTGATCGAAGTCGAGGACCTCGACGCGCCGATCATCCAGCAAGAAGTCTTTGGGCCGGTCGCCACATTCGAGGTCTTCGACGAGGAGCAAGAAGCCATCCATCGGGCTAATGCGACCGAGTTCGGCTTGGCCGCAGGTGTGTTCACTCGCGATGTCGACCGTGCCCGCCGCGTGAGCCGCCAGATCAATGCCGGAACGGTTTGGACCAACACCTGGATGGTGATTAACAGCGGCTTCGAAGAGGGCGGCTACAAGCAAAGCGGTCTCGGCCGCCTGCGTGGGGCCCGTGGTCTCGCGGAATTCCAGGAGATCAAGACATACGTCCATCTCGTGCCACCCGCGGGTGACTGATACCGACTCTCAAAACTCCAAGCGCGCCCCGCTGCGGCTACAGCAACCAAGAAAACAAGATCAGGGCGTCCGTCGAACGGAAGACCCCGCACCCCACCAGCACGGCGCTACGGCAGGGAGCGCTCGATGTCCAGACACAATCGCCCAGTTCTCCGAACGCATTACCAAAGAGGTGAGCGGGCTCATCGATTACGCCACCACGTACCGCGCCAACCACGCGTGGAGTTTCTCCACTCATAAGCGAAGGAGACGACAGGGATGCCCGACGTCAAGCACATGAAGTGGTGGGGCTGGGGAGTCGAAGGGTGAGCTTCCACCACGAGGACAAGCCGGCGTTTCGACCGTTGATCAAAATCATCGATCTTGATGTGAACACGCCACCAGTGTCACCAATGTCGCTCGACGATCTCCCGATCTCGGCACCCTTGATCAGCGATCAGCTGCTGGCGGAGCTGATCGATGCGGCTGGCGCCGATAATGTCGTGCAAGATGATCTTGACCGGATCGTGCATACGTACGGGAAGAGCGCCACGGATCTGCTGCGGATCCGCGCCGGCGATATCCCGCGCGTGCCCGGTGTCGTGGTCGACAAGTCGATGCCGTTGGTGTCGTTCATGATCACATCGCGTTGGCGAGCGCGAGATGCTTGCGACGACTCGCATTGTTGGCGGCTTCGGCGTCCAGCACACAGAGCACGGGCACGGCCCAGCGCGGCAAAGCTGGGGGAAGCCGCCTGTCGCGGCGGGTTCGAGTGTGGCCCAAGATGATCATCGACGGCTGCTCGTACGCCAATCGCCAGGTTCTCGTTTAGCCCATCGGCGAGAAATTGTTGGCATTTCGCTGGCTATGGCGGCTTGGCCCATCGGTAGCGGACTTCCGCCGTTGCTCAAGTCGATGGCGCGGGATCCACACCTCACGCGTGCGCATCCAGGCAGTTTCGGCGGCCGATGTGGCCCAATAATGGCCCACCGTGTCAGCTGGTGCTCACCGCCGGAGTGCGTCGATTGGCCGAGGACAGCGTCGCTGACGAGGGGAAATACCTGCGGCCGACATGCCCTGCGGCCCTCTGCATGACCAGCCTGAACGATCATCAGCTTTCGATTCCGCCCGCATGTGAGTCCGTCAATACCGCTGTGGCAAGGGGCGATGCTGTGGAGCGGGTGACGAGAATCGAACTCGCATGGCCAGCTTGGAAGGCTGGGGCTCTGCCATTGAGCTACACCCGCGTTGCCGTGATGATCTTCAGGCGCCAGTGCCGTTGATTGAATCACGGTGTCGGGGCGACAGGACTCGAACCTGCGATCTTCTGCTCCCAAAGCAGACGCGCTAGCCGCTACGCTACGCCCCGGCCGTCCGACCTTGGCCGAACGCTCGCGGATGAGTGTAGGACACACC
>DATDKX010000177.1:0-9637 GCA_036519615.1 Propionibacteriaceae bacterium
GACCAAGATCACATTCGGGGACTCGACCGCGTACGTCGCGAGCAGATACCTCAGCAAAGGAAAAGACCTGCCGGTCCCGAAGAAGATCGGCGCCGGAACGGTCAAGATCACCACTACTGCGCTGAACCTACGCACCGGCCCTGGGCTGTCCTATCGGGTGATCAAGGTACTCAAGGGAGGAACCAAGGTCACCCTGACCGGCAAGACCGCCCGCGGCTGGGCACAGCTGATCAACGGCAAATCCACCGGCTGGTCGAGCATGCAGTACCTCGCTAGCTCGACCACCGGACGACCCGCGATTATCGGCAAACGAGTGGCTACGGCTGATCTTGATATCCGTACCACCAGCGGCGCGAATGCTAAGACCGTCGCCGAGGTGAAGAAAGGCACGGCGCTTTCAGTCACCGGCGCGATTCAAAATGGCAGAGCCCAGATCATCTACAAGGGCGCTATCCGCTGGGTGACGGCGAAGTACCTCACAAATCTCAAGAGCAATCTGCCGGCCCCACCGAAGCTGCCCAAGATCACTGGGACCCGGTACGCCACCGCTACCTTGAACATCCGCTCGACGTACGCCGACAAGTACAAGCTGATTAGTGAGGTGCCACGAGGGACCAAGCTCAGCATCACCGGCGTTGTCAAGAACGGCCGGAAGCAGATCATCTTCGAGAAGGCTGTCCGATGGGTGACCGCCAAGTACCTCTCGAAGTCTGCTCCGAGCTCGATACCACCGAGTTGGCGCGCGGTGGAGCGGGGCCTCAAGCCCAACGCGATCAAGGTGCATCGCGCCGCGCGGGCCAAGTTCCCACAGATCACTACCTACTACACGTTGCGGGCCGGCGTCTTCACCGACCATTCCACTGGCCGAGCGCTTGACCTCATGATTCCCAACTACCGATCGGCCTCCGGGAAGGCACTCGGTTACAAGGTGGCGGCATGGGCCAAGGCCAATGCGAAGCCGCTCGGGATCAACTACGTGATATGGAACCAGCACATCTGGAACATCCAGCGCGACAGTGAAGGCTGGCGCTATATGGCCGACCGCGGCGGCGATTCAGCAAACCACAAGAACCATGTACATATCACCGTTTTTGCAGCCGGCTTTGATCCCCGCTAGAAGCTGCCGATCCCTTTGCCGATCACAGCTACCCCGATGACCAACAGCAAGACCGCCATGATCGTGGCGTTGTTATCCACAAGCCACTCACGCAACTTGTCGAGGGGACCGGCCAATCGGGCGGAGGCGATGAGGTAACCGATCACTGGGATGATCACCGTACAGGCAGCTATCAGCACAAAGATGATGATCACCACGCTCGCCTGACTGAACGTCAGACCGGCTCCACCGACGATCAAGCCGGCAGAGACAGCCAGCAGCAGGTTCTTTGGATTCACTGCTGACAACAAGAACCCAAGGCCAACAGCTTTGCCCGCGTTCATCGAGTCGATCCCCGACATCCATTTCGGCATGGTGGGTTGTTCGCCCTTTGCCGGACGCGCACTCCACTGTTTGAGCGACAAAAACAGCAACAGCGCACCAACGATGATCTTGATCACAGCGCCAATCGGCGACGGGCCGCCGGTGCCTTTCGGGATAACAGACGAGAGCAGGGTGAACAGCACAATGGCGACAACGACGCCAGCTGTCCAACCGATCATGAACCCAACGCTGGTGCCCTTCGCGCGAGGTGACAGCAGCATCAAGATCACGGCGATGATCGGGATCGGGCTGATCGCAATGCCGACGGCCAACGGGAGGATCTCGCCGATTACCGAGCCCATAGAACGCTCCATCCTCTCGGCCGTACCCCCAAGCATCATTCAGCCAGGCCTTTGGCGACGACGCCTCACCCCGCTCGGGCGATCTCGGGAGGAAAGGTGCTGCACCACGGTTAGATGAAAGGTGCTGCACCACGGTTAGATGTCTGCGAGGTTCTGTAGATTATCGTGCCCGTTGTCCTTCGGAGGTCGGCTGCTGATGAACGGTTCTGTTGTGGCGCGGCTCCATGGTGCGGCATATCTGTTGGGTGGCTTGTGGCCATTGCTGCACCTGCGGAGCTTTGAGGCAGTGTTCGGGCGAAAGACCGAGCGCTGGCTGGTCAAAACCGTGAGCGGCCTGCTCGTCGTTGACGGAATGACGCTGTTGTCGACTGGACGTTCAAGAGCTGCGTTGCTCCAAGCACGTCGAGTGGGGATAGGCACGGCGACGGTGCTCACTGCGATCGACCTCGTCTATGTCCCAACGGGACGGATCCGCCCAACCTATCTTCTCGATGCCGCGGCCGAGATCGGCTTGATCGTGCTCTGGTCGAAAGCTGCTCTACCGGAGTAATTGGGGACCGCGCGGTCTACGATCAGTCCTAGCTCTGCCGCACCTCCTCGTAGACGTCTGCCACCTTGTCCGCGACCGCCTGCCAGGAGTACCCCCGTCGAACCAAGGCGCGTGCTGCTTCGGACCGCGCCAAGCGCTCGGCTGGGCACGTCAACGCCGTTGTCAGCACCTCGACCAGCGCATCCTCCTCGTCAGGTGGGATCAGCCAGCCCTCCGGTGAACGTGAATTGCGATTGAGGAACGTTGGAGGCCCGCCGCTACCAGTCGCTACGACGGGCACGCCCGCTGACATTGCCTCCAGGTATACCGACCCGAAGGCCTCCCCGACAGACGGTACGACGAGCAGATCCGCACAGCCCAGTCCAAGCCGGAGATCCTCATGACCGCGCCAGCCGACGAAAAACACGCCGTCGACGTGCTCCTGCTTTACGAGTGAATACGGATGCTGGCCTTCCCACTCACCGGGGTGCCCGCCCCAGATCACCAGCGGCGCGACCGGACCGAGCCGCGACCTCACCCGCGCGTACGCGCGAAGTAGCAGCGGCAGTCGTTTGACCGCCGTGAATCGACCGACGTACAACAGCACCGGGCGCATCTGTGTCGAATCGACGAAGGCGGACAAGTCAGTCAAGGAGTACCGGACGCTACCCGGGCGGCCGCTCTCGTCCCACCCCAGAGGATCATCAACGAGCCAACGTTGCAGCAGTTGCAGTCGCTCACGCGGTGAGAGGTCAAGCGGCCGGAAGCGTGCGGTGTCGACACCGTTTGGTATCGCGGTCACCCGATCCTCGGGCACGCCGAGGACTCGAACCGCGCGCGCGGCGTGGTCGGTAGAGACCGCCAGGATGCGTGTGCTGCGCTGCGCAGTCGCACGCAACCGGTCCGCCCAGTAGCTGGAGTATCGCCACGAAACTGATACGCCGATTGGCGATCCTTCGCCACCAGCACCGCTGTACTGCTCGATCTGCTCAAGCATCAACAGTTCAGTCCCGTGCAGGTGCGTGATCACCGGCACGTCTGGCCAAACACTCTCGGCAGCATCGTGCAGTGGTGTGAGGTGGTGCAGGTGGAGTACCACGGGGTCAAACGGGCGCAGTCCGATCAGCAGTCGCCGCCATGAGTCCACCTGCCGGCCGGCCAGCTCAGGTGAGACCGCGGCAAAAACGCGGTCAGGCGCTCCTGGCTTGTTCTCGTACGAAGCATGCAGTGGCACCGGCTGATCCAGGGGATCTTCGCCACGCTGCCAGGCATCCAGGGCCGGAGTGAAGTCGACAGCCGAGAGCGGAAGGCCCGCGAAGAAAGTTTCTGCGTTACTCGGACTCCCGGCGGCACCCAACGAGCCGGCAACTATCCGCGGTGCCCAGCCCACCTCCAGCAGAGCAGCAGTCAGGTAACGCACGACCTGCGCAGAGCCGCCCCGCGGGAAGAACGAGAACCCTTGTAATACCGACCCCCGAGTCATATGCGCACAATTCCACAAGACTTCGATTCGTGCCCAACGCCGCGGGTCTGATTACTTCGCGCTCGCCTCAGAGTGACGTTCCAGGGCAGTCAGTCGAAGCTCTAGCTGATCAACCCGATGCCGCAGCAGCGTCAGCTGTGCCTCAAGACTGACCTCGCGCTCCGCCCGGCGCTGAATTCTGGCCGACTGCGCCGCCCGATCCAGCACCGCCTGCAGCGGTACCAGCCGTTGCGGGCCGTGAGGCCCATCGACCAGCCGGGATGCGATTTCGCCGTTGCGATACCAGGCGCGCAGCGCGGAGCGGGAGACGCCCGCCTCAACTTCTGCGATGGCCAGCGGAACCCACGGCGTATCGTCCAGCTTCGCCAAGAGCTCCAGCTCGTCGCGCCATGCGGCGAGGCGATCATCCCACTCGGATGGCACCATGCCACCTCCTAGAGAACCATATTAGAAACAGTGTATTGACAGGGTTTTGATAATGGAAACATGTTTGAACGATTCTCCGGGCAGGCGCGTCAGGTGGTAGTCAGCGCGCAGGAAGAGGCCCGCGAACTGGACCACAATTACATCGGCACCGAGCACCTGCTGCTCGGGCTGCTGACAGCGTCGGACTCGGTGGCGGGGGTCAGCCTCACCGTCCTTGGTTACACCCATGACGACGTGCAGGCGAAGGTCGAGGCCATGATTGGTCGGGGCAAGGCACCGCCCGGCGGGCACATCCCGTTCACCCCACGGGCAAAGAAGGTGCTGGAGCTGTCATTGCGCGAGGCGCTGCAGCTGAAGCACAACTACATCGGCACCGAGCACATCCTGCTCGGCGTGATCCGCGAAGGGGAGGGCGTCGCCGCACAGGTTCTGGCCGAGCAACACCCACTTGATCAAATTCGCGGCGAGGTGTTGAGGCAGCTCGACTCGCCGGCGCCCCGGGAGGCTCACGGCGCGAGCCGTACGCCGGCGGCGCATGACGTGCTAGCGCTGGCGGCGGAGCTCGCCGGCGACACACCGGTCGGCAGCCACCACATCCTGGAGGCCATCTTGCAACAGCCTGACAGCGCTGCGGCCAAGGCCCTCAGTGATGCCGGCATCGACCGCGACCAGCTCACCGCCAAGCTGGATGAGGTCAATATTGAGGACACCGCCGACGACACGCCGGAGCAGGCGGCCGCCCGGCAGCTCGAGCTGTCAATCACCGACGAGGCCGTGACGGTCGTATTGCGCGATCCCGGCTCTATTCGGCTGGCCAAGCAGATCGTCCAGCTCAACGACGGGCCGCTGGCAAGCCGGGGCCCGCAATTGGACCTGCTCAGCCGGCTATGGGGCTCGGTCAACAGCTGGCTCGCCGCGACAGTGCGGACACTGTCACCCCCGCCCGAGGCATCACCAGAGGAAACCGAGCAGCTGTTCAGTCGGGGCGCACGCTCGCGCTTCCGGCGCCGCAGAGCCAGCTAGCTGAGTGGGCCTCCTATAGATGCACCGTCCCGGTGACCCCGGTCACCGTATGGCCGCCGGTCCAGACCTCGTCATCGACTTTGCTGACATAGACCCGTCCCCGCCGGCCGAGTGCGGTTCCTTGGGCGGCGACGTAGGAGCTCGGCGCCCGTCCGGTACTGATCAACCACTGACCGAGCGCAGCGTTGAGGCTGCCGGTCACCGGGTCTTCGCGTTGTCCTTCCAGCGGCGTGAAGGCCCGGACTTCGAAGTCCACCTCCGAGCCCGGTGGATAGGGTCCGATCACCCCGATGGAGTCGAATCGGCCACCGTCGCCGGCCTTTGGGTGCAGCGCCAGTACCGTCTCAGCGTCTGCAAGCAATAGCGCTACCCACCCTGGCCCGTTATCGGCCCACTGAGCATCCACGACAAGATCATGATCAATGTTGAGGACTGTCATGATCTCGGCCAGATCCTCGGTCGCGACGTCGCCGCCGCGGATCAGTGGCGGTGCAGCGAAGGAGAGCCGAGTTTCGTCACGGCGGACGCCCACGAGTCCGGCTCCGCACTGCTGGATTAGCTCATCGGGATCCTTCGGTTCTCCGCCTGCTGCTAGCCAGGCATACGCCGAACCAAGCGTCGGGTGGCCCGCAAACGGGAGCTCGCTGCGGGTGGTGAATATCCGAACCTGATAGTCGGCTCGCGTATCTGTGGGCGCCGACAGGAAGGTTGTTTCGCTGAGATTGGTCCAGCTGGCGAAATCGGCCATGACTTGCGTGGTCAGATCGTCGGCGTCATGGACGACAGCCAATGGATTACCAGAGGCCAGCTGGTCGGTGAACACGTCGACCTGTGTGAACCGGCGCATGATGACAGCCTGTCAGTCTGGTCGAAGGTGCGTCGCGGCGGCGTTCCACAAGAGACACTGTTGGCATGCAAAAGATCTCCCTTGAGGCTCTCGCACGGCAACAGGTGAAGCTCGCCGCGACCGCGGCCGGTGGGCATACGGCGGACACCGTCTTCGGCGGTCACGAGAAGGTAATGCGCCAGACCATGATCGGCATGGTCGCAGGCGCTCGGCTATCCGAGCATGAGAATCCCGGCGAGGCCACGGCGTTGATCGTGCACGGGCGGGTACGGCTCCATAGCGCTCATCTATCGTGGGAGGGCGCCCGGGGCGATTTGTTGATCATGCCTGATCACCGCCACAGCCTTGAGGCGTTGGAAGATTCCGCTGTGCTGCTGACGGTGGCCAAGCGGTCCTGAGTCCGCCTCGACCGGCCAGCAGATAACTTCGTCGTCATGCCTGCAGCGCGGATCGTTCTCAATCCTGACTACGTCGTCGGCCCGCTCAACCGGCGCCTGTTCGGGTCCTTTGTCGAGCATCTTGGCCGGTGCGTGTACGACGGGATCTACGAGCCAGGGCATCCCTCGGCCGATGCCGGCGGTTTCCGGACCGATGTCATGGATCTCGTACGCGAACTCGGCGTGACGACCATTCGCTATCCGGGCGGCAACTTTGTGTCCGGCTACCGGTGGGAGGACGGCGTTGGCCCGCGCGATCAGCGGCCGAGGCGGCTGGATTTGGCGTGGCACTCGCTGGAGACGAACCAGGTCGGACTGCATGAATTTGCTGGCTGGAGCTCGCGGGTTGGAGCTGAGCCGATGCTGGCGCTCAATCTCGGTACCCGTGGTGTGTCAGATGCGCTGGATTTGCTGGAGTACACGAATCGTGCTGCCGGGTCAGCCCTGGCCGATCTTCGGGCTGCCAATGGCTCGCCCGATCCGTTCAATGTGCGTATGTGGTGCCTCGGCAATGAGATGGACGGGCCGTGGCAACTCGGGCATCGCAGTGCCGAGGACTACGGCAAGATCGCGAGCCAGGTTGCCAAGGCCATGCGGCAAATGGACCCTGATCTTGAACTTGTTGTCTGCGGTAGCTCCAACCGATTGATGCCGACCTTCGGAACGTGGGAACGCGTGGTGCTGGAGCACACCTACGACGATGTTGATTTCATTTCCTGCCACGCCTACTACGAGGAGCGCGATGGTGATCGCGGCAGCTTCCTGGCCTCGGCCGTGGACATGGATGCCTTCATCGAGGCGGTGATCGCTACTGCAGACTCGGTGAAGTCCGCGCTTCGCACGGTGCGGACCATCGATATCTCGTTCGACGAGTGGAACGTCTGGTACTCCGATCGCTACAACGAGGGTGGCAAGATCACGGGCCTCGACAACTGGCCGTACGCGCCACGGCTGCTCGAAGATCAATACTCGGTGACCGACGCTGTGGTCGTGGGGAGCCTGCTGATCTCTTTACTGAAGCACGCTGATCGGGTGAAGGCCGCCTGTCTCGCCCAGCTGGTCAACGTGATCGCGCCGATCATGACCGAGCCCGGAGGGCCGGCCTGGCGGCAAACGATCTTTTATCCCTTTGCGATCACCGCGCGCCTTGCCCGCGGCACTGTGCTGCGGCTCGCCGTCGAGAGCCCGAGCTATGACACGGCGGTGTACGGGCCTGTGCCGCTCGTCGAAGCTATTGCGACTATCGATGACGACACGGGTGCGGTCGCTGTCTTCATGGTGAATCGGAGCTTGGACGCACCGACGACCGTTTCGATCGACCTCAGCTCACTCGGGCCGGTGAGCCTCGCCGAGTGCGTCACACTGGCTGACGATGACCCGAACGCCACCAACACCCTCGACCGTCCTGACCGCCTCGTACCGGCACCAAACCGGTCGGCCCGCATCGAAAACGGTGTGCTGACGGTGGAACTGCCCGCGGTCTCCTGGACCGCGCTGGAGCTGATCCACCCGGAGTGACGGCCACCAGCTGTCTCACAAGCCCCACGACGCTAAGACTCATCAATCTTGCCAAAGCCAAGGTCGGATGCCAGTCCCCTCCAGTCGGCAGTCTCCATCAAGCAATTGATGTGGCGAGCTGGCGGATCGGTTAACTGGATTGCTGTGATGCGAGCCTCGCCGGTTCAGCATCCTCTTAGACCGGATCAGCATGATCCCAAGAGGCGAGATTAGGCTGTCATAATCAGCTCTCCGACCATCAGCCAGGACAAGTTTTCCGATAAGGCAGGGCCGGAATTTGGCTGTTCCACTCGTCGGGGTTAAGTCCGCGCCCAGTCCGCATACAGGCATATGCAGCAGGGTCCTTTCTCAGGGCCTCTAATCCCGAGAGATCCCACAGCACCGCCGTTTGGTCCTCACTTGCGGTGGCCATTATGTTGTTTGAGCTGATCGCCACCGAGTTGACGGCCTTTTGATGACCCTTGAGGGCCGGGCCGAGCGGGACTGGCCGATCTCTGTGGGTTAGATCCCACACTTGCACGGTTTTGTCTTCGCTTGCGGTCGCCATTATCCGGGCGTCTTTTGGACTGAATGTAACCGAGGTAACGACGTCGCCCTGGGCCCTAAGGGGTGGCCCGATCCGGGTTGGGTGGTTGCGATCATTCAGAGCAAACAGGTTCACCTCGCCATCGTCACTAGCGGTGGCCAAGGTCAAGCCGTCTGGGCTGAATGCGACAGAGTTGACGGCTTGTCCGTGGCCCACTTCGACTGTGACCAACGGAACCGGCGTCTGGGCGATGTCCCACAGCTTCACCAGGGCTGTCCCAGCGACGGCGAGAAGGTGTCCGTCGGGACTGCAGGCGACAGAATCTACGGAGACGTCATTGCCTTCCAGGGGTAGGCCGAGCGGCACCGGATGCTTCGGGCTTGCCATACTCCACAAGCGGAACTTCCCACCCTCGTCACCACTGATGAGCAAGTCCCTGCCTGGACAGAACGCCAGCGATACAACCGCCCTATCGTGAGCGACGATCGGTTCTCGTAGGGGCGTTGGGTTAGATCGATTCGCGACGTTCCATATGTGGATCGTTCCTTCACTACCTGTTACAAGTACTGGTTGGTCTGGGCTGAATGCCGCCGACGAGGTCTCATCTTCATGACGCAGTGAAGCTACGAGGGACGGATGTCTTGGGTCGGGCGACAGCTTCCAGACTTTGACCGTCGTGTCTTCACTGGCGGTTGCCAAAAGGTCTCCAGTCGGATTGAACACCACTGGATCGACTCCTGCCTCGTGACCTACAAGGGGGGAACCAAGCGGGGCGGGGAGGACGCCACTGGCGACATTCCACAGGGCGATCCTGCCGTCGCGAATACCAGCGACAACCATGCTGCCGTCGGGGGTGTACGCCAGTGAATAAACCTCGTCATGCGCGCCGGTCAGAGTTTGGCCAAGCTGGACCGGGTGAGCCGGCGCAGCGACGCTCCACCGTCGCACTGTCTGATCGTCACTGGCTGTAACAAGTTGATTTCTGTCTCTAGGGTTGAATGCCACTGATGTCACCTCGTCCTGGTGGCCCACAAGATGTGGGCCCAGGAACCTCGGATGATCAGGG
>DATDKX010000178.1:0-11368 GCA_036519615.1 Propionibacteriaceae bacterium
AGCGACGAAGGGGGCGAATCTGGCGGGCGGCCTGTCAGAGTGCCATCGAAATGGAAACTTCGGATGCAGGTGCTAGCCTTAGAGAGCCGACACGGTCAGGGCAGCTGCGTTGACCGGCTTCCCAACCAGCCAAGTCACAAAGACGCACGTCTGACCAAGTAGCGCCTTAAGGTCAGGTGCGACGCGGACGAAGCTTTACGGCCCTCCCGTCAGCCACATCTCGAGAACAGTCGTCGCGATGCGCTGAGGAAATCAAGAAAGACCCGTTGGCCGGGGAGATCACCCCGAGCCATGGATGGGCACAGATGACGTGCCCTAACTGAGAAGGACACACATTGACAGAAATCGCCGAAGTGACGAGCGCATCTCCGATTGAGGAAGGCGCCGGCGAACAAGGTACGCAACTCAGCACTGATCGTCGCAATCGCAAGGGCTCCGGCTTGGAGTCCATGGTTCTCGCCGAGTTGAAGCAGCTAGCCAGTTCCCTGGGCATAAAGGGCACTGGCGGCATGCGCAAGAGCCAGCTGATCGACGCCATCCAGGCCGCCCGGAGCGACGCCGGCACGCGTGCCTCAGCGGGCGGCACCAGGCCAGACAATGGTCAACTTCTGGGGGGCCAAAGCCAGGAGGGTCAAAGCCAGGCGGGTCAAGGCAGCCAGGCGCCGCGCGAGGCAAGTGGTCAGCGCGAGGAGGTACAGGTGCTTCAGCACCCCGCACAGCCGGAGCTGATGACAGCGACTCAGACGACCGATGCCACGCCAACCGAAGGGCGAGCGCGCACCGATATCAGTGACGGGGATCAGGTACGCGAGCAGAACGGCACACCGCAAAACCGTGATAATCAAGTTCGGGAAGACACCGGTACTCGGGAGAGCGGCGACGGACAGCGAGAGCGGAACCGCTCCGACGAGCAGGCTCGCGGCGATGAACAGGCGCCGGAAGCCCGCAGTGGCGATGGTGAGCGTGTCGAGGGCTCACGCGAGGGTCGACAGAACGACCGCCGGGATCGCCGGAACCAACAGGCACGCGAGAACCAGCAGCGCGACAATCAGGGTCGAGACGGCCAGGGGCGCGACTGGGATGAGGAGGGCGGCGGCCGTCGGGGTCGCCGGCGTCGCAGTCGGGACCGCCAAAACCGGCGTAGCCGTGGAGGCGGCAATCTAGAACGCTACGACTCCGAGCCAGTGGTTTCTGAGGACGATGTGCTCGTTCCGGCCCGGGGCATCTTGGATGTGCTGGACAATTACGCATTCGTCCGCACCAACGGATACCTTCCAGGACCTGATGACGCGTATGTCTCGTTGTCGATGGTCAAGAAGCTCGGCCTGCGGAAGGGCGACTTGGTCACTGGTGTGATCCGTACGCCGCGTGAGGGCGAGCGCAAAGAGAAGTTCAACCCGATGGTCAGGATCGACACCGTGAATGGTGGCGACCTGGAGTCATTCAGGCAACGGCCAGACTTCGCAAAGCTCACTCCTCTATACCCGCAAGAGCGATTCAAGCTCGAAACGACAGCGACTCAGATGACCGGCCGAATCATCGACCTTATGTCGCCGATCGGTAAAGGTCAGCGGGCGCTGATCGTCTCTCCTTCCAAGGCCGGCAAGACAATGGTGATGCAAGCCATCGCCAATGCCATCGCCACTAACAATCCTGAGGTGAAGCTCATGGTGGTGTTGGTGGACGAACGGCCGGAGGAAGTCACCGACTTCCAACGCCAGGCCAAGGGCGAGGTGATCTCATCTACCTTCGATAGACCGGCCGAAGACCATACTGCTGTCGCAGAGCTGGCGATTGAGCGGGCTAAGCGTCTCGTTGAGGTGGGGCATGACGTCGTGATCTTGCTCGATGGGATTACCCGACTCAGCCGTGCCTACAACTTGGCGGCCCCCGCTTCGGGACGGATCTTGTCTGGTGGCGTCGACTCCGCTGCGTTGTATCCGCCGAAGAAGTTCCTCGGCGCGGCACGCAACATCGAAGGTGGCGGATCGCTCACCATCATTGCGACTGCCCTGGTCGAGACCGGCTCGAAGATGGACGAAGTGATCTTCGAAGAGTTCAAGGGCACCGGTAACTCTGAAATCCGGCTGCGGCGTGAATTCGCTGAGAAGCGGATCTTCCCCGCGATCGATGTGGACGCCTCCAGCACCCGCCGCGAGGAGCTGCTGATGAGTCGCGAGGAGCTGGCCATCATGTGGCGGCTTCGTCGCGTGCTGTCCGGCTTGGAGAGCCTGCAGGCTTTGGAGATGTTGCTGGACCGGTTGCGTAGGACCCAGAGCAACGCCGAATTCCTGATGGCAATAACCAAGAGCATGCCTGCGCAGGAGTAGCTGGGTCGACGGGACTAAAGCCAGGCACTTCACGGTTGAGCATTTTGGTGCCGGAGGCATTTGGTGCCCAGCACAGCCTGCGGCAGAATCACTCTTTGGTGCCGGTTCACGCCGTAAACGCAAATGGAAGGCGACCCGGCATACACGATGAGGAGACAAGCATGAAGCCCGACATTCATCCCGCGTACGTGGAGACGCTGGTGACCTGCACCTGTGGCAACACCTTCACGACGCGCAGCACCGCCCCGAACGGCGTGATCCACGCCGACGTGTGCTCGAACTGCCATCCGTTCTACACAGGCAAGCAGAAGATTCTTGACACCGGCGGTCGTGTCGCCCGCTTCGAGAAGCGGTACGCGGCCAAGCAGCCGGCCAAGAAGAAAACCAGCAAATAGCTTTATACGCAGCGCCGGGAGGCAGGGAAATTGGCCCCTGCAGCCCGGCGCTTGCCGCGTCTCGACCAGGCTGAATTTGGAGAGGAGTGAGTCGGATGTTTGAGTCGGCGGCTCCTTTACGCGCTGAGTTCGGTGAGCTGGAGACGGCGCTTGCTGATCCGGCGGTTCATGCTGATCTCGCTCGGGCCCGCAAGGTCGGACGTCGTTACGCGGAGCTGATGCCGATTGTGAAGGCGCTAGACGAGTACGACCGAATCAGTGATGATCTTGCCGCCGCAAAGGAGCTGGCCGACGAAGACGCTTCGCTGGCTGCTGAGGCTATCGAGCTTGAAGCACAGCTGGAGCCGATCACCGAACGGCTAACTCGACTACTGGCGCCTCGCGATCCCAATGATTCCTCGGATGCGTTGATGGAGATCAAATCGGGTGAAGGCGGGGAGGAGTCAGCCTTGTTTGCCGCCGACCTGCTCAAGATGTATAGCCGCTATGCCGAGAGCCGAGGTTGGAAGATCGAGATTCTCGATGCCCAGGAAACTGATCTTGGGGGCTACAGGTCAGTGACGGTTGCGATCAAGGCGCCCAGCGTCGGCGAACCTGATGCCATGCCTTATGGAGTGCTCAAGTTCGAAGGTGGCGTCCATCGAGTGCAACGGGTGCCGATTACCGAATCTCAGGGCAGGGTCCATACCTCCGCCGCCGGCGTACTCGTCATGCCAGAAGTCGCTGAAACCGAGATCGAGATCAATGAAGATGATCTTCGAATCGACGTTTACCGCTCATCGGGTCCTGGTGGTCAGGGCGTCAACACCACCGATTCGGCGGTGCGAATCACCCACTTACCGAGCGGCATCGTTGTTTCGTGCCAGAACGAACGCTCTCAGCTGCAGAACCGCGAGCAGGCGATGCGCATGCTGCGGGCTCGGCTGATCGCAGCTGCTGAGGAAGAAGCTGCGAACGCTGCCTCGGTCGCCCGACGCAGCCAGGTCCGCACGGTCGACCGGTCGGAGCGTATCCGTACCTACAACTTTCCCGAGAACCGCATCTCCGATCACCGAATCGGCTTCAAGTCATACAACCTTGATCAGGTGTTGAACGGCGATTTGGACGCGGTGATCAAGGCGCTACAAGAAGCCGACACACAGCTGCGGCTCTCTCAGGCGGGTGTACCAAGTCCGTGAGCAAGGCTGTCCGGCCACTATTGATTCAGGCTGCAAGCCAGCTACGCGAGGTCGGCGTCGAGACGCCAGAGCAGGACGCTCGGCAGCTGCTGGCGTATGTCGTGGGAATCGAGCTGGCTCGGCTGCCGCTGCTCGATGCAGTCGAGGATGCCCAGGCCAGCCGTTTTGAGACGTTGATCAACAAGCGAGCGCGTCGGATTCCACTGCAGCACTTGACCGGTCGGGCGCACTTCCGCTACCTGGAGCTTGAGGTGGGCCCCGGCGTCTTCGTGCCAAGACCCGAGACCGAAGTGATGACAGGTTGGGCAATCGAGCAATTGCGTCCGATGGTGTATGCGGTGGCGCGTGGTAAATCGCGACACTTGCCGGTGGTTGTCGAGCTCGGCACGGGCTCGGGCGCAGTTGCCAAGGCCATCGCCACTGAGTTGACCGGAACCCGAGTCCACGCGGTCGAGGTATCCGAGGAGGCGGCGGCGTATGCCGCGCGCAACTTGGCAGACACGACTGTTGAACTGTACGTGCGGGACATGATCGGCGCCCTTCCCGAACTTAATGGGGCCGTTGACCTGGTGATCGCTAATCCGCCTTACATCCCGTTGGATGCCTTCGAGTCGGTGCTACCGGAGGTGCGTGATCATGACCCGGTACTTGCCTTGTTTTCCGGTCAGGATGGCTTGGATGCGATCCGAGTCGTCGTCACCGAGGCCGCGCGGCTGCTACGTCCGGCAGGCTTGCTTTGCATTGAGCACGCTGATGTGCAAGGTGAGTCGGCGCAGCAAGTGCTCATCCAACATGGTGCTTTCGCCGCCGTACGCGACCACCCAGACCTCAGCGGCAGGCCACGATTTGTCACAGCGATCCGTGTTTGATTGCTCCGCTCGCTGCCGCTCGCTCCGCGCGGATCGCGCTTCATAGCCGCCTACTTCGTCGTCACTCCAGGACGAAAAGCGTGTCCCGTCGCTCCTCCTCAGCACGGCGGCGCGCGATCCGTTCCAAACTGAGTGATCTTGTCACTGCCCCGTCGACGACACGCGATTCTGGCAAGATTGACCGGTGACCACGACCGCCGTGCCCGGCGAACCTGACCCGAGGGAGGCGGCCGAAACCGACCTCCAGGCGACGTATCGGCGGTTCGACTGCACGGCCGGTGATCCATCGCGCAACGCGGAGGCGACCGAGGCCGCGCGCCAGGCTATAGAGGCTGGTGAGTGCATCGTGCTGCCGACCGACACCGTCTATGGGATTGGTGTTGACGCGTTCAGCGCCAAGGCGGTACAGCGACTGCTGGATGCCAAGCAGCGCGGGCGCGATATGCCGCCGCCCGTACTGATCGGCGAGCCAACCCTGATTCGGGCCCTAGCAGTAGACGTGCCCGAAACAGCAAAAGATCTTGTCGAGAAGCACTGGCCCGGGGCGCTCACGCTGATCTGCCGTATTCAGCCGAGCCTGCGAATGGATCTCGGTGAAACCGAGGGCACCATCGCCCTCCGAGTGCCTGATCACGAGCTTGCTCGCGAGATCTTGCGTCGTACCGGTCCGATGGCCGTGAGCAGCGCCAACATCAGCGGTAAGCCAGCCGCGCTGACCTGTGATGAGGCCATTGAGCAGCTCGGAGACTCAATAGCGATCTACGTGGACGGAGGTCCGCTGCAGGATGCCGGTGGGGCACCGTCGACCATCGTGGACTTCACCCGACACGAACACGGTCAGGTGTTGCGGCGCGGTGCGATCAGCGTGGAAACACTGCGTCAGACGGCACCGAGTCTTCTTGATCTGACCGACGAAGGCGAAGTCAGCGAGGCGGCTCTTTCAACAGGCTCAGATCAGGATGAGGATGGGCCAGCCCCTGGCTCAATCCGGGACGAGGATGAGCCTGCCCCAGGCTCAGGCCCGAACCCCGCATCAGGAGGCTGAGTGCGCGAGTATCTTCTGGTCCTCTGCATTGCGGCCGCGGTCACTTATCTGCTGAGCGGTGTATGCCGCCGCTTAGCGCTGCGGACGGGCGCGATGGCCCGAGTACGAGACCGGGACGTACACACGATTGAGATGCCGTACTTCGGCGGCGTCGCCATGCTCGCTGGCGTCGCGGCTGCGATCTTGATGTCGTGGCAGCTGCCGTTTCTCGGCCGACTTGTGACCGTTCAGCAAGATTCCCGAGCGGTCCTGGTTGCGGCCATCGTGATTTGTCTGGTGGGTGTGCTCGATGATGTCTTCGAGCTACCTCCGCTGACCAAGTTTGCAGGTCAGGTCTTTGCGGCTGGTATCGCCGTCGCGTTGGGCGTCAAGATGCTGTGGATTCCGCTGCCGAACAAGATCGTCTCGCTCGACGGCATAACCTCGGTGGCGATCACCGTGTTTTTCATCGTGCTGTGCTCGAATGCGGTGAACTTTGTCGATGGGCTGGATGGACTCGCGACCGGGGTCGTGGGCATCGGGGCATTGGCGTTCTTCGCTTACTCATATCTGCTCACAGTCACCGAGGGCCTCACCAGAGCGACGACTTCGAGCCTTGTCACGGTAGCGATCGCTGGCGCCTGTCTGGGGTTCTTGCCGCACAACTTCTTTCCAGCGCGGATGTTCATGGGTGATTCGGGGGCGATGTTGCTCGGTCTGCTCCTTGCCACCTCGACCATTAGCCTGACTGGCCAAATCGACATCTCGCAGCTTCAAGACGGCCGTGGCGGATTGGTGCCGACCGTCCTTCCGTTGGTACTGCCGCTTGCCATCCTCGCACTGCCGTTCCTCGATCTAAGCATGGCGTTCATCCGGCGCACGTACGCCGGCAAATGGTGGTTCCTGCCCGACAAGCAGCACCTGCACCATCGGCTTCTGGAACGCGGCCACAGTCAGCGCCGAGCCGTCATGCTGATGTACGTCTGGTCGGCGCTGGTCTCCTTCGGCGTGATCATCTTGGGACTGGTCCAGACCGAGCGGCAATGGACCGTTGTCGCCATTGGTGCTGTCTTCGCTCTAGGTTTGATGGTCCTAACCCTGGGTCGGCCGGTGCGCGCAAGGCAGCAGGTCCGTCGCGGAGAATCGCTGGATTAGCTCCGACTTGTCAGAAACCAGCAGTGCTATAGCGCCGCTCAGTTCTGACAAGTCGGAGTGCGCTTGTGTTAGCGTGCACGCACGCAGCCCTGCGATCCTGGTTCGCGCGCGACGCGAGCCGGCATGAATGTGATCACGAACGAGCTCCGAGACTGGCAAAGGGGACTGCCTAGCCATGACCGTCGACAGTCGCCCCGAGCATGCGGCCACGCCTGCCGATGGACCGAGCATTCACGTCATCCGGGCGCGCAAGCTGCTGCTGGGTGGCGCGGTGGGTGGTGTGTCGGCATCAGTGCTGTGCTTGATCGGCTTCGCCATCGGTTATGGCACAAGCGGTCTGATCTCTGCTGCTCTGGCGGCCGCCATGGTCTTGTTCTTTTACGGAGTTGGCCAGTACGTCATGGTGCTCTTCGCCGATGCCGGGGCCCGAACACTGCTGTTGGTATCGATGTGCAGTTATACCGCACGCGTAGTGATTCTCGGATTGGTGCTGGTGCTCTATAACGCCCACCACGAAGCATGGCCGACATTGATTCCGATGGCGATCTTTGTGACCACGATCATCGTTGTTGCGGGCTGGCTGATTGTTGAGGTTTTTGTCTTTTCTCGGTTGCGAATCGGGGTCTATGACACCGAGTACCTGCCGCCGAGCGGAGGTGTATCGGAGCCGTGACCGCCGCCACAATCACTGCTAGCGTGTGTCGCACCATGAAGGAACAGCCCAAGGCGTCCTACGACCAGCCGAAATCGCAAGGAGGCGAGAAATCAGACGGCATGGACATGGGGCTTCGAGTGCTCTCCTACCTGATCTCCGGCGTCTTGATCTACGGACTGCTGGGATGGCTTGGCGACTACTACCTCGGCACCAGGTTCCTGCTGCCAATCGGCATCGTTGCAGGCGCCGCCTTCGGGTGTTACGTGATCATCCGGCGCTTTGGTCATGTCGATGACGCGGAGCTTACGGCGAACGCTAAGGATCGCAGCAATCAGGCAACGGTAACCGGGCACACGCGTGAGGCGGAGAAGGGGGAACGGTGAGCGGTTTCTTGTCGAGCCTGGTGCCGCTGGAGACGGGCGGCTTTGAGGCTCCCGGTGTCCATAGCTTCGACTTCCCGCCGATCTTTGAGAGCGTTCCCTGGTTCGACAAGTACATGTTCCAGGCCATCCTGTCGGTGATCTTGATCCTGGCGTTCTGGTTGATCATGGCTCGCAAGAATGCCATGGTGCCTAGCAAGGGCCAGTACATCGGTGAGACGGCATACTTCTTCGTCCGCAACACAATCGCTCGGGACATGATCGGGCATGACTTCCGCAGGTACCTGCCACTGCTGATCGCCCTGTTCTCCTTTGTATTGGTCAATAATCTCTTTGGCATCTTCCCATTTCTGTTGCTCCCCACTCCTTCGCACGTGGGTTGGCCGTACGGCCTGGCGATCATGGTGTGGTTGATCTACAACGGTGTCGGCATTGCCAAGCACGGCTTCTTCGGATACCTCAAGCACACGTCGCTGCCATCCGGCGTGCCAGCGTTCATGTGGCCGCTGATAATTCCCTTGGAGTTCGTGTCCAACATCATCGTTCGCCCGGTCACCCTCTCCTTGCGACTCTTCGCCAACATGTTCGCCGGCCACTTGCTGGTTTTGGTCTTCGTGCTGGGTGGGGAGTACTTGCTGTTGCACTCCGCGTCGATCATCAATAAGACCGCGGGTGTGGTGGCCCTGATCTTCAGCATGGCGATCTTCGGCCTGGAGATCTTCGTTCAATCCCTACAAGCTTTTATCTTCACCGTTCTCACCGCCCAGTACATCTCCTCGGCTGCAGCCGAGGAGCACTGACAAGCCTCGGTTTCGGCAGGTCCGCGAAACCCCGTCAAAGAAAGAAGTCCCAATGACTCCACTGGAACTAACCGGATCGCTCGGTATCGTCGGTTACGGCCTCGGTGCTATCGGCCCCGGTATTGGCGTCGGTTTGATCTTCGCCTCGGTCATCCAGGGCACTGCGCGACAGCCCGAAGCGCGCGGCGCGATGATGGGCACGGCCTGGATCGGATTCGCGGTGACAGAAGCGCTGGCGATTATCGGCATCGCCCTCGCCTTCGTCTTCGGCTAAGCGGGTGGTTTGGATGACGACGCTGCTGATACCGCTCCAAGAGGAGAATCCGCTACTCCCGAATTGGGCGGAGGTGATCGCCGCGATCGTATTCGCACTCTTGTTGACATTCATCATCGCCAGGTTCGTGGTACCGCGATTCGAGGCCACCTATGCCGAACGGACCGCCGCTATCCAGGGTGGGCTGGAGAAGGCGGAGAAGGCTCAGGAAGCTGCTGAGGCGGCGCTGCGGCAGTACAACGAGCAGTTGGCTGAGGCTCGTACCGAAGCTGCGAGAATCCGCGAGGAAGCGAAAGGTGAGGGCACTCAGATCCTTGCTGATCTTAGGGAACAGGCGAATGCCGAGGTCGCCAGAATCAGGGCTCAGGGACAGGCGCAGCTCGAGGCTGAGCGAGCCACGGTCATGGCCCAGATGCGAGCCGAGATCGGCAGCTTGGCCACCACGTTGGCGAGCCGGATCGTCGGCGAGTCGCTCGAGGACGACGAGCGAGCACAGCGTACAGTCGACCGGTTCCTCGCCGAGCTTGAAGGTGAGGGTGAGCCGACGCCCGCACGTCGGTCATGAGCACCGCCACCGACGCGCGACTGAGTTCGCTCGACCGCATGCTGGATGACAGTCAGGTCAGCGACAGTTTCGCCACCGACATGTCCGCAGTGGTCGATGCGCTCGAGTCCTCAGCCACGCTGCGGCGCGCGGTGACGGATCCCGGCACGCCAGAAGGTGCGCGCCGCGCGTTGGTGCACGGGTTGCTCGACGGCAAGGTCGACAGGGCAGTCGTGGATCTGGTCGCAGAGGCCGCGACACTCCGCTGGGCGGGAGGTCGGACGTTCGCCGCTGCACTGGAACGGCAGGCCGTACGTGCTCAGCTGATCACTGCAGATAGGCGTAGTGAGCTCGAGGACACCGAAGACCAGCTCTTCCGATTCGCCCGATTGGTGGAGTCCAGTCCCGATCTTCGGAACGTGCTGGGGGATCGCGCTATCGACCTCGTTAGGCGCCAGGAGCTGGTCGAAGGGCTATTGAGAGGTCGTACCACCGACTCAACCATCGTGCTGGCGAAGCGCGCGGTGTTAGCCCGTGAGCGTACCTTCGGGCAGACGATCGAGGGTTACGTCACGTTGGCCGCAGCACAGAAGAACCGGGCGGTGGCGACCGTACGCGTCGCAAAGCCGCTCTCCTCCGATCAGCGGAACCGTCTTCGAGCCTCTCTCAGTCAGAAGATCGGCCGGGAGGTGACGATCCAGGAAGTCATCGATCCTGACATCCTGGGAGGAGTTCGGGTTGAGCTTGGCGATGAGGTGTTTGAAGGTACCGTCGCGGACCGGCTCGAGTCAGCCAGACGGCTGTTTGGATAGCACAGCTTCTAGATAGCAAGCTTTAGATAGCACGGCTTGGCTACGTCACAACTAAACAGATCTACCTCCGAGATAGAGCAGAAAGCGCAGGCCATGGCAGAACTCACGATTCGTCCAGAGGAAATCCGCGAAGCACTGGATCGCTTCGTTCGGGGATATACGCCGGAGACGGCCAGCCGCGAAGAGGTTGGAACAGTCGTCACATCTGGCGACGGCATCGCAAGGGTGGAAGGCCTGCCTTCGGCGATGGCCAACGAGCTCCTCGAGTTCGAAAATGGAACGCTCGGCATTGCGCTCAACCTCGACGTCCGCGAGATCGGTGTCGTTGTGATGGGTGAGTCGGGCGGCATCGAGGAAGGCCAGGTTGTCAAGGGCACCGGTGAGATCCTTTCCGTGCCGGTCGGTGACGGGTACCTGGGTCGTACGGTTGACGCTCTAGCCAATCCGATCGACGGGCTCGGCGAGATCACCGACATTGGCGAGCGCCGCGCGCTCGAGCTGCAGGCCGCCGGTGTGATGGATCGCCAGGGGGTGAATCAGCCATTGCAGACCGGGATCAAGGCCATCGATGCGATGATCCCGATCGGGCGAGGTCAGCGGCAGTTGATCATCGGCGACCGCAAGACGGGCAAGACTGCCATTGCCGTCGACACGATCATGAACCAGAAGAGCGCCTGGGACAGCGGCGATCCGGAACAGCAGGTGCGCTGCATTTACGTCGCGATCGGCCAGAAGGGCTCGACCATCGCTGCTGTTCGCGGAGCACTGGAGGACGCCGGCGCCCTCGAGTACACCACGATCGTCGCCGCCCCCGCGTCAGACCCGGCCGGCTACAAGTACGTTGCGCCGTACACCGGCTCGGCCATCGGGCAGCACTGGATGTATCAGGGCAAGCACGTGCTGATCATCTTCGACGACCTGACCAAGCAGGCTGAGGCATACCGTGCCATGT
>DATDKX010000179.1:0-4436 GCA_036519615.1 Propionibacteriaceae bacterium
TCATTTACTTGATCGCGCGTGGCCGCGGAATGGCCGAGCGGCAGGCGGGAGAGATGAGACGAGCGCAGGTCGAAACCGACCAGTACATCCAGACTGTTGCCGGTCGTAGCAACCCCGCTGAACAAATTGCATCCGCGAAGAACCTGCTTGACAGCGGCGCAATTACCCAGGAGGAGTTTGAGAAGCTGAAGGCCAAAGCGCTCACCTCCTGATCTCTGAAGCTCAACCATTCCGACGGCCGTCATCTGGCGGCCGTCGACGTTTTGGCGGTCGAGAAGTGACCTTCCTCATTCGAATCAAGGCCCGTAGGCGAGTGAGCGGAACAGCCCGCCATAGTCAAGTACCAAGCCGTCGCGGTCGACGAGAAGCTCCGCCTGAAAGTCGCCGGTCGAAAACTTCCAGCGATCTGCGGTCAGGCGCTCGTAGCGTTGCTCGGAAGGGATCACCTCAAGGCCGGGGAACTGCACCCATGCCATATGCAGGTCTGCGGCTTGGCCGACTTCGAGTCCCAGGCGCCGGATAGGGAGAGTGTTGGTCGCTGGAGTGACGGTGAGGTCGACGTCGAGAGACCCGGCGACGTCAGTCAACTCGTGGTCACCGTCCCAGTTCCAGCGACCAGCGCCATCGGCAAGCAGGACGCGGCGGGTAGATCCGTTGTCCAGATCCAACTCCACCCTTCGAGTCAGACCTTTTTGGTCGGTTGTGACGAGATAACGGACCTCCAGCGGGTCACCGTCGGCCACTGTGAGGACGGTACCGGCCAGGCGGAGTCCACGAGGTGTGGCGTCGAGCTGGCAGCGGTCGAGGGCGCCGTTTGTGATGTCCTGCCAAAGGATTGTGGACATGAGCGGTCAGCCTAACGGAGGCCCCCGGTCGTGATCAGGTACTCGATCTTTAGGCTGTCGCTATGGAATATCGCAGCCTGGGACGTACCGGCATGCAAGTTAGTCCGCTCTGCTTGGGCGCAATGATGTTCGGCGCCTGGGGAGAGCCCGATCACGACGTTTCGATCAAGATCATTCACCGAGCGCTGGACGCTGGTATCAACTTCATCGACACCGCGGACGTCTACTCCCAGGGGGAGTCGGAGGAGATCGTCGGCAAAGCACTGGTTGGTGGACTACGTGATGACGTCATAGTCGCAACCAAGGTCAACGGACAAATGGGAGCGGCGCCTGGTGAGGCCGGCGATCCGAATATGCGCGGCAACTCCCGCCGCTGGATCGTACGCGAGGTGGAGAACAGTCTGCGCAGGCTGCAGACCGATTGGATCGATCTGTACCAGCTCCATCGCCCCGACCCCGGCACTGATGTCGAGGAAAGTCTGGGAGCGCTCACCGACCTGCAACGGCAAGGCAAGATCCGCGCCTTTGGCTCGTCGACCTTCCAAGCACACGAAATCGTTGAGGCGCAATGGGTCGCCGAACGTCGTGGCCTCGACCGCTTTGTGACTGAGCAGCCGCCGTACTCGATCTTGGTACGCGGCATCGAGGCCGATGTATTGCCGGTGACTGAGAAGTATGGAATGGGTGTTATCCCGTGGAGTCCGCTCGCGGGAGGTTGGCTGACCGGCCGCTATCGCAAGGGACAAGAGGTGCCTGAATCGCGTCGGGCCCAGCGGCTGCCCGGTCGTTACGACATGAGCAAACCGGAAAACCAGGCGAAGCTTGATGCCGTCGAGGAGCTTGCGCTGCTGGCGGAGGATGCGGGCATCACACTGATCCACCTCGCTCTGGCCTTCACCCTCGCTCATCCCGCGGTGACGGCACCGATCATCGGTCCTCGCACGATGGAGCAACTCGAGTCGCAGCTCGGCGCCGTGGGTGTGATGCTGAGCGACGACATTCTTGATCGCATTGACAAGATCGTTTCGCCGGGAGTCACGGTCAACCGTGACTCCGACTCCGGGTACATACCGCCAGCGTTGCGGGAGCCGTCCCTGCGCCGTCGTCGTACCGCCTGATCTTCGGCGCGCACTCGGTCATGCCGCTGTGGGTGTTCGTCGTCGTCGATTGCGGTCGAGTCGCCGTTGAGCGTGCAGCCGTCGGATGCGGGGGTTGATGTGGGGTTGTTGATCTTGGTCGATCCAGCGGGGTGGCATCCATTCGGGCAGCCCGTCGTCATTGATGCGGCAGCTCCAGCCTTTTTGCAGGAAGTGGGTGTGGTGGTATCGGCAGAGCCTCTATTGTATTCGAATCTCTGTTCGATGGCAACCGTGTTTCCCAACAAAATAAGGGAAAATCGCATCAAAAACTGCACCCAACTGCCCAACCTATCCCCGCAAACCCCGCACCACCATTCCCCCTCCCTGCTCCCGGCGCATGTTTCTTTCGCGTCGCCCGGAGCTGGGGTCAAGGCTGGCCGCAAGGCCACCCGCAGGGCTTGGCCTTGACGCCGGCGAGGACGGCGCCAGACTCGAGAGACGCCGGGAGCAAGGAGTCCAAAAAATAAGGGGCCTTCGACAAGCTCACGGCACAACACGGCTGAATTCCGCAAGCTCAGTGCGCATGCCCTAGACACCACTGGTGAAATTCCCGCATGCCAATGCCACAAGATGAGGGATTTCAGCGATGCCGGGCCACCAGAGAGCCCTTTATCTTCGGCTCATGCTCGAGCAGGTTAAGACCCTCGTTGTTGGCGGCGGTCAGGCCGGCCTGGCCACCGGCTACTACCTCGCCAAATTCGGTCAATCGTTCTTGATCTTGGATGCCAACCAGCGGACCGGCGATTCCTGGCGGAAACGCTGGGACTCGCTGCAACTCTTCACCCCGGCCCACCTCAGTTCCCTTCCTGGTCTGAATCTTCCTGGGTCTAGGAGTCGTTGCCCAACCAAGGACGAGATGGCCGACTACCTTGAGGCGTACGCCGCCAAATTTGATCTTCCTATTCGCCGTGGCCTCTCGGTCGATTCGGTCAGCAAGACCAACGACCACTTCATGATCAGTGTCGGTGATCATCATTTCAAGGCGGAGAATGTAGTGCTGGCGACAGGTGGCTACCAGGCGCCGTACGTGCCAAACTTCTCAGCCCAGCTCGACCCTGGCATCACACAGCTCCACTCGAGTAATTACCGAAGGCCATCCCAGTTGGCAGACGGAGATGTGTTGGTGGTCGGAGCGGCCAACTCGGGTGCTGACATCGCGCTCGAAATCTCCGCTACGCATCGGACCTGGCTCTCAGGGCGGCATCCGGGCAGCGAGCCGACCCGACCGGGCAGTAGGGCGGACCGGCTCCTGACGCCGCCGTTCTGGTTCTTCCTCTCGCGGGTGGCCAGTGTGACCACTCCCATCGGGCGCCGGATGCGGCCGCAGATGATCAAGGCTACGCTCCCACTTGGCCGCGTCAAGCCCAAAGACCTCGAGACTGCCGGAGTGGTACGCCTTCCCAGGACCATTTCCGCCCGTCACGGTAGGCCTGTCATGGAAGACGGACGGGTGGTTGAGGTGCCCAATGTTGTGTGGTGCACCGGCTACCGCTCAACGTTCGATTGGGTCCACCTCGACGTATTTGATCAAGAAGGCCGGCCCGTCCATGATCGTGGTGCAACCGGCGTGCCCGGCCTTTACTTCATCGGTTTGTTCTTCCTCAGCTCACTCGCTTCATCGCTGGTAGGCGGCGTCGGCCGTGACGCCGAATACATCGCTCGACACATCACCCGCAGCACAACACGACGGCCACTGTTGGGCCGCACCCAGGCGGCCGCTGCGTCGGTAAGGCGAATCTCTTCGACCTCCACCTGAAGATCACCACTGGCCATGATTGACAAAAAGGTCGCGGCGGGTTTTCGCTGCCAGACGCCGTACGCGCCTGGGGGACGGCGTACAGCTACGTGATCGGTTTCACTATCGAGGAGCAGGCTGTGCGTCCGTTGCCTGGCGAGCGGGATCCCAGATACGAGGTCGAAAGTCGGGCCAGGCGGATTGATCGTGACCGGTTCCCATTGACGCAGGAGGCAGGCCGAGTGCAGCTCAACGATTTTGACGGGCGTTTCCACCATGGACTGAGAGTGATCATCGCCGGTCTCGAACAGCTGAGCGGCACCCGCTGATGCTTTTGGATAGTTACGGCTGAGGGGCCACCCATCCGGCGCTTGGAGAGCCGTGACTAACCTGGTTCCTGGACCATAAATCCGGCCTAAACGGTCGCCGCTCTGACACCCCAAGTGACGACCAACCCCCTGATCGCGAGCATCAGCATCGCGCGAGCGATCACCAAAAGAACTCGTACGACGGCGCCCGCAAGAAAATAACCTGTGCGACGTCCGGACACCCCGGAGGCAGCGATGTTCGAAGAGGCTCAGCTTTATGCACCGGTGACGCGCTCAGGAGACGATGTCACCGTTCACCTGGGTGCAGATCATCCAGGTGCCGTCGACCCGGAGTATCGGGCCCGACGCAACGCTCTTGCCGCACTTGCCATGGATTGGCAGCCCGGCA
>DATDKX010000180.1:0-3011 GCA_036519615.1 Propionibacteriaceae bacterium
CTAGTCATCGACGAGTCCCACGTCACCGTGCCGCAGATCGGAGGCATGTACGAGGGCGACATGTCACGGAAGCGCACGCTGGTGGAGCACGGATTCCGGTTACCCAGCGCAATGGACAACCGCCCGCTGCGCTTCGAGGAATTCGTAGAGCGCATAGGCCAGACCGTCTATCTGTCTGCCACTCCGGGCAATTACGAGCTGGCCAAGTCCAGGGGCTTTGTCGAGCAGCTGATTCGGCCGACCGGGCTGGTGGATCCTCAGGTGATCGTCAAACCCACTCATGGCCAGATCGACGATCTGATGGGGGAGATCAGGGCGCGGACCGAACGGCATGAACGTGTCCTCGTGACCACGCTGACCAAGAAGATGGCTGAGGATCTCACCGACTACCTCCTGGAGAACGGAATTCGGACCCGTTATCTGCACTCCGAGGTCGACACACTGCAGCGAGTCCAGTTGCTGCGGGAGCTGAGGACAGGAGAGTTCGACGTCCTGGTGGGGATCAACTTGCTCCGCGAGGGCCTAGATCTTCCCGAGGTGTCGCTGGTGGCCATTCTCGATGCCGACAAGGAGGGATTCCTGCGGAGTGAGAAGAGCCTGATCCAAACGATTGGCCGGGCCGCCCGGAACGTCTCCGGCGAAGTTCACATGTACGCCGACTCGGTCACCGACTCGATGACCGCGGCAATCGATGAAACCAACCGTCGGCGAGAGAAGCAGGTGGCGTATAACCTCGCGCACGGCATTGATCCACAGCCCATTCGGAAGAAGATTGCCGACATCACCGACATGCTGGCTCGAGAGGACGTGGACACCAACGACCTGCTCGGCGGACGGCAGCGAGGGCGTGGCCGAGCTCCGGTTCCTTCGCTCGGGGCGAAGGAGACAACTGCCCAGGCTCGGCGGTTGGCGGGACTGCCGGCCGGTGATCTCGCCGACCTGATACAAGAACTGACCACCCAGATGCATGCGGCGGCTGCCGATCTGCAATTCGAACTTGCAGCGCGGCTGCGTGATGAGATACGAGACCTCAAGTCGGAGTTGCGGCAGATGGTGGAGGCCAACCGCTAACTACCGAGGAGGCAAATTCGCCGAGCCCTGACATACTGAATGGCGGAGGGGAGTATTCCCTCGCGGAGGCATCGTCATCACGGATCGTTCCGGACAGGATCTATTCCTAACCAGACAGCCCGGTGCCCTCGGCCGGTAAGTCTGGCGGAAGAGACCTCCGAGACTAAATCGTTCGCCGAATCCCGTCTCGGAAGGACTCCATATGGAGGTTCACCTCTACGCGTGGACCATCACAGTCATCGTGATGGTGGCGATTCTTGTCATCGACGTGCTCATTCTGGGTCGGCGCCCGCACGAGCCGTCGATGAAAGAGGCCGGCCTGTTTATCGGCATTTTCGTTGCCTTGGCGGTGATCTTCGGATTCGGTGTATGGGCGATCGCTGGTCCGCGTTATGCCGGAGAGTTCTTCGCCGGGTGGCTTACCGAGTACAGCCTCTCAATCGACAATCTGTTCATCTTCTTGGTCATCATGACCAAGCTCAAGGTTCCGCGCCACCTTCAGCAGTTCGCACTCTTGGTCGGCATCATCTTGGCCCTGATCTTTCGGGGCATCTTCATCGCAGTGGGCGCCGCAGTGATCAACGCGTTCAGCTGGGTGTTCTTCATTTTCGGGGCCTTCCTGATCTGGACGGCTGTCAAGATCTATCTCGACTACCGCAAACAGGACCAGGACACCGAAGAGCTTCCTGACAACCCGGCAATGCGGTTTGTCAGGCGTCGCTTCAATGCGACAAAGGATTACCGGGGCACGAAGTTGACGGTGGTCGAGAATGGCAAGCGGCTGATCACTCCGATGCTGATCGTGATCATCGCGCTGGGCAGTACAGACCTGCTGTTCGCACTGGATTCAATTCCGGCGATCTACGGGCTGACCCAGGAGCCGTATCTGGTATTTACAGCGAACGTATTCGCCCTGATGGGTCTCCGACAGCTGTACTTCTTGATCGGCGGGCTGCTCAAACGACTTGTCTACCTGTCGGTTGGTCTATCGATCATCCTGGGCTTCATTGGCATCAAGTTGATCATGCACGCGCTGCATACCTACCATTTGGCGGACTGGGCACCATTCGATGGCGAGATACCGATCTGGCTGTCGCTGACGGTAATCGTCGTGACGCTGACGATCACCACGGTGGCCAGCCTGGTCAAGTCCAGATACGACCAAGACAGGCTGGCCACGGATGACTCGGGTAGCTCCGGTGGTTCGGAGGGCCAAGGATCAGGCGGCGACCAGGGTGTCATTCGGGGCCGAGACCGGCTCGATGGCCTGGGCGACTAGCTCGGCAACATCAGTCGTCGGAATGACGGTGATCGTCTCAAGCACGTCCTCCGGCACGTCGTCTAGATCGGGCTCGTTCCGCTTGGGCACGAAGACGGTCGTGAGACCAGCCCGCTGAGCCGCAAGCAGTTTCTGCTTCACTCCGCCGATGGGCAACACGCGCCCATTCAGCGTCACCTCACCGGTCATGCCGACATCGGAGCGTACAGGTCTGCCAAGCGCCATCGACGTAAGGGCCGTCACCATGGTGACTCCAGCCGACGGGCCATCCTTGGGGACGGCGCCTGCGGGAACGTGAATGTGGACATGCCGGTCCAAAATCGACGGCTCAGTGATCCCGAGCTGATCGGCGTGGGCGCGTACGTAGGACAGCGCGATTTGGGCTGACTCTTTCATCACATCGCCCAGTTGCCCGGTCAGTGTCAGGCTGCCCGATCCAGAATTCGGCGAGTGACCGTCCAAGGCAGACGCTTCAACGAACAACACATCCCCACCTAGACCGGTCACAGCCAGGCCAGTGGCGACGCCTGGCACCGACGTACGCTCATGAGCTTCAGGGGTGAAGCGCGGCCTGCCGAGGTATTCACGCAGGTTCGAAGGCTCGATCACCAAGCCTGGCGCGACGTTGTTCTGGGCGAGCTTCGTCGCTGCCTTGCGGAGC
>DATDKX010000181.1:0-7855 GCA_036519615.1 Propionibacteriaceae bacterium
CGGATCCTGCGCGGCCCGGAGCTGCTGCCCTTCCAACTACGCCGGGCGCAACGGCGGCGCCGGCGCCGCGCGACCCGCCAGGCGGCCGCGGCCGGGCGAACCACCTTGCAGGTCTAGCTGGTCACCCCGCGAAGCGGGCAACGAACCGGCTGCGACAGCGTCTCCACCGCCCGCTCGCCGTAATGCGTGCTCAGCGGTGAGGATCAGCACGGAATCGCGAGACACGGCGGCTTCACCTTCCGGCTTCAAGATGTCTCGCCGAGCGTTCCTTCTACGGGATAGCCTGCGCGATGCGCGCGACCCGCGGCAGATCAGTGTGCGTTGCTTGTGCCTATGGATACGACGACGATGCTCGGCGCTAACGATGATCAGAGCATAGGCACAAGGTGTGAAGTTGCCGGTAAGTGCGGCGTCAGGGTGCTCGTCGCGACCGCAACACCAGCGCGACGGTTACCGCCAGGATGATTGTGCCGATGGACTCCACCACCAGCGTGGTGGGCACCAGCTTGAAGCTTAAGACCTCGTGAATGCCAAACAGGCCCACGGTCAGCGCGAGCACCAGCGCAAGCAGCGTGCCCACCATGAACAGCAGGCTCAGCACCGTTGCCAGCGACAGGAGCCGCCCACGCAGCACGATGACCGCGATTGCCAGCACGAGCGCGCCAACCGCATTGAGCACGAACAGCGCGCCAAGCAAGCCGCCTACTCCGTAGAACACGAGGTAGAGATGGATCCCGCCCATCACCATCAGCATGATCGCACTAAGTAGTCGCCAGGCCATCAGCGTGCGGTGGCTGACACCGAACCAACGGAGTGAACCGGTTGCCGGACGCTGCGATGACATGTCCTGACCTGTCTTACACCTGTGGGCCCCGTCAAGCCGAGGCCTCTACAGTGAACACGGACGATCGGCCCGAATAGTTCAGCCTGATAACACGAGCTGAACCGCCGCTGGCCGTACCGCCGATGAGCGCTCTGCCATCTGCCACCAACTCGTCGAACACGCGATCCCGCGTCCGATCGACCGCCCCGACTGTGCGGCTCGACCACGGTTGTCGTGTCGGACGAAGCCGGCGTGACCAATGCAGGCGATCGACCGCAGCGGCGAAGCCTCGAGTACGTGCCCACAGTCCTCACCGGCCCGCCGAGCTGCGAGCGAGCATTCTGAGTCCCGGGAAAACGTGGCAGGCAAGGAGTGCGTGCTGCCAACAATTCCGCGCGCCGACATCGGCAATTGAGTGCTTCTGCTGTCAGGTCCGTGTACCGATTTGTCTCGTGGAGGGTCCCGCATCTGACCTAGCCAAGTGTCCGCAAGCCGGCGGTCGTTTTACGGCACACAGCAAGGGATCCCGCCACGGGAAGCCGACTTCAAGGCTGGATTACAAATAGGGTCAGCGTGTGCCGAAGGTGATCTACTCCTACCTCGCGTCACTCGACGGGTACATCACCGACGATGTTGGCAAGTTTGACTGGGCTGAGCCCGACGAGGAAGTACTCGAGTTCATCAATGAGACCGAGCGGAGCGTCGGGACTTACCTCTACGGCCGGAAGATCTACCAGATGATGATCGGATGGGAGACCGACCCCAGCGTCGCTGCGCAATCCCCCAAGAGCGCCGAGTTCGCCCGAATCTGGCAGCGGGCCGACAAGGTCGTCTTCTCGAGCACGCTGCAGGAGGTCTCTACCGAGCGAACCCGGATCGAGCGCAGCTTCGACCTCGAGACGGTCGGAACGATCAAGGCGAGCGTCGATCATGACCTCGCTGTCTCCGGCGCCAGCTTGGCATCCACCGCGTGGCGGATGGACTTGATCGACGAGGTACAGCTGTTCATCGCACCGATCCTGGTCGGCGGGGGACAACGCATGTTTCCCGACCAGATTCGTCATCCCCTCGAACTGCTCGATGAGCGTCGCTTCGGTAACGGCATGGTGTTCGTTCGTTACGTCGTGACTAGCTGATCTGTAGTCTTGGCCATGGTCAGTGAGTTCGAGCGCGACGACCTGCTCGTGAGAGATGTCCCGCTGAGGGTGCGGGTATGGGCCGGTTTCGTTGAGCCTCGGCGGCGGCCCGATTATCAGTCAGCGTCGATGTCTTGAGAGTTGCATCGCCCACATTGAGGCTGGCCTTACCCGGGCGTTCAGTCGAAATGCAACGAATCCCTTCGTTCACGCTTGAGCTCAAAGCAGTAGGGGTAGCCGACCAAGGTGACGCTGGCATCCCAGATCCGACCGGCGAGAAGGTGGACTTGAGCTGCGACAGCGGCACCACGGGCACGCCCTCGGTGGGGGCCGAGTTGATCGCCACGCCTACCGCGCCGTGGCCGCGATCCAGCATGAGCTGGGTGAACGTCCCGCCGGCGGAGTGGCCCATCAGGATCGGAGGCCGCTCCAGCCCGCCGATGACGTCGCTGAGGTGGTCGATGACGGCGGGCACGGTCAGGTTCTCGATTGGGGTCGGGTCGGCGTTCAGGGCCTCGACCTCGAAGCCCGGGTAGACCGGGGTGAGCACGCGGTAGCCCTGCTGCTCGTAGGAGGCCTTCCAGTTCTCCCAACTGCGTGGGGTCACCCCAGAAGCCATGGATCAAGACGATGGTGTCGGGGATCATCGGTTCCCTCCGTGCTCCTCTAGTAAGGCGAGCAACTTGAGTGCTGAGCTGCTCCTTGTGGGTGGTGATGCCCTGCGGTGCGCCCGGTCGCTCGGCTCCGACCGGCTAGGTCCAGCCTCCACCCGTCCGACGTGGGGCGAAAAAGAGTTGATCGTCGTGACGGCGTCGTGGTGACTGATCGTTGGCCAGCGTTACCTCGAAAGCCATCAGGGTGTAGCCCACGATCAGCGAGAATTCCTGTTGAGGAGCGTTGAGTATCCCCGTTATGAGGTAGCTGGCTACGCGTCCGTCATCAGTTCCGTTCTTTTCTAGATCAGCAGCGGCTTGCTGGAGTACGGCGACGTCGGCGAACCGGAGCATTTCACAAACCGTCTCGTCCGATGCGCTCTTGTCTTGCGCCCACAGTCGGACTAAGGCGAGGAGGTCTGCACCTCTCTGGAGGAACTGGGGGTGCGACGCATCTTCCGGGTCAGTCCAATCGCTTCGATCTCCCCACAAGGTCGCTCCAACAGCTCAGTCAGAGTCTCCATCGGAGCAGTCTCTCAGCCCGATTCAAGGCCCTTCCGTGCGAACTCCAGTGTGTCGTACAGCTGGCGTGGAGATGCGTAAGCAATGCCTTCAAGCTGCACGCTGGCAAGCAGTTCCTCGGGATCGCGGTTTTCGGCCAGTTCCTCGGCAATGTTCTCCAGCGTCGCTGCATTCGCCGAATCAATCAGTGCTCGAAGGTCGCCATCGGTCTTTTGCCGAGGCCGTGCCCAGAGCCTAAGAGCGGCGAGCAACACAGCTCCGTGGTCGACGAAGTAGTTGCTGGAGTCCACAACGAAGTGGTGAGCGGAGTCTGAAGGCGCAGATCGAATGTTTGCTCTGATCTCTTGCTCTGCCTGCTCTCTGAGCTGAATGAAAGTGCTCACGCTCTATCAGTGTGGCACTGATGCTTCCGCGGCCTGTCACCGCGTCCGGCCATCAAGTCCCGAGTGATGCTTTCGCCGGCCCACGACCAATCGGATACGCCAACGTGTGGAGCTTGTCAGTTGGTGCCTCTTGGCATTAGATGCCATTTTGCATAGACTGACATAAATGCATCCTGTCCAGAAGAACCCTTCAGGCTCACTGAGGGATCGAAAGAAGGAACGGACTCGACGGGTGATCCAGGCAGAGGCTCTTCGACTGTTTAGCGAGAAAGGCTTCGAGGCGACCACGATCGAGGAAATAGCCGCGGCGGCGGATGTCGCCCCTCGGACGTTCTTCCGCTACTTCCCAACCAAGGAAGAGGTTGTCTTCTGGCCGGTGTATCGGCCGTTACTTGCCGGATTAATGGCTGCGCGGCCTGACGAGTCCGCTGTCCAGGCGTTATGCCATGCCATTGTGGATGGCCTCTCGGCCTTCTACGGCCAAGATCGCGAACGCGTCCTCAATCGGCTAAAGCTGGCGTTTCGTACGCCGGCACTCCATCCGCGGCTCCGGCAGGAGCAGGCCACATCCGCCGAAGCGATGGCAGCAGTCCTGGCGCAGCGGCTTGGCATAAGCCGCGACAACCTCGAGGTTCGCGCGATGGCTGCCGCGGTTGCCGCCGCGCTCTGGGTGGCCGTCGAGGAATGGCAGACAAAGGACGGGCAGGTGGAACTGCGCCCACTGATCGAACGGGCGCTGGCCACTGTCCTGGCTGGCGAAAATGCAACGTACGGCGAGCGGGCGAGCGTCAGCCGTATAACTAATGGGAGGATCTGAAATGGACGATGAGTCCAGGTGGGCCGCGACACGGCGATTTGTGGATTCGATCAACACTCGCGATATGCAGCCCGCCGATGCCCTTTACGACGACGATGTGGTGATCGAGTGGCCGCAGTCGGGTGAGGTAATCCGCGGCAAGCAAAGGATTCGGGAGCTTCGGCTCGCGTTTCCGACCCCGCCGACAGCAACCCTCCGGCGCATAGTTGGTTCCGGTGACGTCTGGGTGATGGAGATGCTGTTCGACTACGACGGAGACCGCTACAACACCATCGTCGTCCACGAGTACCGCGACGGGCGTGTCGTGCATGAGACGGCGTATTACGGAGCCCCGTTCGAGGCGCCTGCCTGGCGAGCCAAGTGGGTTGATTCAGCGTCAAGCTCGGTTTCTTCCCCGGCTGCGGGCTGATCAGCCCGGCCTCTTTCATGCCCTGGAACTTCACTGCCCACTTGCAGCGCACGTAGGACGAGCAGCCCGGGCGAGGATGGATAAAGCACGGCGGAACCCACCTTGCCGCAGCCCGTCCCCGCTGCCCAATTGTGTCCGCCGCAACGCGCATCCCCTCGGAAACGCGTTGCGGTGAGCGGTCGGTTTCTGGGATTCACGAGTTCTCCAGGAACGGTTACCGGGAGCGCCGAAAAGGCCCGCTGTGTTATCAAACGGTTGTTGGTCCGCGTGCGGCCGTGACCACCACGATTTGATCGAGTGAAACGACGCTGTCACGCGGAGTAGCCCACGGACAATCGGTATCCGAGAAGGCCTGCGGCATCGCAGCGCATCGCCTGCAGAGCGTTGCCCAACCGAGCAGCGACCGATAGAGGGTCGGGTTGCGGACTCTGCCGGTACGACTGTTGGCTACGTTGCCGCCCGCACGGGGTTCGGCTTGCAAAAGCGGTGGTCCAGTAGCTCCGTCGGATTGCTGAGGCGGTGTACGCATAGACTCCCTTCGGGCCATCGCGGATCCACACGCCGGAGGCCTCACACATCCACTACCGCGTCCGTCGCTGAGTCGACCGGGACGCCCGCGTGTGGTCGTCATAGGCTGCTGGCATCCCGCCTCGCCGATGCGCGAGGTCGGCAGAGTCAAGGTGAGAGCAATGGCTGACTCCGCGGCTGGATCAACGGGTCGAATCTTTATCAGCTACCGGCGGGATGAGAGCGCCTACCCGGCCGGCTGGCTATATGACCGGCTCGCGGACCACTACGACGGCGGGCAGGTCTTCAAGGACGTCGACTCCATCAAGTTGGGCGATGACTTCGTTGAGGTGATCACCCGCGCGGTCGGGTCCTGCGACGTGCTGCTGGCCCTTATCGGTGAGCAGTGGCTCACGATCACCGATGCGCATGGTCGGCGGCGCCTTGATGATCCCAATGACTTTGTGCGCCTGGAGATCGAGGCGGCCTTGGCGCGCAACGTTCGTATCATCCCCATTCTGGTTGATGGGGCCAGGATGCCCACTACCGAAGAGTTGCCGGACAGCTTGGCCAGGCTGACGCGCCAGCAGGCCTTGGAGCTTAGCCCCAGCCGCTTCGATTTCGACACCGGCCGGCTGCTAAGGGTGCTGGACGCAACCCTCGCCGAAGTACGGACGGCACATGACGATGCGTCGACGATATCTGCGTCGGCTGAACGGCAGGCCGTGCAGAACACTGCAGAGAATGATGTCCCGGCGGCCGTGGGAACCGTCCGAGGTCTGCTGGCCGCAGGCGACTCGACGCCTTCGCAGCCAGCCGCTCAGCCCGGCCAGGAATCCACCTCGGCCCACAGCGAAACCCCTACCAGTGATGAGCGCAGACCGAGGAAGAATGGCAGGTTCTTTGGCCAGAGAAGAACCCTCCGTCGTCTAGTGATGATCGGCGCCCTGTTCGCGGCACTTCTAGCTACCTACCTGATCATCCAGCTTGTTCTGTACGAGCCCTCGCGGCAAGAGAACAGTGGCGCGCAATCTTCCGCGAGTAACGAATTCAAGGAGGCGGCACCGTGGCGGCTCGTTGTTCGTAACGACGGGTCTAGCACCGGCTGTACCGTCACGCTGGTCAACCGTGCCACGAATGAGACGTGGTCCAACGAGTATGCCGTTTACGACACGGCATCATTCCTGATCCCCCAGGCTGGAACGTTCACTTGGTCGGCTGAGTCTGGTTGTACGGTCCTCAGCCGACCCGGCCCTGGAAATCTGACCTTACCGGCAGTCGTCGATGGAGTGGGTACGTCCGACGCCTTCCAGCCGCCAGCAATGATCACGGTAAGAGTGAAGGATTTCCACGGCAACGCTCGATGCGATCTTGAGTTGCGAGACGTCGCTACCGGAACGATCGTGGACATCGGCGAGCTGAACGAGCAGAAAGACAGCGTTACGCTACAACCGCAGGGTCGCCCGCTCGTCTATCTCGTCAACGACGCATGCAGCGTACAGGTGTCGCCGGGCTAGCGAAGGTCAGATGGACACCACTCCTGAACGTGCCAAAGGCCGCAGGTGGGTCGACTATCGGGATGCCTCGACGGATTTAGTCAGTCAACGTGGTTTCTGAATGGATCGTCATCTGGGTCGGCTCGCCGGCCGCGTGCGACCGTGCATAGAACTCGAAGTGACCGTGATCGACGGTGGTGATCCCTTACTTAGCAGCCTGTGGATCAGCCCATGTCAGTTTTCGCATTCGCAGCCGCTGGAGTGATTCGGGCAGGACGGAGTGCTCCGACATAGACGCCGGCCAGGACTAGGAGGCCTCCTAGCACCAGTCCGATGCCGACCGGCTCGTTATCGAGCCAGGCCGAGAGCACGATGGTGACGAACGGGATGATCACGAACCCGTACGAGGCCCGTGACGCCGTCCAATAGCGGAGAACGATCAGGTAGAGCAGGAACACGACCACCGAGCCGATCACAACCAGGTAGGCCATGGCCGCCCACGTCTCGGGGCGGCGCGGGAGCACGATCGGTTCGTCCGAGACGAGTGCCGCTGCGAGCAGCACAGCCGCTCCGGTCGTCATGCCGATGGCGTTCATGGTCACGGGGTGCACGGGTGGGAAGCGTCGTACCAGCACCAGGGCTTGCGCAAAGCAGATGGCGCCGCCAACCACGGCGAGCACCGACAGTAAGGGCACATTCTGCTGTAGGGGAGAGTAAGAAATCACTGCGACGCCGGCGAGAGCGAGAAGGGTTCCGATGACTGCTGCGGCAGCGAGGCGTTCCTGCCGCCAGAGCACCGCGAGCAGCAGCGTGGCTAGTGGCACTAGCGCCAGCAAGATCTGGCCGAGCCCGGCGTGCACCTGGACGAGCCCGTAATAGGTCAGCCCGAACGAGCCGGCAAAGTTGAACAGGCCGTAGAGCAGTGAGCCGATTAGTGCTCGTCCTCGGGGGAACGCCAGCCTGAGCAACACCATGACGGCCAGGAGCAGCGCAGCGGCGAGCGCGAAGCGCAGGCCGGCACCCCACAGAGGCGCAAGCTCACGGTTGCTGAACCGGACACCCACCGCATTGCCACCGGCCAACACCGCATAGGTCACGAATGCGGTGAG
>DATDKX010000182.1:0-18533 GCA_036519615.1 Propionibacteriaceae bacterium
GCCAACCTCGCCACCTACCTCGAGCAGTAACGGAAGCCTCAGCGTTCCGGATCGAGGAAGGCTGCCCGACGCGACGCCGACGCGCCCGGCAAGGAGCGCTCACAAGAGGAACGGAGAGTGGTCCTATGTCACCGGCTCCTAAGAATCGGGCCGAACCCGTCCACTAAGGATGCAAAACTCATTGCCTTCAGGGTCGGCGAGTACCACCCACGACGCGTCACGCTGCCCGACATCGGCCCGCCGAGAACCGAGGGAAAGGAGACGTTCGACTTCTGCGGTTTGATCGACCGGACGGAAATCAAGATGGAGTCTGTTCTTGCCTGCCTTCTCCTCCAGAACCGGCACGAACAACAGGCCCGGCACCCGATCCGGAGTCGGCCTGATCTCGAACTCCTCCGCGGCGTCGCCCACGACAACCCAGCCCAAGGCCTCGGCCCACCATCGACCAAGCGCGACCGGATCGTGAGCGTCGACGACGACCTGCTCCCAAATGAGATCCACGTCGCACACTCTGCCAGGTCGGTCTCGCAGGCGACCCGCCTACGGACCCCAACGCAAACTGCTGCGACCGGCTCCTGGAAGGTGTCGATGAGCGGGACCTCGCCGGCGGCGCCGACCACCGCCGACGTCGGGTCGACCTCGACCATCGGCAACCGCCAGCGAGCCTCCGCAATCGCGTCCCCTCGCGGGTGTGCGCCTTCTCCCTGACGCGCTGCGTGTCTATCTGCTTCTGCCAGGTCTCGCGGTCGACGATCGGTGGCGTTGCGGTCATGCTCGTCTCCTTCGATGCGTGTCAGGTGACCTCTCGGATGCGGACCGCAGGCCCACGGTCAGGTCCACGCGATCAGGGCGAGGCGGGCAAACCTCCCGGGCGCTACCCGCACGAAGCCTGACGGCCGGCGAGCCAGGCCCGCTCGGCCTCGTTCTCGGTCAGCGCGATCGCCTGGCCGTAGGCCTCACGTGCTTCGTCGTACCGGCCGAGCCGGCGTAGCAGGTCGGCGCGGGTGGCGTGGAACGCGTGGTACGAGCCCAGGTCCAGGTCGTCGACAATGGCCAGGGCCACCTGCGGTCCGTCGAGCTCGGCCACGGCGACCGCGCGGTTCAGCGCGACGATCGGTGACGGCGTCAGCGCCGCCAGCTGGTCGTACAGCACCACCACCTGCGACCAGTCGACCGACGACGCGTCGGGTGCGTCGGTGTGCACCGCGTTGATCGCCGCTTGGATCTGGTAGGGCCCGGGCCGGTTCAGGGCGAGACACTGGCGGACCAGCAAATGCCCCTCCTCGATCTGATCGGAGTTCCAGGCGGAGCGGTCCTGGTCGGGCAAAGTGACGAGTACGCCATCGCGCACCCGGGCCGGGCGCCGGGCGTCCAGCAGGAGCATGAGCGCGAGCAGCCCCAGCACCTCCGGCTGCGGGTCGAGAGAGGCGCTGGCCTCACGCAGCTGCCGGGTCAGCCGGATCGCCTCGGTGCAAAGGTCCTCGCGCACCGACGCGGCGGTCGTGGACAGGTAGCCCTCGTTGAAGATCAGGTAGAGGACGGCGAGGACCCCGGCCATCCGGTTCGAGAGGTCGTCGCCAATGGGCACGCGGTAGGGGATCCGCGCCTGCTTGATCTTCGCCTTCGCGCGGGTGATCCGCTGCGCCATCGTGGTCTCTGGCACGAGGAACGCGTGGGCGATTTCCGCGACCGTGAGGCCGCCTAGCAGCCGTAGCGTGAGCGCGATCCGGTTCTCAGGTGCGAGGGCTGGGTGGCAGCACGTGAAGATGAGCCGGAGCCGGTCGTCCGTCACCGGTCCGGTGGGTTCGGCAGGGGTGTCGTCCTGGAGCATGGCAGCCTCGGCGTACTTCTCGTCGCGGACCTTCTCGCGCCGCAGCCGGTCGATCGCCTTGTTGCCGGCGACCCGGGTCAGCCAGGCCGCCGGATTGGGAGGTACGCCGTCGCGTGGCCAGCGCTCGAGAGCGATGAGCAGCGCGTCGGCGAGTGCCTCCTCTGCGAGGTCGATGTCGCCGAACCGGCGGACCAGCCCGGCGACCACGCGACCGTACTCGGCGCGGAAGACCTCCTCGACGTGCGTCAACCGCTGGCTTGGTCGAAGGGGCGTACCTCGATCCGTCCGCGGCAGGCCTTGGACCCGCGACGGGCCCATTCCAACGCCTCGTCGAGGTCGTCGGCCTCGATGATCCAGAACCCGCCGAGGTACTCCTTCGACTCGGAGTACGGGCCGTCGGTGATCACCGGCGCATCGCCGCGCGCGTCCACAGTCGTGGCGGACTCGATCCCGCCTAGACCTCCTGCGAACACCCACTTCCCGGACTCAGCAAGCGCGTCATTCACAGCATCGACGTCGGCGCCGGACTGCTCCTGCTCCTCCTTCGGGAGCGACGCGAAGTCCGCGGCAGGGTCGATGAGCACCGAGAGCATGTACTTGGGCATGGCTTCCTCCTCAGGATGAGCGGCTTCCACCGCCATCCTTGTCGGTTCCGGTCCGCTTGTCGGGCCCGGGTTCACCCGCTCCACGAACGGCCGGCCTCGGATACGACACCTGGCGACAAGAGGGGTGACAAGAAATTCTCTGCGATGAGTTGTCGTATCCGGTCAGGTCTGTTCGTGGCGAGGGTGACAGACCCCCCGAAGCAGGAGAAACCATGAACCACAATCAAGCCCGCTGGCTGGCGCTGTACGTGCTGTGCCTCGGTGACCTGATGATCGTGCTCGACACCAACATCGTGAACGTGGCGTTGCCGTCCATCCAGGCCGACCTGGGTTTCCCCCAGACCGCGCTGGCCTGGGTGGTCAACGCCTACATGCTGACCTTCGGCGGCTTCCTGCTGCTCTCGGGACGGCTGGGAGATCTCTTCGGCAACAAACGCGTCTTCCTGGTTGGTGTGGTCGCGTTCACCTCCGCCAGCATCGCGTGCGGGCTCGCTCCGAACCCGCTCTTCCTCGTCGTCGGCCGCGCCGTCCAGGGCCTGGGTGGCGCTGCGGTATCCGCGGTTGCACTCGCCCTGATCATGGGCCTGTTCACAGACCCGGCCGAGCGGGCCAAGGCCATGGGCTTCTTCGGGTTCGCGGTGTCAGGTGCGGCGCGGTGGGCGTGCTCGCAGGTGGCGTCCTGACCGGCCTGCTGAACTGGCACTGGATCTTCCTGGTCAACGTCCCGATCGGTGTCGGCGTCTGGCTCGCGGCCGGTCGGGTGCTCCCCACCGACGAGGTCCACCACGGCGGCCAGCGCCTCGACGTACCGGGTGCCGGGCTGGTCACGCTCTCCCTGATGATCGCCGTGTACGGCGTGGTCGGCGGCAACGAGGCCGGCTGGTCGTCGTTCCAGACCCTCGGCCTGCTCGCGGTCGCTGCCGTGCTGATGGTTGCCTTCGTGGTCCGCGAGGCCCGAGTCGAGCACCCCCTGGTCCCGCTGCGCTTGTTCAAGCTGCGCAACGTCGCGATCTCCCAGATCCTGGGCGTGCTGTGGGCCGGCGCCATGTTCGCCTGGTTCTTCCTGTCGGCGCTGTACCTCCAGCAGGTGCTCGGATACGGCGCCCTCGAGGTCGGCCTGGCCTACCTGCCCGCCTGCTTGGTGATGGCTTACTGCTCGCTGCGCGTGTCCGACAGGCTGGTGATGCGGATCGGCATCCGGGTTCCCCTGGCTACCGGCCTCGGCCTGGTCGCGGTGAGCCTCGCGCTGTTCGCCTTCGCCCCGGTCGGCGGCGAGTACGTCGTCCACGTCCTCCCGGCGATGGTCCTGCTCGGCCTGGGCGCGGGAATCGCGTTCAACCCGGTCCTGCTGGCCGCGATGGGCGACGTCGAGCCGCACGAAGCCGGTCTCGCCTCTGGTGTGGTCAACACCAGCTTCATGATGGGCGGCGCCCTCGGCCTGGCGATCCTGGTCGCACTCTCGTCCTGGTGGACCGGAGGGCAGCCCGACCCGACCTCGCTCGAGTCGCTGCACGGCGGCTTCCAGGTCGCGTTCGCAGTCGGCGCAGTCTTCGCGGCCGCGGCCGCCGCGATCGGTGGCGCCTACCTGCGGCCGAAGCCGATGGTGGTGCCGGACGCCGAGGCGGTCGACGAGGTGGCCGTTCCGGTCCACTGAGCCAAACGGAATCTCCTCTCTGCCTCGTCTCTGTCCGGGGCAGCACCAGCCACTGAACGCGAACCCGCCGAGCAGCTCCTCGGCCGCGCCCTCGTCGGCCGACGCGACGACGTGGTGATCGCGACCAAGTCCGGTGAACGTCGGTTCGACCCGGCAGCTGGGCTCTCGCGCCGGTACATCATTCATCAGGTCGAACACAGCTTGCGCCGCCTCGGCACCGACTACGACGTTTACTACGCGCACTTCCCGGACCCGACACCCCGCTGGAGCAGACCCTCATGGTTTACGACGATCTGCTGCGGCAAGGAAAGCTGCGCTACGTGGCCCTGTCCAACCACCCGGCCTTGCAGGTTACCCAGGCGCTGTGGATCGCCGATGACCGCCACCTGGCCGCCGCGCCGGTCTGCGCCCAGGTTAAGTACAACCTCATCGATCGCGCCGCCGAAGACGAGCTCGTCCCAGCCTCTCAGCAGTTCGGACTGTCCATCGTGCCGTTTGGCCCGCTGCATGGCGGGCTGCTGGCCGGCATGCAGGTCGAGGAACGGGAGTTCTCCGGTGACAGGAGATTTGGTGGGTCCGGGTTCGCCGACACCGAGCTGGAGATCGGCCGTGCTGTCGAGCGGCTGAGCCAGGAGTGGGGCTTGGAGCCGTACCAGGTGTCGCTGGCCTGGCTGCTATCCCGCTCGGCGATCGCCTCGGCGATCGTCGGCGCCGAAACTGAAGTGGAGGTTACCGCCAACGCCACCGCGGCCGACGTCACTTTGGACCAGGCCCAGCTCGACGCCCTGACGGCGCTGCCAGCCGGCAAGGACAGCTGAACGAGACAGCACCATGCCCAAGACGGCGTAGAAGGTGCGCCGTAAGCCGACCGGCTACCGGGGTGGACAAGGTCGGTCGACCTGAGCTATTGTAAGTGAATATTCACTAATAGCCCTTGGATGCCGTACGGAGCTACCGGCCGTACCGGGACTTTGATCGCTGAACAGGCCGTGGCCCGGGGACACCGGCCACTCCTCGCCGGGCGGAATGCCGGGCGTCTGGTGCCGCTCGCCGAACGGCTCGGCCTGCCCTGGGTCGCCGTGACGCCGGATGACCTGCACCGTGTTCTCGGCGATTCGCGGCTCGTGCTGCTCGCCGCGGGACCTTTTGCGTCAACCTCCGGCCCAGTCCTCGACGCCAGCCTGCGGGCCGGGGTGCACTACCTCGATATCGCCAACGAGATCGGCGTGATCGAGCGAGTGCTGGGTACCCGCACCGAGCGCATCACCGCCATTCCCGCCGTCGGCTTCGGCACCGTCGCTAGCGACGGTTTGGCCCGTCATGTCGCCGATCAGGTTCCGGGGGCGGACCGGCTCGATCTCGCCATCCTCCTCGGCACCGCGGGCAGCAGTGTCGGCGCGCGGGCCAGCAGGATGGCCGCGCTGGCCGACGGTGGCCGAGTGCGTCGTGATGGCCGGCTGGTGCAGACGCGGCTGGGAAATGGCGCGCGCCGCCTGGCGACTCCAGTGGGTGTGCGCACCGCCGTGCCGGTACCGACCGGCGACCTCATCACCTCCTACCACACGACCGGAATCTCGAACATCACCGTGGCCATGATGATGCCGATACCGGTAACGGCGGCGCGGGTGTTGCTGCCCGCGTTGCCGGCTCCTGTCCGGGCTAGCCGCCACCTTCCCCGCCGCCGGAACGCGGTGGCATTGGACGCGCCAGCGCCGGCTGCGCAGTCTGCAGTCTCCGCGCCGGCCACGCCTGACCAGATCTTGGAGAGCTACGTCTGGGCGCGAGCCATCGCCGTGGACGGCCGGGCCGCGGAGGGCTGGCTGCGAACCGGCGAGGGATACGCCTTCACCGCCGCTTCTGCCGTGTCCACCGTGGAGGCTGTGCTGGCGAGCGAGCCGCTCGGCGCGACCACCGTCGCGGCAGCGTTCGGACTGGAGATCGCGCTTTCGGCTGGGGGCGAGTTGCTTGCCACGGCCTAGCCAGAAAGAAAACATCGGGCGGGCGGCGGTGGACTGCTTCGCCGGGCAGGGCTACGACGGAACCCGGGTGCGGCATATCGCCGAGCGGGCCGGCGTATCCGAAGCCGCCATCTACCGCCACTACGCCTCGGCAGAGGCACTGGCCCAGGAGTTGTTCGCTCATTACTTCGGCGAATACGCCCGCCAGATCGCCGACGCTACGTCGAACGGCACGACCAAGCACAGGTTGCGCGCCGTAATTCGGACTACGCTCGCGTTCTACCGGGCGGATCCGGCGGCGGCGATCTTTATCCTGGTACGCCAGGACAGGTTCATGCCGAGGCTTCCCGCAGGCACGGTGTACCCGCTGGAGATCGTCGAACGGATCATCGCGGTCGGCCAGCAGAAACTCGAGTTGCGGCCCGGCCAGCCAAACCTGCTCGCCGCCATCTTTCTCGGCTGCGTGCTGCGTCCGATCCAGCTTGACAGCCTCGCCGCTCCAGGCGCGCTGGACCTCATCACTGATACCTGGCACGACCAGGTCATCGAGGAGGCTGCGCTAGCAGCGCTATGGCGGGATCGATCATGACCGGCGCCACCAACCTCAGATCCGACCAGCACTACCCTCGCGCCGACCGCGCCAGGTGACCAGCCCTGCATGATAGCCGGGGCGGCTCAGATCGGACTCGAAATATCAACGAAAGGATGAGAGCAGATGATGATCGATGCGCTCGAGGCAGTCCAGCTCGGCGGCATCACACAGTGGATCCGTATTCGCGGGACCGAAACCAATCCGGTGCTCCTGCTGATGCAACTGGGTCCCGGGCTGCCGATCATCAATGAGACACGCCGCTTCGAGCGCCTTCTCGGGCTGGAACACGCCTTCACCGTTGTCTACTGGGACCAGCGCGGCACCGGCCTGTCACTACGCGAGTCAAACGCCGAGATCAGCACGGCGCGCATGATCAGCGACACGGTGTCGCTGCTGGAGTTGCTCCGGGGCCGATTCGACGGCAAAACATTCGTCGCCGGGTTTTCCTTCGGTGCCACGTTCGCCGCGCAAGCCGCTGTGCAGCGCCCGGACCTTGTCGCGGCACTAATCGCGACCGGTATGGACATCGACATTCCGCTGGCCGAAGACAGGACCTACGACTTCGTGCTCAACACTGCCCGCAAGCGCGGCAACCGGCGCGCGATCCGGCAGCTGGAAAAGACTGGCCCTCCCCCGCACCTGGGCGTGAAACAGTTCTCCACCCGGGCCCGCTGGGCGTTCAACTTCGGAGGTGTCAGGACCAACGCGAGCTACAACAGTGAGTTCCGCACGCTGCTGGGCAGCCTGCTCCGCTCGCCCGACTACTCGGTCGCAGACGTCATCCGCACCGTTCGTGGGATCACCACGACACAGGCCGCGCTCCTGCCCCAACTCGCCACCACCGACCTGGTTCACACCCTGCCCCGCATCGATGTGCCCATCGTCCTCGTCCAGGGTCGCCTCGACCAGGTCGCTCCCGGCGAAGCGACTCAGCGGTTCTACGACGCGCTGACGGCACCGAGCAAAGAGCTGGTGTGGTTCGAGAAGTCGGCGCACGCACCCCACCTCGAGGAACCCGAGAAGTTCCGCGCTGTGCTCGTCAATGTGCGAGCCAGCCAACTCGGCATCAGCTGACACGGCCTCGGCCTCTTGAAGGAAGACACAGCCGGACGGTACGTGTCGGTGGGGCCCGCGAGCGACGCCGAGGACGCGCACCCAGCAGCACTCCTGCGCACCAACTCCTCGTCCCGCGCACGGTGCGGTTGGATAAGCACGACCCCTGAGTTGAACCCCACGACGAGTGTGACGACCCCGATGTCATCGGACGAGGAGAACTTCTCAATACCGAGCTGGCCCCCGGACCCGTCAGACGAACCAGAAACGGAAGACGAATCAGCAGATGAAGTCAAGACCGAGCCTCCTCGCGCGGTGTTCATCGCCGGCGATCCGGAAGGCCGCACACTCGGAGATGAGTACGCCGATGACGAGGCCGGTTCGACTGGAAAGGGAATCCTCGAGGATCTGATCGATCGGGGTGAGGCGGATCGAAGAGCATCTCGGAATCGTCGACGACCACTGAACGACGGCCTATCGGTCCCTGGAGCGACTACCCGTGGGTGGGTCTGACGCACACCAAAAAGCCACAGATCTCAGGCGGCGATGTCGACTACGGATAGTCTGAGCCGTCCGCCGTACGCGCCGATGTTGTGATCGTGACAGCCCTGGCTCTGGAGCACGACGCAGTCGTGGATGCACGCGGCGTGTCCACATCGCATGTTTGGCGCGGAAACAAGGTCCACGTTGGCAGAGTGGGCACTCTGGACGTCCTCGTGTTTCCGGCCGGCGGGATGGGAAATGTTGGCGCTGCCCAGGCGGCGACTCTGGCGATCGGTGTGTGGAATCCGGCGAGCATCATGTTGGTGGGCGTCGCGGCGGGTATGCAGGACACCGGCGAAGACCTCCGCCGTGGTGACGTAATCGTCCCAACCCAGATCATCGGTTATGAATTGGGGAAGATCCGGCCCGAGGGCTTTGAGCGAAGGTATGAGGTTATGCAGTCGAGCTGGGAGCTGCTGCAGACTGCGCGCGGGCTAGAAGCCAAGGACTGGGCGCTTAGTGTCACGGCCCCGCGACCAGACGGGCAGAACGGGCGTGTGATCCCGAGAGCATTCTTCGGCCCGGTGTACTCCGGCGAAAAGGTGGTTACCGACCCCCGCATAGTGGAAGAGCTACAAACGGCCTGGGGACACCAAGGGATCGGGCTCGAGATGGAGAGCTTTGGTGTAGCACTCGCGGCCTGGCGCGGTGGGCCCGGGTTCCTTATGGCAAAGGCGATCATGGACTTCGCCGATCCAGGGAAAGATGACGCCTGGAAGGTCTACGCCGCAGAGTCGGCGGCGCGCTTCGCCATCGCAGTTCTGAAAAACACGTCCATCGACTCTGAACCGGACCGCCCTCAAGCAATTCCTATCGCGAGCCCGCAGCGGTTCTCCGGACAGATCAAGGTTGCGTTCTGCCGAAGGCTGGCTGACTCCTGGAAAGATCTCGCGGATCTCTTCGAGGTGTCGCCGTACGAGAGAGGACGCTTTGAGCGGGGAGACGAAGCCCGTTCGCTTTGGGAGTGGCTTGAGGTTCGCGAGAAGCTGCCAGCGCTTCTCAAGGTGTTGCTCGCGATCGAACGCAAAGACCTTGCCGACCTAATGAAGAACTGACTGGTACGTAAGCCGGACCTTCTACTGCTCGTAGGACGTCGCTAATCTCGGACGGTCATCTCGTTTGCCGACCGTTCAGCGGCACATGAGTGGCACCGAGTGCTGGCGGGCGAACGCCACCAGTTCGATTGCCCATCAACGCACAGCGCTAGCTCGACTCCACCGGATTGTCGATGAATGGGGACCGAGGGCGCTGCCGGGGATCCATCTGATGGATGAGCGGCTAGGCGGGCGGGATGTTCTGGTTTAGCCGGAAGAAGTTCTCCGGGTCATAGGTGCGTTTGAGCGTCGTGAGCTGGCTGTACTTCGCCGCCCCGTACGCCTGACGGATGCGCTCCGGGCCTTCGTCCATCAAGAAGTTCACGTAAGCGCTGGTGTGATAGGGCGCCAGTGCCGACCAATACCCACGCGCCCAATCGCGTTCGGCGTCGAAGCCGTCCGCAGTCTCGCTGTTGCCGTTGATGTTAAACGTGAAGCCGGCGCTGCGTCCGTTGAAGGCGGTCTCGTTCTCGCCGATCCGGGCGACCGCTCCACCCATTTGCCACAGGGCAACGCTCGTGATCGGCGATACGATCCGACGGCCATGTTCGGCGACGATGTCGATCACGTCGTCGTTGAGCTCGGCGACGTCGCAGGATCGGACGTAGTACCGCCAGCCATGCGGAAAGCCGGCATCGAACATTGACTGATGAACCAGGTACGGCTTGGGCCCGCATAGGTCGAGCAACGGCTGCCCGAACGACTTCAGGGGACGCAAAGCCCGTGCGCCGTCTTCCACGGGGCCGGCGTAGCAGGCGGTCACGGCGATCACATGCTTGCCGACCATCTCGTCGGGCACGATGGGGAGTGCCGGAGCTCGCCGCTGCACGACGATTGTCATCAGCTCATCGGGGCAGTCGGCGATCCAGTCGCGGTAGAAGTGGAGCACCCTGGGAGCATCACGTATCGGCCAGAAGATCGGTCCCGCGAAGACTTCTGGTCCCAGCGTATGTAGCCGGAACTCGAACTCGGTCACTATTCCGAAGTTGCCACCGCCGCCGCGCACCCCCCAGAAGAGATCGGCATGATGAGTCTGACTGGCCTTCAGCAATTCGCCACTAGCGGTGACGATGTCAACCGAGAGCAGATTGTCGATCGTGAGCCCATGCTTGCGCATAATCCAGCCGATGCCGCCCCCGAGCGTCAGGCCGGCCACACCTGTATGGGTAACGACGCCGGTGGTTACTGCGAGTCCGAACGCCTGCGACGCACGGTCGAGCTCACCGAGAAGCACTCCGGCTTGCACACGGGCCGTTCGAGCCGCAGGGTCCACCCGGATCCCCCTCATCAGCGACAGATCGATGACCATGCCGCCGTCACAGACGGAGTAACCAGGGAAGCTGTGCCCTCCTCCTCGCACCGCGACGAGGAGGCCATGCGCCCTGGCGAATCCTATGGCGGACCGGACGTCCGCCACCCCGGCGCAACGCACAATCAGCGCCGGGTGTCGGTCGATCGATCCGTTCCATACACGTCGGCGCTGCTCGTAGCCCGCGTCACTCGGACGGATGAGCTCACCGCACAGCGCCGCCACGAGTTCGTCGACGGCGCGCTGGTCAATAGGAACCTGTTCGAGCCTGGCCAACGTGGTCATGCTCCGAGTGTCGACCTGCGGCGCCGTCTCTGTCAGGAACTTCAGTTCCACTCCTGACCCGGGACGAGCCGAGCCGGATCCAAGATCACAATGTGGCCGCGTTCGGTACGCACCACGCCGTCTCGGCGAAGTTCCCTCAGCTCCCGTACGACTACCTCCCGCACCGTTCCCACGGCATCGGCCAGCTCCTGTTGACTGACCGGGACGACGATCTCGGCCACCGCCTCACGCTCAGGTCCTCGCTGCGCGGCGAGGTCCAGGAGATGTCGCGCCACACGCTGGCGCACGGTTGTGAAGGTGCTTCCAGGGATCTCGTCTACGAAGCTCAGCACCCGTTCGCTGAGCTCGCTGAGGAAGGCCTGAGCAACTCGTGTATCCCGTGCAACTGCCCGGCGAACCACGGCTGGAGACAACCTCAGGAGCTCGGCGTCCACCAGTGCCTGCGTCGCCGCCGGCATGGTGAAGGGCCTGGCGAACAGCGATACGGCGCCGATGAGCGCGCCGGGCCGGGCATAGCGCACAGTCATCGTCCGACCGTCGGGAGCGGTCACGAACCCCCGGACGACGCCCGAGATCACCAGCTCAAGGTGCGGAGCGGGTTCACCTTCTCGGTGCGTGACCGAGCCAGCAGGAATCTTCATTCTGACCGCACCCGTCAAGACCTCTTCGACCACGTCGAGTGGCAACTCACGCAGGTGCGAGTTCAACACCGCAGCGCGTACATCAGCATCCATTGGTAATTAGGAGCGCACGAACCGCTAAGCGGTCCTGTTTCCCCATCCCCCATTCAATCCGCGCATGCGGTCTCCCGCACACGGCCTACTCATGGTCTTCCTGACATCGTTACGCCGCCTTCTTGGTAAGCAGATGGTGCCGCAGAGAGCTGGTGCAGTCCGAGCTCGCTGAACCAATCCTGCGCCCATTGGGTGACCTGTCCGTTTGCAGATCGACCTGCTTCTTGACTTGAAGGCGCCGGTGCGACGGTCAGCTCCCACGGCGACGACTTCCGCACCGCCACCCAGCTAGTTGCCGCCAACCTCGGAGTAGCGCTGCTGCCCACCCGTGGCGCTAGTCGGAGTCTCCGCAGCCGTCACCGCCGGGTCGTCGGCCTCGCCGTACTTTCGCGAGCGGCCCGCCGTACGCCTCACCACCTGAATGAGGCGCTGGGTTGGCCGCGCACACTCAACCGGATGAAGTCCCGCAGGCCGACCGGCTTGCGGACACTACGCTGGGTCAGATGCGGAACCGTCATCGGCCGGCGTGGCCGGGTCTAGGTCAGCCAGGTTGATGACGACGTCTGGATCGGCGGCGACACGGTGACTGGCGTGACCGGGATAGTGCACGAGTAGAAGACACCACCGAGAGTTGGCTGCGCGGCATGTCACGGCGTCTGCTGGTCTTGGTGTGCTCCCCGGTTTCGGTTGCCCATGGCTGCATGGACCTAATCTCTGCCAGGCATGCTCGGGCCGCTGCGAGGATGCGCACGTTCACATCGGCTATGAAGCATTAAGGAGTATGGAAAGGCCCTTGTGCCAATGGACACTTGCTTTGCGTACTAGGGGCGATTTGATAGGCATAACGAGGGGAACGAATTAGCTCCGAAATGATCGGCAATAGTGGTTTCTGAAATAGTTTTCTACTACGAGCAGCGTTGAAGTGCCCGTCACGTCCTCACCAGCTCACTCGAACCCACCGATCGCGGCAACACCCGCTGCGCCAACCGTGCAAGCCCGCACTAATGCCATCTTGAGAGCCTTTGAGTCGAGAGACACGATCACCTTGGATTCGGAAAGCATTTGGATAGAGTTTGAAGTGGACCCACGGCGGCGTTGTTCCACTACACATCCGACGCGAGGACTGGCCCTGCCGCATACCGCACTCTGGCGCGTTTCGTCAGTAGGGCACTAACGCACTGAGGGTCAGATGCCAAGAAGCTTGATCGACGGTAAGGCCTGGATCTCACATGAGGTCGCGCGTCTGAGGCCGGCTACTTTGCTCGATGTCGGCCCGGGCCAGGGCACATATTCCGACTTGCTTCGCGGAGTCACGCCGGGGTCTTCGTGGAGCTGTGTCGAGATCTTCGAGCCATATGTGGAGATGTTTGGGTTGCGCCGCAAATATGACGTGGTGCATGTGGCGGATATCCGCTCCTTCTCCTGGCCTACCCGGTACGACGTCGTGATCCTCGGCGATGTGTTGGAGCACCTAACGCTGGCCCACGCGTTGCCGGTGTGGGCCAGCGCCCGCGCGCATGCCCGTTACCTCGTGCTCTCGATCCCAATCGTGGAGTACCCGCAAGGTGTCCACTACGGCAACATTCATGAGACCCATTTGCACGTGTGGAGCCATGAGTCGGTAGTCGGCCAGCTGGATGGAATTTGTCGATGGCAGCGGCACGCGGCGATCGGGGTTTACCTGGCGCGTGGGACTTGCTGAGGAAGTCACGCGGACGCCTTGATCTCGTCGCGCACCATCGCGGGACGGCGCCACAGGAGGGACGTTCGGCGAACCGGCTTCCGACCTACGGCCGGCTTCCGACCTACGGCACCTCACCATGCGAGAAGACCTAAGCCTTGTGGAATGGTGCGCATATGGCTCCGGGCCCAGTGTTGCAGGGGTTCTCGTTCTTCCCCCGGGGTGGCTCAGCGCAGGTCGTGCGCTACCTGACCGCCGCGCTGGTACAGGCCGGCTGGACACCACGGATCGTCGCCGGCTCAGTCGGTGGCACTGGAAATCCGGGCCATGCTGCAACGTTTTTCGCCGGACTTCCGGTGTCGGCGGCCAACTTCACCCCTGCGCTAGATGCCTGGTTGCGCGGCGAGGACCCGCTGGACCAGCCGGTGCCGCTGCATGCGTCATACGAGGACAAGCCTGGTGCCCCGGACCGTGTTCTTGCTGGGGTTTCACCCGAGCTGGCCGCGCGGCAGGTGGACTCCTGGCGGCGCCTGCTGGTCGGGCTACGCCCACTCGCCCCTGTGGTTCTCCACCTCCACCACCTCACGCCATTGCACGATGCCGCGGAGGGTGTCTGGCCTGATGTGCCGGTGGTTACCCACCTGCACGGGACTGAGTTGCTCATGCTGGAGCAGATCGAGCAGTACAGCGGTGGCAACGGCGAGGGATCGCGGATCGGGCTGCCAGCGTCGTGGAGGTATGGCGGATATTGGGCGGACCGGCTGCGTGCGACTGCTCAGCGCAGCAGGCGCATCCTCGCCGTCTCCACCGACCAAGCTGCCCGCACGCTTCGCATCCTAGGAGTACCCGAGGATCGCGTGACTGTCGTACCGAATGGGGTTGACACGGAGTTCTTCCGGCGGCTCGACCTCACCGCGCGCAAGCGACTAGCGCTGCTGCGACGTTGGCTCGTCGATGACCCGCGTGGGTGGGACGAGAGCGGCCGCCCAGGTACCGTTCGATACTCCTTGGCCGATCTGTCCGCCTTCGACGGCTCCACCGGGGTCCATCCGGTTCTGCTGTACGTCGGTCGGTTTACGGCGGTGAAACGACTGTCGCTGTTGCTTCGGGCGTACGCACGCGTGAGGTCCCGGCTCGGTCCGGTCGCGCCTTTGCTCATCTGGGGCGGCTACCCCGGCGAGTGGGAGGGCGAGCATCCGTATTCGGTAGTAACGAGGCAGCGCATTGACGGCGTGTTCTTCGTCGGCTGGCGTGGCCATAATGATCTTCGGCTCGGCCTGTGCTGCGCGGACCTACTGGTTGCGCCGTCGGTAGGTGAGGCGTTCGGGTCGGTGTACCTGGAGGCGATGTCAGCCGGATTGCCGGTCGTGGCCACTCATACCGGCGGGCCTCCAACGTTCCTCAACCTCGACGTAGGTTCGCCGGAGGGTTGGCTGATTCCACCCGACGACGAGGATGCGCTGGTCGAGGTTCTCATCAACGCATTGACGTGCCCGACTGAGCGCCTGGCGCGAGCGGATGCGGCACACGCCTTGGTTCGACGCGGGTACTCCTGGAGGGCAATCGCAGACAAAGTGGCAGGCGTTTACGAGGCAGTGCGGAGCAGGTGATGTCCGAAGGCCTTCGCCGATCCGCAGACTCGATCAACGTACGGCCTCATCGGCATCGACCTCCTCACTCCCCAGATAGCTGATCAGCACGTCAGCGCCCTCGCGGGCAAACGCCAAAGCAACCGCGTCACCTGTGCAGTTCGGCGCCCCAACCGCGGGGGGCCGGATCGCCCGATCGCCCGATCGCCCGATCGAACACATCTCGGAAGTGGCTATCCGTGGCGTTCCGTCTGCCTCTACTTTGGACAGCACCCATACTCGCCGGAAGGGTTCCAGCATGAGTAATGCGATCATCAAGCAGCAGGGAGATTCGCCCGGCGAACCCAGCTCCGTGCAGCATGACCGCGTCTGGGTGGTGGATCCCATTGATGGCAGCCAGCCATTCCCTCCTCATCCGGCATCTCCGCCTCAGCGGCGAGGAAGCGCAGCCGGACGACGACGCCGGCCAGGACGGCGATGACGAGGGGGGACCCCTGGACCGACGGCCGGGCTGCCCGCCTCGGTAGCCCCGCCCGGGTGTGATGTTCGGCCCGGCCCGCAGCGTGTCGTTTCCAACACGACGCCCCAATGATGTGGCCGAGCGGCCGCAGAACGGAGGGTGACGGTCCAACCACAATCGCGTTGTCCTCAAGGGGGAGAGCATGAGCGTCCCACGTGAGGGGCTGCGCCTGGGGAGCGGTTCGCTACCGCTGACGACCGATCCGCTCTTTACGCACGGCTGTCACGGCCTGAACTGCCAGCGACAGACTGGTACCGCCCTCGTCATCAACCTGCTGATCGAGACCGACCGCGTGCAGCTGTTGGCGGGAGACCAACAGCCGGTCGAGGCACCTCCCGACGACGGCAGCACGCAGCGGATCTTCCGATGTCCAACCTGTCAGGTGGCGGTCTATACCCAGTACGGACACCCAGGCCTGCGGCTCGTCCGTGGCGGCACGCTCGACCAGCCCCTCGAGCGTGGGGCAGGCCCTGGAAGGCGTGCTCTGGTTCTTCCCGCGACGTCGGCTCCCACCTCAGGTCCGTGGCACGTTTCGAATGGCAGTGTGTGCAACGCTTAGCACGCTGTCGCAAGTCTTGTGCCGTGGTCAGTGCTACGTCCCCGGAAGCTTTGCGTGGGCGTTGGCACTGTCTAGCGTCCGACAGCAGTCGAGAGTCGTAAGGTGCGACCTTGAGATGCTAGGAGATGTTTCATGGCACAAGGAACTGTCAAGTGGTTCAACGGCGAGAAGGGCTTCGGCTTCATTGAAGTCGACGGCGGCGGCGCTGATGTGTTTGTCCACTACAGCGCCATCGAGTCGACCGGTTTCCGGTCGCTCGATGAAGGTCAGCGCGTGGAGTTCAACACCACACAAGGCCCGAAAGGCCCCCAGGCCGACAACGTACGCGCCATCTAGTTCGCGCAGCAGACTGACGAAGCGCCGGCCGACTTCGGCGCTTCTTCACGTCCTGACGCCGACCGATCATCGGACGCGTTCCCGAGGGGCGTCGTCGCGGATCGCGATGGCCTTCACGCTGTAGGAGCTCGGTCTGAGCGAGCTGATTCTGCGGACGTTCCTGATCTTCATCCACAGGTCGTCCGCCGTAAGCCGAAGGCGGAACGGGACTCGCACGGCCTCTAGCCGATGGACGTTCGACGTGCCCTCAGTCTGCTCGCTCGGGTTCACCCCAAGAGCCCAAGCACCTCCCCGTCGAACGCCTCCCAAGGTGGTATTCCGGAACTTACGGAGGATCCTGCGGAGAGAATTAGACACGCTGGCGGCCCGGCGTTTTCGAGGCACAAGTTCCGCCGCAACCGTGTCGATCTTTTTAGAGCCTGTTGCCGGCATTGCACAAGACTCCTTTTGCGTCGGGGTGTTATGTGCTGGTAATGGTCTGATGGGCGTCATCAATGAGTGACATTGCTAGCCAAGCGTCATGAAGATCGGTAGAGGGGAATAGTGGAGTTAGTCCTTCGACGGATCTTGCAAAATCTTCAACCTCGACCTGGTATGGGTTCGGACTGGAATGCCTGACGGATTCCGTTTCGCCGGCACGGGTCACATCGAAGCTGACTGAAGAGTCCTCTGTGAAAAAGCCTGGCGCATAGATTGAGCCATCCGTTCCATTTATGCGCAGATCATTGGCTGATGGTCCATAGAGACGTGAAGACCTGATATGCGTGAGACATTCATGCTGCTCACACAGGATGTCAACCGTCTCATGTGTCTTGTCTTCAGGCCGACGGACAGATGCGCCACCTCGTAGCGATCCTGGTCCGAGCAGACCAATCATTGCATCAATGGTGTGTATGCCGGCATCGTTCATAGCCGATAGACCGTTCTTTAAAGGGTCAAGCTTCCAGGCTGCACTTGGAGCCGCTCGATTCATTTTGAAGCTCCATTCAGCAGAGGCGGTGACGATTTCACCAAGTTCGCCATTCTTGAGAATTTCCTGCATTCGCGCATAAGTGTCCTGATGGCGGAGGTGATGGGCCACGTGAACGACAACCGCCCGCCTGGCCGCGATGTGACTTAGTTCGTTGCACTCGTCAGCGCTCATCGCTGCCGGTTTTTCTAGCAGACAGGGAATGCCACGATCGATGACTCGCTTGGCTTGAGAAAAGTGAATGTAGGGTGGGGAGCAAATCATGACAGCGTCATAAGAGCCCTCATCCAACAATTTGTGCTCGTCAGTATAGACAGACTGAATACCATACTTGTCAGAGACGTCGCGAAGTTTTTCTGGGTTGCGTCCCTGAATGGCCGAAACTGTTACAAGTTTGGAGTTAACCAGTGCTGGGATCGTACGTTTCTGGGCAGTGCCCGTAGCTGAAAGTATGGCTAGGCGAAGGGGCTTCATCGGGTGTTTCCATCCATAACTAAGGATCGTCCGGTAATGGATAAGGTCAATTCTCCAGCCGCGTGGTGGCTTCGTGCAATCTCGCAGGTTCCAGATGATGGAGCCGTCGTCCAGCCCAGCCAGAACGCTGTCCAGCCAGGATTTCAGCTTCGGTGACCGCGTGCGGTACTCGGTCTACGAGGCGTACGTCAGGCGGCAGACGGCGTCGGCGGAATGCTCGGCTTGGCGTCCAATGGCCTGGGCACCCTCGATACGGTTCGCCTCGACGAGGCTGGCCGCAGGAGGACCGGCATACGGAGCTGCGCGCGCTGCCTTGGTGCTCCGATGATCGCTGGTTCTCGCGCTACGGCGATGAGTAAGTGCGTGCTAGGAAGTCGTCGGCGAGAAGGTTGAAGACTCGGGGTTGCTCCCTTGGTGGCCAATGGCCTGTGTTCGGCAGAACACAGAGTTCGGCGTTGGGAAGCTTGCGGTACAGCTGACAAGCAATTTCCGGGGCAAAGTTAGGATCACGGTCGCCGTGAACGAGCAGCACCGGCGCTCGGATATTCCCAAGCTCAGCTTCATCCGGGAAGTCCGCGCCGTGGTCATGGCTGAAGAGCCCAATGAAGTCCCCCAAGACGACTCGCCAATGATCGGATCCGAGGGCTGTATGCATCGCGGTGAACTGGGTCAATGCTTCGGAGTCCGGGAACCATTCTTCAGCAAGTCCATCGACCGAGCGGTCACGCAACGAAGCTCGATGTTCC
>DATDKX010000183.1:0-6876 GCA_036519615.1 Propionibacteriaceae bacterium
AGATGTTGTGGGCCTTCGACCAGTTCGGATCATCGGTGTCGGAGGTGAACAATCCGGCGCTCCGGCCGAAGCTTCGGACCGCCTTCTGACCGTCACCGACGAGCTTGTCGAATCGCTCGTCGTCGCAGAAGTCGTCGATCATCGCGAGGCCTGAGGTCGCAAACCGATCACCGGCCGGGGTTCGCAATCGGATCATCGGACCGTACTCGCGGACCAGCTCCATCAGTGTGACGATCGTGCGATCGGGGGGTATGTCGAACATGTTGCCGACGCCGGGTAGGCCCTTCGGTCCTGGGATGTCATCAACCGTCAACGGTGTGGTCTGACGGTCCGCGACCGGTTGCGGTGTAGTCATGCGGATTGCCTTTCAGATTCGGCCGGTTCGGCGACCCGACCGGCGCGGAGGAAGACCACCAGGCCGGCGACCACGACCCAGATGGGAAAGAGGAGCACGACAACCGGGTGCAGTGTCGTACTGATCAACAAGAAGAGGGCCAGCAGATAGCTCACGATGGCCAGCCAGGTGGGCATGATGCTCGCTCCCCGAAGCAGAGTTGTCGTCGTCAGCGCATACATTCCTGCGCCGCGAATGGCATACACAAAGACCATCCCGTAGCCAACCGCGAGCATGCCTCGGACGAAGTCGGCCGATGGTAGCGGCGCGTTCGTCAGATCCTTCAAGAGCGCAACCGAACCGGCCGAAGCCGTCCCGGCGAACAGCAGTACGACGAAGAGGATGCCGGACGCCAGCTGCAAGCCGTACGGAATGGCGGAGGGCGATGGAGTAAGGGATCTAATCAGTAGTCGGGTGGTGTGCGCGTGCCAGAGGAAGGCGATCCCGGCGAACGGGACGAGATAGAGGCCAACGGTCACGAGCACCGTGCTACTGCCTGAGTAGAAGGCAGTGATCTCTTCATCCGACGCGGACAACCTCGGTGTCGTATAGATGAAGACCAGTGCCAGCACAAAAAGTACGGCGAAGAGAATGCCAGTCAGCCCAGACAACCGGGCAAGCTTTACTGTGGGAGACGCTGCTGCGCGCTTGGCGCGGCGATTGGGCTCCACCCCAGTCTGTGTGATCGGGGCCTCGGCCATGATCGTCAGCCTCCCCAGATGTCCTCGAGGAACCGGCCGTCGGCTCGCAACCCGGCGAGCCAGCTGTTGCCGTCCGTGGAAGCACCCGATTTCATCCGAAACACTTGGATGAGGGCGGTTCGGACACCAGGCGCCATGGTGTTGGCGTTGCCACAGACGTAAATGTTGGCGCGCTGATCTTCAATGAGATTCCAGACTTCGTCGGCTCGCCCGATGATCGCATCCTGTACGTAGCGTCGCTCGGCATTTCCCTCGCGGGAGAACACCGCGTCGACCTTGACCACGCCGTCAGCCTGATAGCGCCGCAGCTCATCTTCATAGAGGTAGTCGTCTGAGGAGGTGCGGCAACCGAAGAACAGCAATGAGGTGGCGACTGAGGTGCCGTTGGCGCGCTGCGCGGCCCGTTCCTGCAAGAAACCGCGGAATGGTGCCAGCCCCGTACCGGCTCCGATCATGATCATCGGCAATTGCGGATCATCGGGCGGCCGGAAGGCGATCGTCGGCTCGCGTACGAAGGCGAACACCGTGCTGTTCGGGGCGCTGGATTCCAAATAGGTGGAGCACACCCCACTGAACTCGCCGGTCCCCGATCGCGCCGGCCCACGCAATACCCCGGTGGTAATGGTGACTATGTCCGGGCTGACTAGAGGTGAGGAGGAGATGGAGTAGTAGCGGGGACGCAGCGGTGGCAGGCGGTCGAGGAAGACCTCGAACGGCATGTCACACGCTGGATAGTCCTCGAGCAGGTCGAGCAATGAGCGGCCACGCGCCAGCACCTCATTACGAAACCTCGTCTGAGAAGTGTCGTCGGTACCGACGAGGCCCTCCAGCGATAACCGTTGCTCCGGATCATTGGTGTAGCGAGCCATTTCCTCGATGTCGCTGCGGGTTGCCGGATCCTGAAGTTCGACGCAACTGCCCAGGACGCCAAGGAGCGGGGCTGGCTCGTCGGTCGGCAGATGAGTGTGGTTGCCACGGCTCGGGATGATCGTGAGGTAGGAGCCGGCGTCCAGCCCGAAGTGCAGCATGACGCGCCGGATGACGTTGATGTTGTTACGCGGTAGCACTCCAAGGTGGTCGCCTGCCTTGTAGCGCACAACGGACGGTAGGGCGACTTCAACGTGCCGAGTCGAGCGGCCCGCACCGGCGCCCAGCAACTCGCGATTGTCACGCACGACCGCCGCCTGCGCGTGATAGGACACGATGACCGGATTGGTGACCTGACGATTCGTCACTGTGATCGACAGTCGCGGCTGGCTCTCATCGGTTTCCTGGGCCGCATCGACGCCGAGCGCAGCGGCGATGTCTTGCCACAGCGTGTCGTGCCAGTTGCGGTACGCAGCATCGAAGTCGCCGCGTACGTCGCCGGCGCCACGCGGGTGTACCCGCTTCCCGCCGTGCTGCTCGAGCCCTGCATCGAGCTCAGTTGGTACTGCCTGATACGTCGTCGCCCACTCGGTGTTGCCGCAGCCGAAGACGGTGTATGACAAGTCCTTAAACGCCTCCGGCCCCGCCTCGTCGACCCAATGGTGGAACTTGACGGCATTGTCTGGCGGCAGCCCGTTATAAGAGGAACAAACCAAGATCGCTGCCTTAGCTGGCAGCTGCTCAACGTAATCGTCAAGAGAGCCCAGGGTTATGTCGTAGCCGCGCTCGGTTCCCTCTTGTGCGAGGCGGGTGGCAACGCCCTCCGCCGTCCCGAGGTTCGACCCGAAAAGCACAGCCATGGGCGTATGGTGCGCATTGCTAACGGCTGGTCCGGGCTTGGTCTGAGCTTGTGCGGATACCGCGACCGGTTCCGCTTTGTCGATCGGCCGATCTGCACGCCGCCTCACCTGAATGAAGAAGTCGGCCGGCTTGACGGTCAGAGTCACCTTGGTGTGCAGCTGGTAGCTCGGGTCCTTGATCAACTCGAACCGCTGCAGCAGCATGCCCAGTACTAGAGTTGCCTCCTGCAGCGCGAACTGCCGCCCAATGCAGGCCCGTTGCCCGGTGCCGAACGGTTTGTACGCGTTCGGAGGGATAGTGCTCATCCGCTCCGGCGTGGTGTGGTCGGGATTGAACTCTTCGGCGTCCTCGCCCCAGATGGATTTGTCACGGTGCAACATCGGGGACAGGACCATCATCCCCAGGTCTTCCGGGATCGCGTAGCGCCCGCCACCGATCACAGTGTCCTCCCTTGCGTGACGCCTGAATCCCGCCGCCGTCGGCCACAGCCGCAGCGCCTCGTCGAGGACCTGGCGTACGTAAGTCAGCTCATGCACCTGATCGAAGGTCGGCTGCAGAGTGCCGCCGAGTACGCGATCAACTTCCTCACGGGCTCGGTCGAGGTATTCCGGATGCTCGAGCAGGAAGTAGATGGCGAACGACATCAGTCCACTCGTCGTCTCGTGGCCGGCGACCAAGAACGTGATGCACTGGGCCCGGATGTTTTCGTCAGGGAGAGTTAGTCCAGTCTGTTTGTCGACTCCCGTGATCATTCGGCCGAGCAGGTCCGTGTTGTCCGCGGCGTCACCCATGGCTCGGCGTTTGCGGATCAGATCATCCACCACACTGGCCATGAAGGCCTGATCCTCTTCGAACTGGCGCTGTGCACTGATCTTGAGCCGGGTTTGGATCGGCAGCTGCCGGATCCGCGCCTGCGACTCGTCGAGCACTCGGACCATCGCCTGCACGAATGGGTGCGGCGTCTCGCGATAGAAGGAATTGAATCGGTATCCGAATCCGCACACTGCGATCGTGTCGAGCGTCAGCCGAGTCATGTCGGCCGGCACATCGACCTCCTCGCCGGGATTGAGCCGATCCCACTTGCCCATCAGCTGATCTGCGATGTCGATCATTGCCGGCATGTAGTCCCGCATCGCCTGCATGCTGAAAGGCGCCATCAGGAGGCCGTGCGCACGGGCCCACATCGGGTCATCGGTGTGGGCCGTGAAGAGTCCAGCATCAATTGGGCCTTCGGCCAAGATCGACAGGCCTGCGGTGATGACCTTGTCGAAGCGAGCGTCATCGCAGATCTCCGAGACCAGGTCGACGCCGGACACCACTACCGAGATGCCGCCAGGCGAGGTCAGCTTGAAGATCGGCCCGTACTCGCGAGCAACCGACATCAAGCTTTCGATGGGCTGCGCCAAGTCGATGGCCCGGACGTTGCCGAGGAACGGCAGTCCGGGAGGACCAGGGAAATCTTCAGGTGCAAGCGGTTCGCTCATGAGGCAGCCCTCCTGGATCTTGCTGATCTTCCTAAGATGACGCAGCGAATCACGGTGGGGGCCTCCGTGATGGAAGAGTCGCACGTGCCGCGCAGCCGAGCATCACCCCCATGGGGTGAATCAGGTCGGGCGAGGTTAACGAGGAATCAGATCCTGGACGGCACGCATTTGATCGGTGAGTGAGTCCATGACGCGCTGGGCCATTAGAGGCAGATAGGCACCAGCGACAGGCTCATAGCGAAACTGCCAGCTGATCGTGTTGTTGAAAAGGAGTACCTGGACGACCAGCTTGGTTCCGTCGTTGGTTGTCAAGACGTAGGCGATCTGAGGCGGCGCATTTGTGTCGAGGATGAGCGGCGTGACGGTGAGCATCCCCCGGCTGGCGGGGCGGGCGTGCACTTGCACAGGAACGTCCCGGCAGTTGTCGACGACTGCCGTCAGCCGCTGATACTCCCGTTCGGCGCTTGCGACGTCGGGAAATCGATAGGTGAAAAGTGAGACCGACGAGCGATCAATATCCCAAAAGGTGCCGACTCCGTCGAGTGCTTCTCGCGGCGCCCGATTCAACACGGTCGCATCGAACAATGGTTCACAGGCAGTCGGGACGATGTAGCCGTCCTGTTCGCTGCTCCGACGTCGATCGATTACTGAGGCCTCATTGGTCCCATCGTGGCGCACCATGCCGGAATACACATCTTCGAGATCGGAAAGGGAGAAGAGTGGCGCGGGCGTGGGCCAGAATCGCCAGGCCAGCAGGCCGGCAACAAGCGCTAGGACAACCGCGACCAGTATGAACTTGCCCCGCCGCGATAGTCGGCCGGATCCGCCTAATCCGACAGTGAGGACCTCAGGTTCGGACTTTGGTGACGTAGTCGTCACAGCTCGATCGTAGTCACCGCAGGTCCTAACGGCCTCGGCGTTTAGTGGGTGAGGTTATTGGCAGCGACTCCCATGTGCTCGTGGACCTCGGCAGCAGCCGCCTCCGGGTCACCTGATGCAATGGCGTCGACGATCATCTTGTGCCGAGTGACGTTCATGTTTCGGATGGCCCGCTCCGTGCCGGCGAACATGATCGACATCCGGATGGAACCTTCGAGAGATTCCCAGGTATGCAGCAAGGTGTCGTTGCCGGTAAGTCGGCAGAGGGCGCGGTGGAAGTTGAGGTCGGCCTCGATCCTTCCTTTGAGGTCCACATCAGCTCGGGCATCGCTCATCGTGTTGAGGAGACCGCGCAACTCAGCGACTGCTTCGGCACGGTCGGTCCGCTGGGTCAGTGCTCGGGCGGCCATGGCCTCGAGAGCCGCCCGTACGGCGAAGATGTCACAGATCTCTTCGGCCCGAGGTGGCGCACGTACAAGCGGCCCCTTGGGCCAGCGGTGACCAGCCCTTCCTGCTGCAGTTGTCGCATAGCTTCGCGGAGGGTGCCGCGACTGATCTGGAGCCGTTCTGACAGCTCGGTTTCCACAATTCGGGTCTGGGGTGGCAACTCTCCACTGGTAATCGCCGTGCGCAGTGAAGCTAGCGCCTGCTCGCGGAGATTGATCTTGGTGAGCCCGATCTGAGAAAGCCCTTGTTGGCAATGAGTTGCGCTGCTTTTCGAAAGATCCGCCGGAGCCGCAGGGTGCTCTTTACGCAGAGCGCCTGGAGTGCGACGATCAACCACAACAATCTGGACACGTGCGCGTTGCCAGCGTTGATTCTGGATACGCGACGTGGTGGGTTTGAGTCTGAGTTCTTGCTGAGAGCGAGGCGAGGCAGTGAGGCAGGTCGCCGCAGAGGCACAGACTGCCTCAGCCGCGCTCCTCGAGGCCCATCATCCATTCACCATGCAGCACATGCGCCTCTTTCGTGCTGCCCCAAGCCATCACCGACCTAGGTCGTCCCTACACCGGCTGCTGGCAACACACATCCGAGGAAGGAAAGAATGAACGACAATCACACGAGGATTGGGCACGATCAGATTGAGCCGTCAATGCAGACGGCCGGCAGCGGAGCCGACTGGAGGACTACATGGACTCCGAGCCGCCGACACTTCCTCACCTTGACCGGTCTCGCCCTTGGGGGCGCAGCTCTCGGTCTCGGCGTATCGGCCTGTGGCACAGCGCAAACCGGCAGTAGCACCGGACAAGCGAAGGGACGTGCTGGAGCAGCTGGAGAGACGATGTTCGTGGCCGGCTTCCAATGGGGTCCGCCGAAGAGCTTCAACCCGCTCGCGGCTGCGCCTGACTTTCCGACCAACGTTCAGCAGGGCAACCAGCCGCAGTACATCTATGAAAGCCTGCTGCGCTTCAACCTCCTGGACGGCTCGCTCTCCCCGGGTCTTGCCAAGGAGCTGCAGCAACCCAACGACCAGACATTCGTACTGCCGCTTCAGGACGGCACCAAGTGGTCCGACGGATCCGACCTCACGGCCGAGGACGTCGTCTTCACCTTCGAGCTCGGCAAGAACGCGCCAGTGAACTACGCCACGCTGTGGAAATACATCGACTCGGTCATGGCCACCGACCCCAGGACCGTCGAATTCAAGCTGAAGACCAAGCCATACAACCCTATCTTCGTGAAGAACTTC
>DATDKX010000184.1:0-2048 GCA_036519615.1 Propionibacteriaceae bacterium
GCGATGGTGGGTGGATGACAGACCGAATCCGTCTGGGCCGTAGTGTCCTAGAGGTACCGAGGCTGGGCGTAGGGGCGATGACCTGGGGTAGCCCCTCAGGTCGGAGCCGGTGGGGACCGGCCAAGCTGGCCTACGGAGGCACCGCCGGACCGGAGGAAGAACAGCTAGCCTTCGAGGCGAGTCTGTCGGCGGGGGTGGACCTGTTCGACACGGCCGCAATGTACAGCGGGGGCGCTTCGGAGCAGCGCTTGGGCGAGTTCGCCGAGGGCAGGCGGGTGGTCATCGCCACCAAGTTCCCGCCCGGTTGGCTGTCAAAGGCAGACGCGTTTCCGGATGCGCTGGACCAGAGCCTTGCTCGACTCCGGCGCAACACCATCGACCTCTACCAGCACCACTTCCCTTCGCGACGCATCCCGATAACCTCCCTGATGGGGTTGATGGCCGACGCGGTCGCAGCGGGGAAGGTCAGGGCGATAGGGGTGAGCAACTATAATGCAGCGCAACTCCGCATCGCCCACGCGGCGCTGGCCGAGCGGGGCATTCCCCTTGCCTCCAATCAGGTCGAGTACTCCTTGTTGCATCGAGCGCCGGAGGTAAATGGGGTGCTGGATGCCTGCACGGAGTTGGGGATCACGCTGATCGCGTACCAGCCGCTGGCGCAGGGAGTCCTCACCGGGAAGTATCGTCCAGGAGACCGGCCCAAGGGGCTCAGGCGCTTCGGCCGTTACTACCGGGGTGATGGACTAGAGAAGGCCAAGCCAGTCGTGGCTCTGCTGCGGGAGATCGGTGAACGCCATACCAGGACCCCTGCCCAGGTGGCGCTGCGGTGGGTCATCGAGCAGGAGAGTGTGCTGCCGATCCCCGGTGCGAAGAACGGGAGGCAGGCGGCCAGCAATGCCGAAGCGCTTTCCTTCTCGCTGGTCGGTGCAGAGATCGAGGCGCTCGATGAAGCGACGACGGCGTGGCGCAGATGAAGATTGAGTTCGTTGGTGCGTCTTGCCGGTGGGCGAGCGGCCTGTCCCCGGCTGGCCGGACTCCGGGCGATCGCCGATCCTGGTGGCCTACGGAGCCGATGTCGTGATCGATCGGTTCGAGACCAAGTCGCTGCAAGGAGCGCGAGTGGTCGTTGCCCCTGACGGTTCGGCGGTCCGACCGCTGTGCCGAATCACCGACTCGGGGAGCTTCGCTCACTTCCAGCTTGAGCCAGGCGAGGTGGCGAAGGCGGTATCACACGCCACGGTGCAGGAAATCTGGTATGTCGTTGCCGGCGCAGGAGAGATGTGGCGCCAACAGAACGGTCAGGAGGCCACGGTCACGCTACAGCCCGGCGTCTGCCTGACGATCCCGCTCGGCACTGTCTTTCAGTTCCGGGCGGCTAAAGGGAACCACCCACTGGAGATCGTGGCTGCCACAACGCCGCCGTGGCCGGTTGGTAGCAACGACGAGGCCAGACCCGAGAGCGGCCCATGGCGCCCTGAACTTCGGCGGTGACCTACCGGCCTTCCCTAGTTGTCATTCTCGGCATCGATGATGGAGAGCGATATATGTGTGCGAACCAGGTCGGAGGGGGCGTGCGGAAGAGCAACCGGGTGGCATGCCAGGATGAGACCACATAACTGAACGCCACGAGAGCACATGACTTCGGCCTCTTCGGTCGGCCGCGACCTGCGGAAATGGCCGTTAGCATAGCGATCCCTGCATTTTGCTGATAAGGATGAAGTCGGAGGTTCAAGTCCTCCCAGGCCCACTATCAGCAACAACCAGCCAGAACGCTCGTTCCCATGGTCTGTTCGGAGCCGGTACGGCAGCCGTGTACCGAATGACACCTCATACTAAAGAGAACGAAAGTAGCTGGATATTCGAACCATGTCTGACGTGCGCAAACGTCATCCAGCCAGTCCAGCATCCGGCTTTCTCCTTGGTCACTCCATTCCCACGCCTCGTCCTAACAACCAGAGACGAGCCGGTTAATTTGTCAGAAATCTCGCTTGAGAACTCATCAGCATTGGTCGCCAGCCGATGCTACTAAAGGGAACGGAAGTAGCTGG
>DATDKX010000185.1:0-2051 GCA_036519615.1 Propionibacteriaceae bacterium
GTCTTGTCGCACGCATGCTGGAGCGACTCAGAGCTCTCTTGCCTTGGTAGTGGGCTTGGCGACGGTCTTCGAACGGGATTGAGTTTGGAAGTGGGTCTGACTGTCAGTAAAGTGCAGCCGCCGGGGGCTGAGTGAATAAAGCCGCGCCGTATTCGCGGGTGCCTCACGTGCAACCGCGCTGGACTGAATGGGCAGCCGCTGGTGGAGCGAAGATCCCCGGCTGCCTCCTCGCAGCGCGCACTGTCGGACCTTTCGGAACAGTGTAATATCGCGCGCGTGCAATCGTTGTTTGAAACCCGCTGGGCACGCTTCGGTGCGGCGTTGGGTTCCGGCGCACTTCTCTTTTTCGCGCTCGGATTAAGACCTGTTTGGTGGATCGCCTGGATTGCACCCATCCCACTGCTGCTCGCCGCCCTCCACGGCAGTCGCGCCGAAGCTCGTTTGCTCACCGCTTTTGCTTCCGCTGTCGGTCTCGCGAGTCTTGTGCCCTACTATGTGGCGGTTCAAGGCCCGATTGGACTGATCATAATGCCCCTGCAAATCGCGCAGTGGATTTTCATCGTGAGCTTCACGCACGCCGTTGTGCGGCGTTCGGATCACTGGCTCACTGTCTTCGCATATCCGCTGATCTGCTCTGCACTAGACGCGCTGATCTCTACTTTTTCGCCTCACGGCACGTTCGGCAGCTTCGCTTACACGCAGATGGATGCGCTGCCTGTTATCCAGATCGCGTCCGTGGGCGGAACGCCCGCTGTTGTCGCCGTCGTGAGCCTTTTCACGTCTGCGGTGGTGCTTGGTTTGTATCAATTACGGCCGAGAAGCCAACCGATGCTAACGTATGGCTTCCCGGTTCTGCTCCTCGTGCTTGCGATCGGGTACGGCTGCTGGCGGCTGGCAAAGAGCCGTCCCGCCGCTGTTAGCGTGCCGGTCGGGATGGTCGCGATCGACGACGTGATCAGCCAGAAGATAGCGCACGAGAAAGCAGAAGAGATTTGGCGTGGCTACGATGAAGCGGTGACACGGCTGGCGGAGGCGGGGGCGCGGATCGTCGTATTGCCGGAGAAGATCGATCCGGACGAGCCTCACCCCGAGGCCCGCCGCGCCGCGCTTTCCGAGACCGCCCGACGCACTGCGGTCTTCCTCGTCGTGGGCGTCGGCCTAAGAGAACAGAGCGGCTGGCGGAACCGCGCCTGGCTCTTCGGTCAGAACGGCGATCTTCTAGCTGCTTACGACAAGCAACACCTTGTGCCCGGTTGGGAAGGATCGATGACCGCAGGTGATGAGAATGTCATCGTCTCAATAAACGACAGCCGCTTCGGCCTCTCCATTTGCAAGGACATGCACTTCGCTTCTTTCGGTCGGGGTTATGGCAAAGAGGGCGTTGTCGCTGTCCTCGAGCCGGCATGGGATTTCGGGCGCGACGCTTGGATGGCCGCACGCATCGCTGCCTTGCGCGGCGTCGAGAACGGCTACGCGGTGGTACACTCCGCACGCGGCGGCCTCCTCACCGCGAGCGATAGGTATGGTCACTTCGTCGCGGAGACGCCGAGTAGCATCCTACCCGGCTCTGCGGTAATTGCTCACGTGCCGACCAGCTCCCCTTCGCCCACTCTGTATGCGAGGTTTGGCGGCTGGTTTGGTTGGGTTTGCGTGGGCGCGGCGGCGCTCCTTCGGCTCCCGTCGATTCGGCGGATGCGCGGTGCGTAGCTGCAGGACTTCTCTGCCGCGTCAGAACTGCGGACCCGATAGTCGCGGAGGATGCCTGCCGTGCAACCTCAGCGCTGATGAGGCGCGCTGCGACCGCTAAGCAACGCGCAGCCTCCAGGCCAGACAGGTGGTCGCGGAGACTTTGCAGCGGCGCCCGCCTGGCCACGACGCCGATCCACCAGATGGCTCGCACCGGCGCCTCGCCCGGCATCGCGTCGCTCTGCGTCGGGGTAGGCCAAGGCTTGGCGACGGTCTTCGGACGGGAGTGAGGGGCCTTGAGGTGCCGAGATTCTAAGACTGACCCTTGCTTCTCCCGGCGTTAGCACGCCAAGAATCCGTGCTAA
>DATDKX010000186.1:0-12415 GCA_036519615.1 Propionibacteriaceae bacterium
GGCTCGTCCACCCGCTCGCGCTCGGGATCGCGCTCACCTTGGTGTCATGTCTGCACATGCTGCTCGGCGAAATGGTGCCGAAGAACCTTGCCCTCACGGGACCAGAACGCGCCGCGATGATGCTCACGCCAGCCCTGCTGACCTTTGTGCGCATATTCCGCCCGATCATCCTCGGCCTCACTGCCGTGGCAACCGGCGTGTTGAGGGTGCTTCGTATCAAACCCGTAAGTGAAATCGGTGACGTCATCGACAGAGACTCCGTAGCGGCGTTGATCGGCGAATCCAGCGAAGAAGGGCTCCTCCAGGCCAACCAGCATGAGCTGCTATCCGGAGCGCTGGCATTCGAGGAGACCAAGGCCGAGATTGTCGGACTGCCACTGGAGGCTCTGATCACCGTCGGATCGGACGTCACTCCGGCCGATATCGAGCAGCTCGTCACCGCCACCGGCTACTCCCGCTTCCCGGTCCGAGCCGATGATCATCCCTCGACCGAAGCGGACCTCATCGGCTACATTCACCTCGCCGACGTGTTGGAAACCGACCCGGCGTCCCGGAACCTGCGGGTGGACCGCCACTACATTCGCCCGCTGGGTAACATCCGGACCGCCGACACCTTGCAGACCGCACTGGCAACTCTGCGCCGCAGCGGTTCACACCTCGCTCGCCTGATCGACGAGAACGGCCAAACGCGAGGCCTGATTGCACTCGAAGACATTCTCGAGCAACTCGTCGGTGAAGTCGTCGACGCCACGCGCCGACCGGATGCCACCGGACAGCCACGAGACGAAGGAAGGTGAATCCATGCATCCCAAGCCGCTTCAAGCCTGGTGAGGGCGTTCGGGAAAGCGTTTACCACCGCGGACCGTCCCGGTGAGCCAATCATCATGCCGCCCGGCCGTTGGGCGGTGCCGCGCCGAGCGCGTACGCCGCCGGCGCCTCCCTGCTCGGCGCCGTCAGCGCAGCCGGCTTCACCGTCGTGCTTGTTGGGTTTGCCGCCGAGCGTCTCCGCCGACGACGGATCACTCAGACATAGGCGGCGGAGCAAGCAGACCTCACCTGCGGAGCTACCGCAGGAACCGGTGCATGATGTGAAGGCCGATCAACCCGCGGTCAGGATGTTGGAACGCTTCCGGAACGGTGGCGAGAATCGTGAAACCGAGCGACTCCCACAGACGTACTGCGTGCTCGTTGGTCTGGACGACAGCATTGAACTGCATCGCCGCGTAGCCATCCTCCGCCGCGACTTCGAGGACGCGCTGAGCAAGGGCACGTCCAACACCTCTACCGGCTGCAGTCGGCGACACCATGAAGCCTGCATTGGCGACATGACTCCCCGGACCTGGCTGATTGGCATGAAGCTCGGCACTTCCGACGACTGCACCGTCATCGACGGCGACGAGTACGCGGCCGCCGGCCTTGCCCATCCACCATGTTCGTGCCGCACCCTCAGTCGTGTCGGGAGGCCAGCAGTAGGTGTCGCCGGCTACGACGATCTGCCGTAAAAACTCCCAAATGGCGGCCCAATCCGAATCGACGGCATCACGGATCTCCATCTCGGCATCCTGGCAGTTGTGGCAAGCGGCTCCCCAGCTCGTCGAGACCGTACGCAGGCGACCTGGCCAATGCATGCGCTATTTCGCGCCTACCAACTCATTTCGTCGGACGATCATCGAGCAGCGGAAGTCATTCCAGGATCTGTTGCATGTGCATCACCTGCCGCGGGAAGTATTCCGCGATGGTGAATCCCACGACATCCACCGCGGCTCTCACCTCGCTGACGATCCGGCGCACCTGCGCGCTGCTGAGCCCGCCCGGCTCTGCCCCAAACCGGAGCCGTCTCTGAGTTGAGGTCGACCCAACACCTCTACATTCCATGGAATCTATGTGGCGTAGTGTCGAGCCATGCAGTTGGATCTGATTGGGCTGTTCCGGGATCTAGTCCGGCTGGAGACAGACCTCTGGAACCGAGTTGACGCCAGACTTCATCGCGAGCATGGCCTACCCCTGGCCTGGCTAGAGGTTATGCAGGTGGTGAGTACGACGCCCCGCTGTCGGGTGTTGGATGTCGCCGAGATGTTGTTCATCACCGTAGGCGGAGCGAGCAAAGTGGTCGACAAGATCGAAATCGCGGGCTGGTGCCGACGGCTTCCCAACCCCAGTGATGGGCGATCGAATCTGATTGAGCTCACCAAGAAAGGCGAAGGTCTTCTCGAGGCGGCCGACGCGACCTTCCGTGAATCCCTTGCTGATCACCTCGGCGCGGGCGCGCCCGCGAGCGACCTAATCCAGCTGTCCATCACCCTGAGTCGATTGCGCCGGCACTTGATCACTTCGAGCCAGGACCAAGCGGCAAGGGGCAATTGATGTCGATGATGAAGGCTGTCGTGCTCGAAGAGCCAGGACCACCGGAGGCTTTGCAGATCCGCGAAGTGCCAATCCCAACGCCACGACGCGGAGAGGTGTTGATCAAGGTCGCGGCATTTGGCCTGAACCAGTCCGAGCTGCACACCCGGCTTGGTCTGGCCGAGGGTGTCATGTTTCCTCGCATCCCCGGAATTGAGGCGACCGGTACCGTATCGGCCTGTCCGGGCGGCGAGTTCGCAGTCGGTCAGCAGGTGGCCACCATGATGGGTGGGATGGGCCGTACGTTCGACGGCGGCTACGCCGAGTACACCTGTGTACCGGCCAGCCAGGTCATTCCGTTCAGCAGTGACCTGGATTGGGCAACGTTGGGCGCCGTCCCGGAGATGCTGCAAACCGCATACGGCTCCTTGACGATCGGGCTTGACGCTCAGCCAGGTCAGTCGATCTTGATTCGCGGCGGCACGTCCTCCGTAGGCATGGCGACTGCTGTCCTTGCCAAACGCCGCGACATGATCGTGATCTCGACTACCCGGAGCCCTGGCAAGATCGAGTCATTGACCAAGATCGGTGTCGATCATGTACTGATCGACGACGGCTCGGTAGCCAAGCATGTACGAGACATCCTGCTCGACGGCGTCGACACGGCTCTCGAGCTGGTCGGAACCCCCACCCTGCCTGACACGTTGGCTGCGACCCGGCTGCATGGGGTGGTTTGCTTCACCGGGATGCTGTCCAATGAGTGGATCGTTCGCGATTTCTACCCGATTGATTACATTCCACGAGGTGTACGGCTTACCGCGTACTCCGGCGAGGCCAACGATCTCCCGGCGCCGGTGTTGCAGGACTTCCTCGGTGCGGTCGCAGCAGGGGCGGCGGTCGTGCCGCTGTATCGCGTCTACCGCCTTGATCAGATTCGCGACGCGCACGCCGAGATGGAGGCGGGTTCGGCTGCTGGCAAGATCGTCGTGCTGCCAAACGGGGTATAGAGCGCGGAACTCGGGGCAACAAGCGCCGTGCACCATTCGAGGCATTCGATCAAGGAGGAAGGCTAGTCATGGCTACGTACCAGATCGGCTATTTCGTGGGAAGCCTCTCGTCGAAATCAATCAACCGGATCCTCTCCAAGGCGCTCATCCGCTTGGCGCCGCACGATCTTGAGTTCAATGAGATCCCGATCGGCAATCTGCCGCTCTACAGCCCCGACTACGACGAGGACTATCCGCCAGAGGCGACCGCCTTGAAGGAGGCCATCGCAGGTTCCGATGCCGTGCTGTTCGTCACTCCCGAGTACAACCGATCCATTCCTGGAGCATTGAAGAATGCGATCGACTGGGCATCGCGGCCTTGGGGGCAAAACTCCTTCGACCACATTCCCGCTGCGGTGATCGGCGCATCCGTTGGGCCGATCGGCACAGCGGTTAGTCAGCAAAGCCTGCGCGGCGTCCTCAGCTTCTGCAATGCCCGGCAGATGACCGCGCCAGAGGCCTACATCCGATACTCCCCGGAGGTCTTCACCGCTGATGGGGAGGTTGTCGACGAAGCGATGGCAACGTTCTTGAGTAACTTCATGTCCGAGTTCCGCACTCATCTCGCCCGAGTGCTTACCGTCATACCGCGTCAATGAAAGTCACCCCGCGTTCACAGCGCTGCAGACAAATCGCAGTCCTGAATCCAGGCGGGTTCAGGACTGCAACTTGCCTGCACTTTCACTGAGTACTGTGCGTTGAGTTCTCGTCACAGTGCACGTTGGGGTTCCACCGGGCCAGTAATGGATACGGCGGGGGGCTCGTATTGCGGCTGTGCGAACGCGGCAACCGCTGGACCCGCGACCAAGACAGTGCTGGTAGCCGCCACAGCCAGAGTGCGGAACAGTTTCATGACTCCTCCTTCGGTCGGAATTTGATAAACGACCGTAGGAGCGCATGATCAACAACTCATGGGACCTGATCTCCCATGTTGGGCCGACGACTACCTAGATTTCGTTGCCCCCAATACCGATACCGGTACCGATCCGCGGTTCGAACGGACGAGGCCTAGCTTGAGCGCCTCCTTGGCAGCGTCCTTACGTGTGGTGGCGCTGAGTTTGCCTAGGATCGCCGATACGTGGTGCTCAACCGTCCGGACCGATATGAACGAGCTGGCGGCGATCTCCTCGTTGGACTGGCCCTGGAACAAGAGTTCGAGAATTTCCTGCTCGCGTGCCGTCAGGCCTCGTGGGTGGGCCTTCGTGGCCGTACGCGCACCCGCGGGAATGGAGCGGATGCCAAGGTCTCGCATCGTTTGGCGGACTAAGCGAGCTGCCGCGTCGGCGCCAAGATCAACAAGCCTCGTTAACGACTGTCGAAGATGGGTCTCCTCTTTGGTGTCCAGCAGCGCAAGGGCGGCTTCATAGCGATAGCCCAGCCGATCCCAGAGCACGGCAGCCCGCGCGCCATCACCCGTGAGTTGTGAGCCGAACGGTTCGATATCAACGGCTTGCGCTGTCCCGCCGAGACGCCCTATCCAAAGAGTCATCCAGCAGCGATCGACAGCAGTGGCACCGGCTGAGAAAGAGCACACCCGATCGAGTTCGTGGATAGCGGCGTCCAACCGGCCCTCCAGCCAGCATGCCTCGGTTCGGGCAATTCCCACAGGTCTGATCCACTCAGGCTCCCCGAGTCGGAGCGCGGACTCCATTGCCTCGTCCAGATATGGCCAGAAACCCTGTTCCCCTCGGCGAGCCATCACCTTCGCCGTGCTGCACAGTGGCCTAAGCCGATTCCATGGGGACAGCCTGTGCTGATCGAGCAGCGCATGGCCTAGCGAGATGCATTCGTCCCAGCGTCCGCTTTGCTCCAGAACTGCCGTGCGCTGGCCTTGCAAACACACGACAAACGTGCCGATGTCGTGCTCCTCGCAGTAAGCGAAGGCGTCGCCGTAGGAGCGCTCGGCCTCTTCGGGTCGGAGATCCTCGCAGTACCACATGTACGCGCGGGCGAAGGCACGGCCAGCCTGTTCCTCGTGGCCACCCGACAACGCGGACTCGAGTGCGGCGTGCATCGGCACCGCCCACTCTCCACCCCTGCCTCGAATCGCCTTGGCTTCCGTGTCCAGGGCATCGCTGATCACGTCAGTGAGCCCGAGCTGCTCTGCCATCTCGCGGGCCTGTCGCGCCATCGTGGTGCCTTCTTCATAGCGAGCCTCGGCGAGCCGGTGAGACGCCGTCCGTTCGTATGCCCGCGCAATTTCTGGATCGGATGCGCATTCCTGAGCCAGAGCCAGCGCGGCGTCGCGAGCTTGTTTGGATTCGGCGCCACGGCACAATCGCCACATCGCCACAGATAGCCGAAGCAGGGACTGTGACTCGCGCCTCAGATCTCCCGCCCCGCGCCACAGCTCGAGAGCTGCGGTGCGCATCTCAGCCGACTCCTTCCAGCGATCCACCAGCGCTAGTTCCTGTGCCAGTGCGTCTGATAGTTCAGCTCGGGTGTGGAGATCGGTGTCCATTGCAGAGCGCAGGGCGCGGGCATATTGGGCCGCCGCCTCCCGATGCACCGCCAGCTCTGAAGCACGCCGGCCGGCACGGGACCCGTAGCGAACGACAAAATCGTCCCTACCGGCGCCTTCAGCATGGAACGCCAATCGTGCATCGTCGTTGCACCCTTGGGAGAGCAGCGCGTCCATGATCTTGGTGTGAATGGCCGCCGTTCGGTACGGAGGAACGGCTGCCTCAATTGCGACTCGCGCTATCTCATGACGGAATCGAACATCATCTCCATCCTTGAGCAACAGACCATGACTGATCAACTCATCTACGACCAGCGGATCGTCCAGCAACGACACCAGCAGCCCGGACTGCATCCGAGAACCGATCAGCGCGGCAGTGTCAAGGGCATCGTGTGCCGATGGGCTCAACGTCCTCGTGCGAGCGAGGACCGCATCGCGAACCGACGCCGGGAGGGCGTCGTCGCCGGCTTGTAGCACCTCGATGACGAAGAAAGGATTGCCGGCCGTCAGCTGGTGCAATTCGGTGGCGTCGATCGTCGTGCCTTCCGCCAGGGTCGCAACGCCGGCCGCTGACAGCGTTGCCAGGCTGAGCCGGCGAGTCGCTCGCTGGATTGCCAACGCTCCCAGCGTGAGACGCAGTGGATCGGTGGCCACCAGTGCGTCGTCGCGATAGGTGACCAGGAGCAGCACCGGCAAGTGCTGGATCCGCCGGCCGAGGTAACTCAGGAGATCCAGCGTTGCCTCATCAGCCCAGTGCACGTCCTCAATGACGAGAACAGTGAAGGTTTGCAGATCGCCGAGTTGTTGCAGCAGTGCGCCGTACAACTGATCTCTCTTCGCCTCAGCGTGGCAGAGCCGGAGCAGCTCGCCATCCAATTGGCTGGCGAGATCCAACAGCGGCCCCAGCGCGGCGGGGGTAAACAAACCATCACAACCTGCCCAGAGCCAGCGGGCGTCATTCAAGTAGTGGGCAGACTCCTCCAGCAGCACGGATTTGCCAACGCCCGCCTCGCCCGAAATGAGCACCAGACGTCCGCTGCCTTGGCTTGCCTCATCCCCGTACTGACGCAACGCGGCCAGCTGGCTCTCTCGCTCGATCAGCCGCATTCAACGATTGTCCGCCGCATCGCCGTGTAAGACCATCCTTATTGACCAGCTGAGCATGCAGGCGGTGTACGACGCTGCAACGACTGGTCTGCCACGGGTTTCATCCGTTACAAGTGACGCTGGGGTTCCACATCTCAAAGGCGCCGGCAGGGTTGTCCTTCCAGATCCAGGTATGCAGTGAGTAGAACGGCGGCAGACCGTACCGGTTGGGAGCGTTGGTGAAGTTGAATTCGTGGCCGAAGAGTATCGGCGGGGCGGTTGTCTCCCTGGCGCCCACTCCCAAACTGGGCGGCTGTGGTTGCTTCGCGTCCCAATCGGACTTGATCACGACATACTCCAGCGCGGCTAGGTGTAGCCGGCCCTGCTGATCGGGTGCATAGACCAGAGCTTCCGGCTCTGTGGCAGCGATCGCAGGATCCTTCACCAAATCACCCTTGACATAGTGCACCCCCATCGCACCCATCTGCGGGTCGGCAATGCAGGTAATTCCAGCACTATCGGCCAAGATCGAATAGCCTGCCTTCTTGGCGATGCTGAGGCTGTGGAATTTGACCGTGGCCGTACGAGCCGGGGCAGTCAACGCTGCGTTCGCGTGCTCTTCGCACGCCAACGCGGAAATCGCTTGGCTCATGAGCAGGACGGCACTGGCGCCCGCAAGAGCGAGTGTGCGGAGCTGTCTCATGACCCCTCCTGCACTTCGTAGATTTCTTCAGCGACAAGTCCATGGGCCTCGCGATGAACCGTCGCGGCTGCGTCGGGGGTGGGGGCCTCGACGAGGCAGAAGATCTTTCCGCGCTGTCCGTCCACCCAATAGCGCAGATAGCTGACGTCGTAGCTGCCCTGAGTCTGCAGGTCAGCCTGGTGAGCTTTGCCCACGTCCTCGAAAGTCACTACACCATCGAGGCTGTGGACGTCCATGTAGAGCGGCATGGCTCCTCCTTCGATCGGAAGTTTGAAACGACCGTAGGAGCGCATGATCAACTACTCATGGGAGTTGAACACCCATATTCGGCCAGACGACTACCTAGATTTCGGGGCGCCCAATACCGATACCCCGAGCCGCATCCCTTGATGGTCCGCCGCATCGAGCTTTACGGCCACCTCGGGCATTCCGATCAATAAATTCTCTGCCGCACAGGTAGGCACTCATATCCCGACGCAGTCAGTGCCTAGCCTTATGTCATGGCTGCAAGGGACTGGGGCGACCGACCGCTGCTGCTGGCGGTCGACGCTGATCCGCGTCTGCTGGGAAGAATCGAGGCAGAACTGCAGCGCGCGTTCGGATCGGACTTTCGCGTACGCGGAGAGCTTTTCCCCGAAGATGCATTAAGGACGCTCGAGGGAGCCCATGACCGCCATGAGCGGGTGGCTGTTGTCTTGGTGGACGACTCGTTCCCCGACGACGCTCGAGCCAAGATCTTCGAGACCGCAAGGAGCCTGCATCCCAACGCACGGCGCGCCCTCCTCGTACCGTGGGGTGCCTGGGCACATCCTGAGTCCGCACACAAGATCTTGCGGAGCATTGCCATTGGCGACATCAGCTACTACGTACTCAAGCCGTGGATAACCCCTGACGAGTTGTTCCACCGTGTCATTGCCGAGTTCGTCCAGGAATGGTCCCGCAGCGAACCCACGAACTTTCGCGAGGTTGTCGTTGTTGCCCCACAGCACAGCGGCCGCGCGTACGCGGTGAGTGAGCTGCTGAACCGGAACGGCATCCCACACGCTTTTCGCGCCCGTGCGTCCGAGCTTGGCCAGCGTGCGCTCGCTGATATGGGGCATCCAGAGGGTGAGGTAGTGGTCTGGATGCCAGCCATCGGCGGTGCGACCCTGGTGAACCCAACCGATACCGAGATTCTCGAGGCCTGGGGTATCCCCACCACTCTGAGAGATGTTGATCATCGATTTGACCTGCTGGTCGTCGGCGCCGGACCGGCAGGCCTTGGGGCGGCCGTTTACGCCTCATCGGAAGGCATCCGCACCATCGTCGTCGAGCGCGAGGCAATCGGCGGCCAAGCCGGTACGAGTTCCCTGATCCGGAACTACCTCGGCTTCTCCCGAGGACTCAGTGGTGCCGAACTGGTGCAGCGGGGCTATCAGCAGGCGTGGGTTTTCGGTGCTCGCTTTGTTGTCACCCGGGAAGTGGCACGGCTGACCCCCCAGGAGGATGGCGGATTTGTAGCTCAGATCGGCGACGTCGGCGAGGTCAGCGCACGGGCGGTGGTGATCGCGACTGGGGTCTCCTACCGACGCCTCGGCGTGCCGAGCTTGGAAGAACTCAGTGGTCACGGCGTGTACTACGGAGCAAGCGTGTCGGCTGCCCAAGCGCTGGCCGGATTGCGTACTGGTGTCATCGGTGCCGGCAATTCGGCGGGACAGGCCGCCCTGCACCTGGCAAGGTATTGCGCAGCGGTACACATGATCGTTCGAGGCTCCAGACTGGCCGACAGCATGTCCGCCTACTTGGTAGATGCAATCTCCGCGCTGCCGATGATCAAGGTCCACTTGAACACCGAGGTGGTCGGCGGCCACGGTGATGGACAACTGGAATGGATAACAGTGCGCGACCGTAAGACCGGGCAGGAGCAGCAGCTGCCTCTGGAGAGTTTGTTCGTCATGATCGGGGCAAGGCCGCGGACGGACTGGCTCCCGGCTGAGGTTGACCACGACGAGCATGGCTTTCTCTACACAGGAGCCGATGCAGGGGCCTGCGCCTCCTGGAAGCTGGAACGCAGCCCGCATCCGCACGAAACGAGCGTCCCTGGGTTGTTTGCAGTCGGCGACGTGCGAGCCGGCTCGGTCAAACGGGTGGCATCGGCCGTCGGAGAAGGATCGGTTGTAGTCTCCGAAATCCACCAGTTCCTAGCTACGCCGCAGGCTTGAGTGGCCGCGTTAACGCGGTCTGGGACGCGCATAGCCCAGACCACCGTCGTCTTGGCGGTGCCATTGCTCGGTCTGTCTCTGCTGCTTTGGCAACCCAAACTTGATCTTCGTTGGGAGCACCATCCGGCGCATTTCTGGTTGGTATTGATCACGGCGGTGCTCTCCGCCGTCTTGGCGTACGCCACCGGTGAGGCGGCCGGGCGCCGCGGGGATGCCCGACTGCTCTATGTCTCTCTTGCCTTTCTATCCTCGGCCGGCTTTCTCGCTCTGCACGCACTCGCGACACCAGGTGTCCTACTGGCGAAGAGCAACACCGGTTTCCTCATTGCTACGCCGGTGGGTGTGGCCCTTGGTTCGGTGTTCGGGGCATTGTCGACCGCGGATTTTTCTGGTGACAGCGCGGTTCGCCATGTGCGTATCGGCAAACGCCTTCGATGGGCGTTGCTTGTCCTCATGGTCGGTTGGGCAGTTTGGTCACTGGCGTCGCTGCCGCCTCTGAACAGGCCGCCACAATTTGCGGAGGGCCTTCCTCTGCTGCTTGCAGTACCAGCGGTGCTGCTCTACGGGGGGAGCGCAGTGCGTTACGTGCAGCTATGGCGGCGGCGCCCCTCGTTGCTGCTCTTGGCTGTGCCGTCAGCCTTCATCCTGCTGGCCGAATCCATCATCGCGATGGCCTTTGCTCGTAACTGGCACCTTTCGTGGTGGGAGTGGCACGTGCTCATGCTTGCCGCATTTGCCCTGGTCGCATTGAGTGCGCAGACGTCTTGGAGGGAGGAAAGGTTTGCGGAGCTCTATCTGCCGCAAACCAGTGCCGGGAGCCGTGAGATCAGTGTGCTTTTCGCGGATCTGCAGGGATTCACCGCATTTTCGGAGACGCATGCCTCCGACGAAGTGGCCCGGATGCTCAATGAGTACTTCGCGGTTGCAGTTCCGGCGGTCAAATCACCGTACAGGGGCGATGTTGATCGCATCATCGGTGACGCCTTGATGGTCACGTTTAACAAGCGTGGTGACCAACCTGACCATGCCGAACGTGCGGCCGGTGCCGGACTTGCCCTGCAAGAAGCGACCCTTCGTTTAGCAGAGCAGCATCCTGAATGGCCGCAGTTTCGGGTGGGAATCAACTCCGGACATGTCTCTGTCAGCCTGTTGGGCGCAGAGGGTGGACGTACGCACACAATCGTCGGCGATACCGTCAACGTCGCCTCCCGCATTGAAGGCAGTGCTCCTACCGGTGGTGTGGCGATCGGCCCAGATACTAAGGCGTTATTGCCAGACGCCGTAACGACACCGTTAGGCGAATTGCACCTGAAGGGGAGGCAGGAGCCGCTGGAGGTGCACTTGCTGACCTCGCTACGGAGAGATTCGCAAGTTTGACGGTGTTTGGTCCGGATGCCCTGAGAAGTGCTCGCTAGGACCGATAAATAGCGCAACGAATTGCTTAGTTATCTCAAAGCGATAACGGTTGGCGCTGCGCCGTACTAAAGGCGCCCGGTCTGTACTCCCTACTGGCGTGCACGCCCGCACCGTTGACATACGCGACGCTGTGTTTTGCCCGGCCTCATTCGGTGCCATTCGGGCGTTAACGAACCCGTTGCTCTTTATTGCGCCGATTCGCCATGCCCAGTTGCAGCATCTGGACCATTTTCTGAGCTGCTCGCGCATCGCGCTTTGGGACCCGCCGCCGGCGTCGTCGCTCGCAAAGCAAACCGCCTGTGCTCGCTTCTCATCCGTGCGGCGGCGCGCGATTCCCGACGCTCGCAGCTCGCGAATAGGAGATCTGCCTTTCACCATCCATAAGGAGCCCGATGATCAAGTGGATTGTAAGTGCAGCGCTGAGGTTCTCTCGGCTCGTGGTGGCGGCTGCCATCGGGATCCTGGGAGTTGGCCTGTACCAGCTCCACAGCGCGGCCGTAGATGTTTATCCGGAGTTTGAGCCACCGGACATCCAGATACAGGCCGAGGCCCTCGGCCTTTCTGCTCAAGAGGTCGAGCAGTTGATCACGGTGCCGATAGAACAGGACCTGCTGAACGGGATCCCATGGGTACAAAGCATCAGATCGCGATCGATGCCTGGTCTCTCGGCGATCGATCTGCAATTCGAGCCCGGTACCGACTTGTTGGCAGCCCGTCAGTTGACCCAGGAGCGGATGTCGCAGGCCAAGGCGCTGCCTAACGTGGGCACCCCGCCGCTCATGATCCAGCCGACGTCGTCGACGAGCCGGGTCGCCATGATCGCAATGCGCTCCGACACCGTTTCTGAGATTCAGATGTCGGTCTTGGCGCGCTGGCAGATCAGGCCTCGGTTGATGAGCATTCCCGGCGTCGCCAACGTCTCGGTGTGGGGCATGCGAGATCGACAACTGCAGGTCCAGGTGGATCCGCAGCGCCTGCAGTCCCGGAAGGTGACTCTGACCCAACTCATCGAGTCCACCGGCAATGCCTTGTGGGTTTCTCCGCTGAGCTTCGTCGAGGCGTCGACACCAGGGACGGGCGGCTTCGTCGAGACCCCCAACCAGCGGCTCGGTGTCCAGCACATCCAGCCCATCGCCACCCCTGACCAGCTTGCCAACGT
>DATDKX010000187.1:0-2077 GCA_036519615.1 Propionibacteriaceae bacterium
GGGAACATCAGCTGCGGACCGGAAGGGGTTGGCCGCGGAGTTCTGATGCGGGCTGGTGAAGTGATCGAGGGCCTCGAGTTGGCAAGATCGCGACGCGGACGCGCGAGTGATCGTGATCTGGCACGAGGTCCCGGCCGGCTCACTCAGGCACTCGGCTTACATCCCGAGCACAAGGGATCTGACCTGCTCGGCGACGGACCGGTGAAGCTGGAGCCGCCGGCTGAGCTCGCAGAGATGATCATGGTCGGGCCGCGGGTCGGGGTCTCGGTCGAGGCGGATCGGCCTTGGCGATTCTGGATTGGCGGTAATCCCTTCGTATCTGATTACAAACGCAGCCCCCGGGCACCTCGGGCGATCGCCGGAACATCAGTCGGGCGACTGTGGGAACCCTGATTTCGCATCATCATTTGACCCAGGAGCACCGATCTAGGCCATTCGGGTGCAATTACGATGCAAATTCAGGGCAGCGCCGGTTTGCTCACTCGTTCAGCAGCACGAGGTCGAGCGCCTCGAGTGCCGCCGAGTTGGCCAGCAACCGGATCGCTGTGATCTTGTCCTCCTCAACTGTGAACCCGAACACCACCTGGACCTTGCCGCCTGGCGCCCAGACAAGGCCCGGCTGCCCATTGATCAAGGCCAGCCGCGCGGCCCGGGCTCGTCCAGCAAACGTCTCTGCGACAGCTTGTGATCCTTGTACTTGCGAGGCACCTACGCGCACCGCGTCGGGGTCAGCAGTCAGCACTACGTCTGGATCGAGGAGCGCCAGCAGTGCTCCAAAATCTCCGTCGCGTGAGGCGCTCAAGAAGGCCTCTACAGTACGCCGCGCTCGGCTGCGATCAACTGCCCCGGCAGGATCGGCACCTTGAACGCGGTGACGGGCGCGACTAGCCAACTGACGGGCAGCTGCGGGCGAGCGCCCAACGATCGGGCCAATCTCATCGAACGGAACAGCGAACATGTCGTGCAACACGAAGGCAATCCGCTCCGCTGGCGACAACGTTTCCAAGATCACCAGCATGGCGGGACCCAGTGAGTCGGCGATCATGATTGCCTCCTCCGGCTGCGTGTCCGACGGGCCGTTGTGGGCCGGTTCCGCCGGCACCTCGCTCACCGGCTCCTCGCGCCGCGACGTGCGGGAACGCAGCATGTCCAGAGCTATCCGAGCCACGACAGTGGTGAGCCAGCCGCCAAGGTTCTGGACGGCATTGCTGTCGGACCGGCTCAGCCGAATCCAGGCCTCTTGGACGGCATCCTCGGCGTCATTCGCCGAGCCGAGCATCCGATAGGCAACCGTCCTGAGGTGGGGTCGATGCTCCTCGAATCGGTCGGCCAGCCAGTCGTCCTGCGCCATCGGTCACATCCTCACATTTGTCGCCCCTACCGTGATTGACGGTCCCGGCGGGATTGATGTGACGCCGATGAGCTTGCGAGCTCGGCTCCCAGAACCGTGCCCTTAATCTCGTCTCCCGAAAGAAATATTGCCGTGTCCAAAGCTGGCTTTGGGGTTGGGCAATCGTGACTTGACTGTTTAGACTCCTGCGGGAGATAACGCTTTGGTCTCATTTTCTCGGGGGAGGCAGAGCAGGTGTCTAAACCGCGCCCACGAAGGGCGATGCGGCCGTCGCTTGCGGTACGAGCAGCACGAATCGCGATTCCAGCGACAGTAATAACGGCATTAGGCGTAGGTGTAGCTGGCGCCGTCATACCAGGTGATGACCCACAGGTCGCGTACCCGGCTCCGGCCGCCTCGGCATCGGCGTCGGTCGAATCATCGTCAAGCGAGACGACAGCACGAAGCCAAGAGGCCAGCCGGCGCAGTACCCGACCGCCAGTCAAGAGCGCTTTGGCACTCAAGCCCAAGATTTCCGTCTCGGAAACGATGTCACCGAAGCTCAAGGTGATCGACAAGAAATACGCAACCACGGACTTGAACGTTCGGACCGAGGCGAGGGAGGACTCCGCGGTGGTGACAGTCGTCGATGCCGGGACCAAACTGTCAGTCACCGCCACTGTTATCGACGGATTCCGATACATCTCCTACCACGGCAAGGGCCGGTGGGTGAAGAACCAATATCTT